>DATLUC010000014.1:0-19106 GCA_035533335.1 Candidatus Baltobacterales bacterium
ACGCCGGGGTCGACCCGATCTCGACCGAGCAGCTGGCGGCGCCGGCTCGGCGACCGCTAAACGGCTGTCTGGCGTCCACCCGGGTGGAGGCGCTGCGCCCCTGGCGCGATGCCGTGCGCGAGTGGGCTCAGCGGGTCAAAAACCCATAAAAAAGGCTCGGGCCGGGCGATTTCTCGACACCGGCTCCGAGCTTGGCTGCGGGGGGTGAGGTTCTAACTGATGATGATTCCGCCCGTTCTATTCCTTTCTGAAGGTCTGCGCTCGTGCCAGCGCGAAACAAATTTTAGGCGCGGAATCCTCGAGCAAACCGGTCAACTAATGAACATTTTCGACGACGAAGTGCCTGCCTCACTCGTGGAATTCGGAGCCCCTGAGTTCTAAGGGGACCCCGGCGTGCTAAGCATGCGTTGCTTCGGCAGACGTTTTGCAAGATTTGATCAGTTCGAAGGATGCAGCGCGGCGTCTTGGCATCAGCCAGGCGACTGTTTTGCGCTGCGTCGCGGGCGGGCTGCTCAAGCCCGCGCTGGTCACCCCGGGCGGCCACCGCCGTTTCCGGCTCCAGGACGTCGAAGCCCTCGCGGCTACCCTCGAGATCGACCACCGCCATACGGGCCTGCTCACCACGGGTGAGGCGGCCCGGCTGCTCGGGGTCAGCCAGCCGACCTTGAACCGCGCCGTCCGCACGGGCCGGCTGCGCCCGGCCCGGGTCACCCCGGGCGGACACCGCCGTTTCGACGGCCAGGAACTGAGTGCCTCCCTTTCGTTCGACGCGCGCGATTCGGAGGGCTGCTGATGAGCGCGCAGGGCGCACCCGGCGGCGACGGCAGGCCGGCGAGTGCAGGCGGGACGCTCCTTTGGAGCGCCGTCCTCAACACCATCCTCGTCGCAGCGTTCGTCGTCGGCGCGATTCCAATCGTGGCGATCATTCGCGGATTCGCGGACATGGTCGCCCAGTCCAAGATTCACAGCGGCGCGGACTGGGTCGCCTACGGCCTGGCGTTCACCGGGCTGTTTCTGGGCGCGATCTTCTTTGCGTACGCCATCAAGTACTACCTGAGCACGGTGATGGTGCTGCTGACCACCCTGGTCACCGCGCAACCCCGCAACGGCAATCACAACGGCGGCCCGCAGCCGGGTCCGACCAACGACACCGGTCTGACGCGAATCAACGGCGACGGCAACGGGAACGGCTACCACATCGACCTCGGATACCACCCGTTCGTGTCGGTGCACGTCGCGGCCTACAACGAGAAGCGCGTCATCGAGCGCTTGCTGACGGCGCTCGACCAACTGGACTATCCCGCGTACGAGGTGGTCGTCGTCGACGACTCGACCGACGAGTCGGTACAGATCCTCCAGCGTTGGGAGGGCAACCATCGGTTCAAGATCCTGCACCGCACCAGCCGCGAGGGATACAAGGGCGGCGCGCTGCGCGAGGCGCTGAAAGTCACCGATCCCAGGACCGAGTACGTGGTCGTGTTCGACGCGGACTCGGTGCCCTTCCCCGACTCCATCGACAGGCTCCTGCCGCTCTTCTATCGCGTCAGCGACGGGACATCGAACCGCCGCATGGAGGCCGCGTTCGGGCGCGCCGAGCCGCCGTCGGAGCCGGGCCAGATCAAGAAGCGCGCCGAGGTGGCTGCCGTCCAGAGCTACCAGTGGCACGTATTGAACAAGTCCGAGAGCTGGCTGACCGAGGCCGTCCGCGCCGAATACGCCGGCAGCTACATGGTCGAGCGGCCTTTCCAGGATGCGGTGGGCGCGTTGAAGATGATCGCCGGAACCGCCTACATGATCCGCGCGGACGTGCTTCGCGAAGTCGGCTGGGGCACGAGCATCACGGAGGACTGGGAGCTCACGCTCAAGCTCTACGCGCGCGGCTACAAGGTGGTCTACACGCCGTGGGCGGAGACACCGGCGGAGTGCGTGAGCACGTTCGCCCGTCTCGCCAGGCAGCGCATGCGCTGGGCGGAGGGTCACACCTACAACGTCCGGAAGTGGTTTCTGCCGGTCATGCAGTCGCCCTTCGTCTCGCCCCTGGAGAAGATCGAGTTCCTTTTCGACACCACCTACTACCTCCAGGCCGGACTGTTCCTCATCGGCTCGGTGAGCTGGCTGATCTCCGAGGTCGTCTTCCACGCACACGTTCCCGGTTGGACCGCGCTGCTGGGATGGTCGCTGCTGTTCTCGAACATCTTCGCCCTGCCGCTGATGAACCTGGGCGGGCTGATCCTGGAAGAGGCGCCGCTTCGCGACATGCAGGGGGTTTTCGGGGCGCTCGTGTTGTCGTTCGCCCTGGTGCCGTTCCAGGGTTGGGCGGCATTCAAGGGCTTGATCAGCAAGGACGAAGGACCGTGGTTTCGGACGCCCAAGACCGGGCACGTCACCGACGAGGTGCATCACCTTCGCCGCCTGCAGCTCCTCCGTAGATGGATCCAGCGCCGCGGCAAACCCGGCGGCAAGATCGCGCCACCGCCGCGCCAGGCCAAACAACCTACAGGCATGAGGGGCGTGTTGCTGCCGTCACGCTGGCTCGGCTGGCTGCTCGTCGGCGCCCTGATCGGGGCGTTCGGGAGCCTGGCCTGGTTGGGAAGCCGCGCGCCGGTGGTGAGCGCTGCCGGCAACCCGCTGTACCTGCACGGCACGGGCACCGCGCCGGCATGCGTGGCTTCGACGTTCGATCAGACGATCGGTACGCGCATGACGGGCTGTCAGATCCAGTCCGCGGCGGGAGGAGTCACCACGGTGTGGGCCTTCGCGAACCTCTCGGGGCCGCAGAACGTCGCGGCCGGGGTATGGACGTTCACGATGCGCTGGACCGGCGGCTCGGGCTCCACCAACGACACCGTTACGGTCGCCGCCGGGGTCTCGGCGACGGCCAGCTGCACCGGGTTCACGGCGCAGGTCCCCAACGCGGGCTCGACGTGGACGGCCGCTTACGGCTCTGGCAGCACCAACCCGACCAGCCCACTGACCGTGACCACCAGCGCCAGCCAGGCCTCGATGGTCATACCTTCCGGCGGTACGCTATGCATCTCGGTGACCCTCACCCATGTAACCGGCGGCAAGCCGTCGATGGTCTATGACGGCATTGCGGGAGTCGGGGACACCAGCGTCGTGCCGCCCAGCATCGTGGTCCCCGAGTCGCTGGTCGGGTTCGCGGGCCTCGCGGCGCTCATCCCTCTGATCACGTCACGACGGCGGATCGCAGCCTTGGTGAGGAGGCGATCGTGAGAACGCGCGACGGTGAGCGCATCAATATGACGCTGATCGCGCTCGCGTGCGCGCTGTTGATGCTGTTGCCGCTCGTGACTACTTTCAACGACCTCCTCACCACCTGGGCGATGGGCCTGGGCGCGAACAACCCGCTGCAGGCGATCGTCCCGGTCGAGGCCCGCATGGTCGTGGGCCTGGTGGGCCTCGCGGGTATCCACGCCGCGGCGTCCGGCAGTCACCTCGTGGTCTGGGATCGCGGGGGCGTGATGCACACCCTGTTCATCTCCTGGAACTGCATCGGCTGGCAGAGCCTGGTTCTTTTCGCCATCAGCCTCATCTCCGGCCTGCGGGGCGGGCACTCCCTGGAGGCCAGGGTCCAGGTCGTCTGCATCGGCGTGGCGTCGACCATGCTGCTCAACCTCCTTCGCGTCGCCGCGGTGGCTGCGATTGCGGCCGTGATCGGCGTCACTCCGGCGATCCTTTTTCACGACTACGGCGGCACACTGCTGGTGATCTTGTTTTTATTCGCGTTCTGGCTGTTCGTCCAGCGCTGGGTCCTGGAGCCGCCGGCCCGGGCGGAGCTCGAAGCGAGCGCATGAACCGCTGGGTCAGGCTCGGCCTTCAAACCACCCTCCGTCTGGTGCTCCCTGCCCAAGCTGCGACCGCTTGACGGTAGAACGGTGTCTTTGACCGCCGTTCGAACGGCGGTGTCCAAGCATGGAGATGCTGCCGCGGTAGCCCTTATCGCACTCACAACTATTGCGGTCGGCACCATCAACCAGGCGTTCGTCGGATTTCCCAAGGGCTACGACGCACTCGGACATATGTCCAAGATCAGGCTGCTGGTCGACTATTTCCCAAACGTCGATTGGAATTTCGAGTGGTACGCGGGACAGTTCTATTCCGAGGGGTCGTTTCCAGCTCTCCTCCATTATGTCGGCGGAATTCTCGTCTTCGGGGGACTCTCAACAAGCGGCTCGCTCATCCTGATCGCGGCAATCAGCTTTATCGCGATTGGGGGCGCCCTCTACGGCCTGGTCCGCGTTGCCGGAGGCACCCGGTGGGCCGCAGTGGTGGCTGCGCTGTTGCTTGTCAGCAGCAGCGGATATTGGGTCTATATCATCGAGGGCGGCCTTTACCCGCGCATCTTGGCGATGGCATTCCTGGCGCTGTTCGTCTTCTTCGCGACCGTGCATCAGGTGAAGCGATCGCGGATCGCTTACGTCGCGATGGTCTTGTCGCTCGCGGCGACGCTCAGCGCGCATCTTCTGGTCGGGGCGATCGCACTTGCGTTCTCTGTCCTCTTCATCGTCGCCCTGCCGACGACCGGTCCGAAAAGGATCTATGAGGCGATCAGGCTGCTGATTCCCACAGGGCTGCTCGTCACATATTTCTATCTGCCTTACGCCTATACGTTTTCGCGGCCGGCGGCGGTCCCCCTTTTCACACGCGAGTACTCAGCCCTACCACTGACCGCCCTTTTCGCTCCGGGAACTCCGGGGGGGGGTCAATTCGAATCGCTCCCATTCTTCCTGCTGCCTCTTGCCGTCGGCGTCCCGCTTGCGGCATTTCTAACCCGCAGGTTGCCGCCGGAGCCGTTGGCCCGCGGGCTCATGGCCGTATGCGGCCTCGCTGGGGCTGGGTGTCTCGTGTATGCGTTCTACGGATTGCCCGCGCCGTACGCAACTTTTGTCTATAGCTTCCAACCTGGCCAAAGTTTGTTCTTCGCGTCATGGTTCCTGGCTGCTCTGATCGGGCTGGCATTGGTCGGGCTGCGCCCGCCGCGCGCGGTCGTGGTTGGAGCCACCGTGGCGCTGCTCGCTTTTTCGTTGTTGGCATCCGTCGACATGGCCAGGGGCGTCGTCAATGGCGACAACACGTTGATGAGCCAGATGCGGGCGGCGATACCCGTTACCGCATCGGAACGTCAATTTCGAATCGCGACCAACTTCGACGGTCCGTCCGGCTGGATCGACAGTCAGGCGGACATTCCCCAAACCGACGGCTATCAACAGCAGGGCGTCGTGCAACCGGACTGGCAGTACTGGCTGCAGACAGCCGTCTGGAGTCGCCGCCCCAATTACGAAGAGGCGGACTTTCTGCTCGACTGGTATGGCGTCAAGTGGGTGTATGGCGGCCTTGATCCGGCCGTCGTCCAACGTTTCGAGGCGAGGCCCGATCTGTATCAGCCGCTGAACCCCGGTCTGCCATCCGAGGCCCGCGCGTTCGAGTACGCGAACTCTGGCCCGATACTGTCTGCTAGGTCAACGCGGACGGCGCTTGTGATCGGTGACTCATCGTCGTACTCGCTCATTCTCAGAGCGGTTGCGCTGTCGGGTTTTGATAGCCGGTCCTTGATCCCAATCCGCGGAGGGCAATTCCTGGACGACTACTCGGCTAAGGAGCTAGCCCAATACAGCGAAGTGATCCTTTACGGGTATAAGGTCCGTGATCAAGCCAAAGCCTTCGCGGTCCTTGCCCAATACCTGAGCGCGGGCGGTAGCGCTTACATCGAGGCGGGCAACTCAACGCTTGCGAATTCGGATTCGCCACCGGCCCCGATTCCCGGAACACGCGTTTCTCGGACAGCGATCGGCCCGAGTTGGAATCTGCAAGATATGGGGACCGCGATCACGGCAGGCGTCGATCTGAGCGGCTTTGCGCCTGCCGTTTATCAGGGAGGGCCATGGGGCGTGTCCTACATCCCGTCAACCGACATCACATCGTGGGGCTATCCGGTTCTGATGAGCGGCGGCCGTCCGCTGATGGTTGCGGGAGCTCTAGGGAATGGTCGCGTGGTGTGGAGCGGAATGAATCTTCCGTACCACGCTCAGAGCACCCAGAACCAACAGGAGTCCAAGCTGTTGGCGCAGGCGATCGCCTGGAGCGCTCCCAGCAGCGCTGCCGATCCCTTATTCAGCACTGAATTTGTGAGTCCTCAGCAGAGGCGGATCACTGTCCTGGGCCCCGCGAGCGGGGTACTAATGAAGGAGACTGGGGTCTCCAACTGGCAAGTGACGGTCAACGGGCGGCCCGCAAGCATAGTTCCGGCCGGCCCCGACTTCATGTATGTGCCGCTAGCGAAAAGCACCTCTTACCCGGCTGTGGTCGAGTTTCGTTTCGTTCGATCGCCTCAAGAATGGTTCGGCGATATGGTCTCAATCGTTGCCATGGTCTGCATCGTGCTCTACGCGAGCGCGGGAGCGGCGCGTCGATTGGGTCGCCGCATCGGGCGCTCTCTCGCTTCCAATCGAAAGAAGGTCAGCCTGTGAAGATACCCCGGATGAAGGCGATGCTCACGACCCAACAGGCGCCGGCGAGGATCACCGTCTCGCGCCGCTGGCTGCCTCCGTGCGCATAGAGGTAAGCGCCCGGCAGGAACAGGACAGCGAACACGCCGTACACGATGTGGAGCAGCTCGGTCGGCCTCTGGCCTAAAGCCAGGGTCACCAGGCCGATCAGGCCCTGCAGCGCGGTCAGCCCCGCCATGAGCAGGTAGCTCGAACGAAACCCGCCGCTGAGCTTCTGGTTGCGGAAATACGCGTAGGTGCCCCAGATGCCGAGGAGGACCGCGAAGGCTACCAGTGCGCGAGCCCCGTATCCGTGAAGGAAGACGAGCGCGTTGGTCACGCTTGCTTCACCTGCTCACGGAAGTAGTCCACCGTCAGGCTGAGGCCTTCCTCGAGCGAGACCTGCGGCTCCCAGCCAAGCCCTTCCTTGGCCCGGGCGTTGTCGAGCGCGATCCGGTAGACGTCGCCCTTGCGGGCAGGACCGAACTTCGGCTCGTGCTGGTAATCGGTCAACAGGGCGATCTTGCGGTACAGGTCGTTGACGGTGACGGCGATGCCGGTGCTCACGTGGAACGTGCCGCCCGCGCCTTGGTCGAGAGCAGCAAGGTTGGCCGCGGCCACGTCGCCCACGTGGAGCATGTCGCGTGACTGCTCCCCGTCGCCGTCGATAGTGACCGGGCGCCCTTCAAGCATCCGGCTCGCGAAGATTGCGACGACGCGGCCTTCTTCTGCGGCGAAGTCCTGGCGAGCACCGTAGATGTTGGCGTAGCGGAGCACGGTGTAGGGGAGGCCGAAGGTCCTCTGGAAAGTGCCCAGGTACTGCTCGAACGCGAACTTGCTCGTTCCATATGGCGAGAGCGGACGCACCGGGTGATCCTCGGCGGCGGGAACGATGTCCGGCTCGCCGTAGAGCGCTCCGCCCGTCGAGCTGAAGATCACCTTTTTTACGCCGTTGTCGACGCACGCCTTCAGAAGGTTCAAGCCTCCGATGATGTTGACGTGCGCGTCATAGGCCGGGTCGGCCACCGACTTCGGCACCTCAGACTGGGCGGCATGGTGGTTGACGACTTCGGGACGGAAGGCGGCCACCGCCTTCTGCACCTCCGGCTGGTCACGCAAGTCGACGCGGTGGAGTTGCGCCGCGTCATTGACGTTTTCCTGCCGGCCGGTGCTGAAGTTGTCCAGCACCGCGACCTCGTGACCGGCGGCGACGTACGCGTCGACGACGTTCGAACCGATGAAGCCGGCGCCTCCGGTGACAAGAATCCGCACCGAGCGAGACTGTAGCGGGTTTACCTTGCATCGAGTGGCTGAGCAGGCAGCGTTGGAGGTCGAGGTTGTCAAGGCAGTGCGCGCGCCGGCGCCGCCGGCCTTCATCCGGCAGGTGCTGACGCGCGCGGCGACCGTTCCTGAAATCGCCGCTCGCCTGGGCACAGGCCCGTGCACCGTCGCCGTCAGGCTCACGACCGACCTCGAGCTGAAACGGTTGAACCGCTCGTACGCCGGCGAGGACCATGCCACGGACGTGCTGTCTTTCACGGGCTCGGGCGAGCATCTCGGAGACATCGCCATCTCCTGGCCGGCGGTCGTTCGCCAGTCGGGTGAGCACAGCCACCCGCCGACCACGGAGCTGGCCCTCCTCTGCGTCCACGGGCTGCTTCACCTGCTCGGTTGGGACCACGCCTCCTTTCGAGAGCGCAGGGAGATGTCGCGGCTCACCGTCGAGGCTCTGGAGCTTTCCCGCGTGCGGCTTGCTTCGGGACGGCTGTGACTGGGTAGACTCGACGGCGGAGGCATCGCCTCCATGGTCTGCGGCGCTCGCCGCGGGCCTTATTGCGTCTACGCGGAAGGAGTCGATGGACCAGGAACCGGTTGGACAGGAGCGGCTGATCGTCGGCCTCGGCAACCCCGACGCCGAGTACGCCGACACGCGTCACAACCTGGGCTTCGCGTGCGTCCGGGAGCTGGCGCGGCGCCTTGGCGTGAAGGTCGACCGCAAGCGCTGGCAGTCGCTGGTCGGCCGCTCGGACGAGAAGAGCCTTTGGCTGGTGATGCCGCAGACCTACATGAACCTGTCCGGCCAGGCGGTGGCGAAAGCGGTGCGCGACATCGGTGTGGCGCCACAGCAGGTGTGGGTCGTGTACGACGAGCTCGACCTGCCGCTGTGCCGCATGCGCGTCCGCCGAGGTGGCTCGGGCGCGGGCCATAACGGGGTGCTGTCGGTGATCGGCTCGCTGGGCACCGACGACTTCGTCCGTTTTCGAGTGGGGATCGGCAAGCCCGCCCGCAAAGGCTCCCAGCCCGGCCGGCATTACGTCCTCGGCCGCTTCACCAAGGCCGAGGCTGAGCGCCTGCCCAACGTGATCGACGGCGTGGCAACCGCGTTGGAGGTCGCACTCGAGTCGGGCGTCGAGCGGGCGATGGACCGCTTCAACCGCGCCGGAGCGCTGGGCTGCGAGGAGCTGCCATGACGGCCCTGTGGCAGGCCACGATCGACGCCTCGCCCAGGCTGCGGCGGTGGCTGGACGGTGGCGGGAGCGGCGCCGAGCTGCAGGTCGCGCGGCTGCCGCGCGCGGCGTGGCCGGTCGTGGCGGGCGCGGTCGCCCGATCGTGCGACGAGCGTGGGCGATCGCTGCTGGTGATGGCGCCGGCCCCGGAGCGATTCGCAGACGAGCTGAGGCCGTGGTTGGCCGTGGTTCCGCCGACCCACGTGTTCGCGGAGGTCGCAGTCTCTTTCCTGGACCGCCCGCCGGCCTTCGACGAGGCCGTCAACAAGCGGCTCGAGGCCTTGAGTGCCCTCGCCCGCGCGGCCGACGAGCCTTGCGTGATCGTCTCCTCGCGCCGTGCCTGCACCCGCCAGACGCTGTCGCCTCGAGACCTCGCCGACGGGACGGTGCTCCTGGCGCCGGGCAGTGGCCCGGATCCGATCGCCGTCGCGGCGCGCCTGGTCGAGTTGGGTTACACCCGGGAACCGCTGGTCGAGGCCCGCGGCCAGTTCTCGCTGCGAGGCGGCATCCTCGACGTCTTTCCGGCGGCCGCCGATTCACCCGTGCGCGCGGAGTGGTCGGGCGATCTGATCGAGACGCTCCGCCTGTTCGACCCCGAGAACCAGCGGTCGGTCATGGCCGTCCCCGCGGTCTCGATCAGGACCGGCCGCGAGCTCCTGCTGGGTCCGGAGCGCGGGGCCGCCGCGGTACGGCGGCTGCGCGAATCCGTTTCCATGCAGAGCCTGCGCGGCGACGTTAGCTCGGAGTGGGAAGACGAGCTGGTGCGCCTCGAGGCGGGCGCCGCTTTCCCTGGCGTGGACTTCTACGCCGCCTACCTCGACCCGTCGCAGCCTTCCTTGCTGGACCACCTGCCGGCCGGCGTCGTGATCGTCGACTTCGAGCCGGACAAGCAGCTCGTCGATGCCAGGACGGTCCAGGAGGAGACGGCCATGCTCGCGGCGGCGGAGTCGGGTGGGGGAGAGCTGCCGAAGGGCTTCGCCCTTCCCATCGTCGTCGCCGACCGGCTGGTCGACCTGTCCGCGCATGCCCGGCTGGTGGTCTCCGCCGGCGAGTCCGAGCGTGGAGCCACCGACCTCGGCTGGTCCCCGGCGGAACCGCTGGTCGGCCGCCCGCGCGCGGCGGCCGAGCTGGCCGGCCTCAGCGAGTCTGCGGCCGTAGTCTTCGCCACCGAACAGGGAGAGCGGCTCCGCGCACTGCTGGACGAAGGCGGGGTGACGGCTCCCCTCAAGGAGCTCGACCTCGACCTGGACCTCGAGCTGGGTCCAGCGCTCGCTCGCGCCGACATCGACGTGACCGCCGGCTGCTCGCAGGCGGCGATCGGGTTCCACCTGGCCACCGATGCCGAGCTGTTCGGGCGGTTGCGGCGTCCGTCGCGAGGCCGCCGCACGAGCCGTACGCGCGCCTCCGACCTCACGCGGGAGTTCACGCTGGACTTCTCGCCCGACGAGCTCGTGGTCCATGTCGACCACGGCATCTCCCGTTTCAAGGGGATGCGGCTGATCGAAAGCGAGGGCGCCCACCGCGAATACCTGGAGCTCGAGTACGCGGAGGGCGACCGGCTGTTCGTCCCGGTCGAGAACCTCGATCGCGTGCAGAAGTACCTGGGTGGCGAGGGCCAGCCGGCGCTGCACCGTCTCGGGACGTCCGACTGGACCCGCGCTCGCGGCCGCGCGCGAAAGGAGGTCCAGGACGTGGCCGAGGAGCTCTTGAAGATCTATTCGATGCGAGAGGCGAGGCCGGGCATCGCCTTCGCGCCCGACAACTCGTGGCAGCAAGAGCTCGAATCGTCCTTTCCATTCGAGGAGACCCCCGACCAGCTCGCGGCGCTGGCCGAGATCAAGGCCGACATGGAGTCGGACCGGCCGATGGACCGCCTTCTCTGCGGCGACGTGGGTTTCGGCAAGACGGAGCTTGCCTTGCGGGCCGCGTTCAAGGCCGCCATGAGTGGAAAGCAGGTTGCGGTCCTCGCGCCGACCACCGTGCTCGCGCAGCAGCACTTCCACGTCTTCCGCGAACGGCTGAAGAACTTCCCGGTGGTGGTCGAGATGCTGTCTCGGTTCGTCGACGACGAGACCCAGACGCGCACCATCGAGGGCATCAAGGCCGGCACGGTGGACATCGTGGTCGGCACCCACCGCCTCCTGCAGCGGGACGTGCGGTTCAAGCGTCTCGGCCTCCTGGTGGTTGACGAGGAGCACAGGTTCGGGGTCATGCAGAAGGAGAGGCTGAAGAAGCTGCGCACGCAGCTCGACGTGCTCTCCCTTTCCGCGACGCCGATCCCGCGCACCCTGCACATGGCGGTCGGCGGCATCCGGGACATGAGCGTGATCCAGACCCCGCCCGAAGAACGCCAGCCCATCAAGACCTACGTCACGGCGGACGACGACGAGCTGGTCAAAGAGGCGATCGTCCGGGAGCTTCAGCGCGGAGGGCAGGTCTATTACGTGCACAACCGAGTGCGGACCATCCAGAAGGCCGCGCAGCGCATCCAGGACCTGGTTCCGCAGGCGCGCGTGGCGGTCGGACACGGCCAGATGGGCGAGGACGAGCTGGCGCACGTGATGGTGGAGTTCGAGTCGGCCAAGTTCGACGTCCTCGTCTGCACCACCATCATCGAATCGGGGCTGGACATCCCCAACGTCAACACGATCATCGTCGAGCGCTCCGACCGCTTCGGTCTCGCGCAGCTGTACCAGCTGAGAGGCCGCGTCGGCCGCTCGGGTCGTCGCGCCTACGCCTACTTTCTTTATGACCCGCGCCGTTCGCTGACCGAGCAGGCGGACAAGAGGCTCGACGTCATCTCGGGGCTGCACGAGCTGGGCCAGGGCTTCAAGATCGCGCTGCGCGACCTCGAGATCCGGGGCGCCGGCAATCTCCTGGGCACCGAGCAGCACGGGGCGATCGCGGCGGTCGGCTTTGAGATGTACCTGCAAATGCTCCAGGGAGCCGTGTCGAAGCTTCGCTCCGGTGCGGAAGAGACCGTCGTCGGAGACGTTCTGTCGACGCAGGAGATGAACCTCGACCTGCCGCTCGACCATTTCATCCCGCGTTCATACATCCGCGACGAAAAGCTGAGGTTGGCCGCCTACCGGCAGCTGGCCGCGACGGAGGATGAGGAAGAGCTCGAGTCGGTGTTGCGATCGCTGGAGGACCGATACGGTCCGGGTCCGGCTCAGCTCGACAACCTGGCGTTCTCTTTGCGGGTGAAGCTGAAAGGACAGCGCATGGGGTTGCGCGGCGTCGTCGCCGAAGGCCACGACATCGTGATCCGCGTCGACCCGGAGCGGTTCCTCGACGTCGAAGAGTTGATGAAACGGCTGCCCGGGCGCATCACGGTCGCACCCAACCGCCTGAAGATGAGACGGCAGGGCGAAGACTGGAAGTCACCGCTGCTGCAGCTGCTGGACGAGATGCTGGCGCTGTACGAGGCGGGTCGCGCCCTCGCGGTGTCGCCACAGGCGTGAAAAGGCGAGAATCAGGCGGGATGGACAAAGACGCGCAGCGGCCGTATTCGCCAGGGGTCGCGGCAATCTTCGAGGTTGTGGCCAAGCTGCGAGCGCCCGGCGGCTGCCCGTGGGACCGCGAGCAGACTCACGAGTCGCTGCGGCCATATCTCCTCGAGGAGACCTATGAGCTCCTCGAAGCCATCGATTCAGGCGACGACGGAAAGATGCTGGAAGAGCTGGGCGATGTCTTGCTGCAGGTCGCGATGCACGCGGAGATCGCCGCGGAGCAGGGCAGGTTCGACGCGAGCCGGGTTTCGGAGGCGGTCGCGGCAAAGATGGTGAAGCGGCATCCCCATGTTTTCGGCGACGTTTCGGTCGCCAACGCCGACGAGGTTCTTCGCAACTGGGAGCACCAGAAGATCCACGAGGCGCGCCAGGAAGGGCGCGAAGAATCAGTCGTCGACCGCGTGCCGGCAACCCTGCCCGCGCTGGCGTGGACGCTCGGCCTGCAGAAGCGTGCGGCCCGCGTGGGTTTCGATTTCGAGTCGCCGGTGCAGGCCGCCGAATCCGTCGCCGAGGAGGCGCGTGAGCTGGCCGAGTCGCCTGACGCCGTAGCCGCTTTCGACCAGATGGGGGACCTGCTGTTCGCGCTCGTCTCGCTGTCGCGCACCCTCAAGGTCAACCCGGAGGACGCGCTTCGCGCAGCAGGCCGGCGATTCCGCGATCGATTCGCGGAGGCGGAGGCGGCGCTGCGCAAAGATGGCGTGAGCTTTCGCGACCTGGACGCGCAAGAGATCGCCAGGCGCTGGGACGAAACTCGTTAGCAAAAGCCAGGCGTCGTCCCCTTTGCTATAGTCCGAACCCCGGTCTCCCGTTCAAGCCAACGATCCAGCATGAGACAGAGCAAAGCCACCGTTGCCGCGGGCACCCTGCACACGAACGCGTTCGGCGTGCGCCATGCCGTCCTGGCCGCCGCAGTATGCGTCGGAGTCGTCTGGGCCGGCGTCGCTTTCGCGCAAGAGGCCTACATCGGCCACAAGCTGAGCCAGCAGGTCGCCGATCTGCGCACCCAGAACGCGCAGCTCGCCGCGCAAAACCAGGGTTACCGCAAGGATGTGCAGGCCATCACCTCGGGCGCCGCTGACGAGGAGCAGGCCAGGCTGAACGGATACACCCGTCCCAACGAGCGCCTGTACCTGGTCGCGCCGGTCCCCACGCCGAGCCCCACGGCCCGTCCATCCGCGAAACCCTCGCCCACACCATCGGCGAAGCCCCACTGAGCTGAAAGGCCGGTCGCAAGCCCGGCGGTATAATTCGGGCGCGGAGTGGAGCAGCGGCAGCTCGTCGGGCTCATAACCCGAAGGTCCTTGGTTCGAATCCAAGCTCCGCAACCAAAATCCGAATACGAAAAGGGCACCCGCAGTGGGTGCCCTTCCTCTTTTTCTGGCCGAATGCTCACGGAATGCTCACGGACGGAGAGCTAGACCCCGTCGACCACCATCCCGATCCGCGCGGCCGCGTCCGCCTGCATGTTGGGCACCACGTGCGAATAGCGGTCGAGCGTGACCATCACGGAGCTGTGACCTAGGCGCTCCTGGACGACCTTCGGGTGGATCCCAGCCTCGAGCAGCAGCGAAGCATGTGTGTGCCGGCAGTCGTGCAGCCGGATCCGCTTCACGCCGGCGCGGCGGATCGCTGACTCGAACTGCTGCGTGATCACGTCCGGATCATGCGGCCGTCCGTCCGCGCGGGCGAACACCAGGTCGTGCTTGCTCGCGGAAAGGGGAGACTGTCGCAGCTTGTGCGCGCGCAGAGCGGTCACGGTGCCAGCGTCCAGAGAGATCGACCGGCGGCCGGCCTTCGTCTTGGGCGGACCGAACACCACCTGGTCGTCAGCGCGGACCAGCTGCTGACGGACTGACAGGCGGCCGGCCTCGAGGTCGACATCCTGCCATCGCAGGCCGAGCAGCTCGCCGCGGCGCATGCCCGTCTGCAGCGCGAGGCGCCACAGCGGCAGGTTGTCGTCGGCGTCGCTGCGCTCGAGGAAGAGACGAACCTCAGCAGCCGACCAGGTCTGCATTTCGGGTCGGTCACCCGAAAGCTTGTGTCCGCGCTCAGCCGGGTTTGCCCGCAGCAGGCCTCCGTCGACCGCATCCGCGAAGGCCTTGCGCAGCGCCAAGTGCGTGTTGTGCACGGTCTTCGGCGAGCGGCCTTTCGCGCTGACCTTCGCATACATCGCGCGAACCTGGTCGCGGGTGAGCTGCTGCAGTAGGGCGGCGCCGAGCTCGGGCACCACGTGCGTGCGCATGATGACCTCGTAGCTCTTCCACGTCGACGTCCGGATGCTGGATCCCTTGGCGCCGGCGAGCCACTGCTCGAGGTACATCGCGACGGTTTGCTTGCTCGGCTCGATGTAGGTCCCGTCGCGCTTCTCGGTCTGCAGGTTGGCGATCGCCTCGACGGCCGCGGCCTTCGTTGCGAAGCCGGCCTTCGTCTTCTGCATTCGCGGCGCACCCTTCGGCGCGACGTCAACCGCGTAGGCCCACGTGAATGAGTCGCTCCCACACTTCGCGCAGCGACGGTCGGCGATCCGACCTCCGCAGTGTGTGCACCTCTTGAACGTTCGACCTTGTCTCATTTCTTGTTCTCCTTGTCGAGTTCATGGAAGACGTCCTCCACAGATCTTTGAAGCCCGGGCTCGATCCAGCCCGACAGCATCTTCCCGACTACCGCCAGCTCCTCGTCACGCATTACCATGCCGGCCCGCGCGGCCAGGCCGAGGAAGTCCACAAGCGTCCGCCGCTTAAACGATTCGAAGAACCGCTCCCGCATCCTCGTGAACACAGCCGCCATTTCTTTATGCAGGCGCTGCAGTGCCGCCTCTTGGAGGGCCTTCGCATCGTCGGCACCGAGGATCGGGGCTAGGAATTCGATCGGCTTCAGGTCGAAGGCGGCGGCCAGCTCCTCAATAAGGCCGAGGGTCGTCGGCACCTCGCCCTGCTCGATCCGGTAGACGCGCATCTTGGTGGTCCCAGCGCGGAGGCGAGCCGCTAGGTCTGACTGCGACCAAGCGGGCTGCTGCTCCTCCCGCAGGTCTCGGACCTGTTTGCCCAGCTTGTCCCTGAACTGCGCTTCACCTTTGAGTTTGGCTCGCATGGCAGCAATTGTATAGGGTTTTGTAGACGCGCGCAAGCGACTACGTTACTTGTGTTTGCAATGACTGCCTTGGTAAGTTGCGTGCGACATGACCGGGCGGGAGTTGAGAGCCGAGCGTTTGGTGGTCACCGTGCAGGGCCAGGAGATTGCCGAGGACTTCGGTCGACATCCCGCGTTCATCACGCGCCTCGAGCAGCGCGACTCTGTGGATCGGCTCACGGTGGAGCGCTACCGCTTGGCCATCGTCAGAATCCTCCAGTCGCGTGAGGCCGCTCGGATAGCTGCGCTCGCCGAACTGGCTCGTGACCAGGTCCTCGCCTGGGGCGCGGTCCTCGAGGAGGTCGGCGCGTGACGCGACGCCTGACTCTCGCCGAGGCGCCCGAGCTGATGACGTTCACCGCGGCCGCTCGGGTTCTTGGTATCGGAAAAAACCTCATGACCTCCGCCGTCAGGAGTGGTCGCGTTCCAACGGTCCAGCTGACCGAGACGTGTCGACGGATTCCAAAAGCCGCCCTCGCCAAGCTGCTGCTGATTGAGGAGGGGAAAGCCGGCTAATCCGATGCAGGACCAATCTTCCACGCGTCCCAGCAACATTCCCCCTGAACACCTCGAGCAGTTGGCTCGCCGAGCGCAGCACAACATCCTGTTTCGGCTGCGACTCGGGCCTCCACCGAAGACGACGCCGGAGCAGCTGCAGCAGGCCTGCGCCCGGATCCTCGCGGTGATAAGGCGGGGAGCAGTCGCGTGACAGCACCCGACCGCTCGGAGCTCGACCGAAAGCTCGCCGCCACTGCGCACCTCGGCCACGAGACGAAAGGCGTGGCCTCAGCTGCAGACCTCCGGCACACCCCCGCGAATGGCTCGCCGGCAGCAAGCACGAACGGTGCAACGCCGGCAGCGACTACCCGGAGGACGCCGCCAGCTGCGACTGGTCCGACATTCATGAAAGCGACGGAGCTGATGGCACGCGAGCTCCCTGACCTGAAGTGGGCGGTTCCGAAGATCCAGCCCGCAGGACTCACCATCCTTGCCGGCCGGCCCAAGCTCGGCAAGACGTCGCTGATCGAGGAGCTCGGAATCGCATGTGCCGCCGGCGGGCGAGCCCTTGGCCGCATCCAGGTCGCCGGGAAAGACGTTCTTCTCGCGCTGCTCGAGGACACGCCGCGGAGAATCAAGAGCCGACTCGAGCTGCAGCTGGAGGGCGCGCCTTGTCCGGATCGCCTATCCATCGCGACGACCTGGCCGCGCATGGACCAGGGCGGATTGGAGTGGGCTGAAGCCTGGGGCAAGAAGCACCGCGGCGGCGTGATGTGGTTCGACACCTGGGCACGCATCCGGCCGGCGGGAAGTCGCAACGGCACCCTTTACCAGGACGATTACAGCGGGATCGCCGGCCTGCAGGACATCGCTGGGCGCTACGAGCTCGCGATCGGCGTCGCGCACCACACGAGGAAGATGGGCAGCGACGATCCGCTCGAAACGATCAGCGGAACACAGGGCCTTGCCGGCGCCGCCGACACCATCCTGATCCTGCGTCGTGAGCGAGCCCACCGCGACGCTGTGCTCTTCGTCACCGGCCGCGACGTCGAGGAGGCTGAGATCGGGCTGCGCTTCGACCCGGGTCGCTGCCGCTGGACGCTGCTCGGCGACGAACTGAGCGAGGAGCGCCTGGCCGTCGTCAGGGTCCTCCGCCAAGCCGGCCACGCCCTCGGCGTCAAGGAAATTTCACTGGCTCTCGGCCGGTCGTATGAGTCGGCCAGGGTGCTCTGCTGGCGGATGGGCAGTGCCAGCCAGATCCTCGTCGAGGGTAAGGCCCGATACGCCTATAACCCGCGAACGCCTGAAACGCCTGAAACGGAGCAGAGCTCGCTCGATCTCAGCGTATCTCCCGTTTCCACTGTTTCCTCCGTCTCCTTTGTTTCAGGTGTATCAGGTGTATCAGGGGTACAGCAGGACGACTACGGGGACGCTCTGATGCAAGAACCGGACCTCGACGAAGAGCAGGACGAGGTTGAGCACGCCTTCGACCCTGATGAGCTCGTGCAGGTGGTCCGGTGACCGGCCTGAGCCTCCTTTCGCGCCGCCTGGCCACCAAGCGCGCCGCTGTGAGCATTGGCGTGAGCATGCGATCTCAGGTAGGGCTCGCCATGAGATCAAAAGCGGCGGGTAGTAAACCCGAAGGTAGGCGTCCGCCCGAAGATCTGGCCGATTTCCCAAACACTCGCCGCATGCCGCGTGCTGCCTCTCACACACATCGGACTCAGTAGGGGGATGCGCGCCATGACTCTCGAGTACGCGGTCGACGGCGTGAGCGTGAGCCCGCACGCGATTGCGCGCTGGTCCGAGCGCGTCGAGATAGGTGCCTCGGAAGGCCAGGCGGAAACCCAAATTCTGAACGCCCTCACCGCCGGTCGCGTGCTGGCCCAGAAGCCGGACTGGGTTACCGGCTCGTGGTTCGCGGGCGAGCAGTACGTCGAGTCGGCGGACCGCCCGGGTGTCGTGCTGCTCGTTTCGCGCACGAGCTCGGGGTCGGTCATCACGACCGTGCTGGTTCGGCCGGATTCTCATTTGAAGGAGCACGCATGATTGAAGTAGGTCGCGAATCGACGACGCTGAAGGGGCTTACTCGGGCCCTGGCGGAAATGGGTGCACCGGATCCGGCCGCCGACGTCGCACGTCTCGCCGAGACCTTCGGCGACATCGGCGTTCACCTTGAAAGCGCCCTGGTCGACGCCGATATCACCGCCAATGCTGCCGGCGGCTGGGATGTGAGAATGCAACTCACCTCGGCCGCCTATGCCAGGATGCAGGCGGCCGAACTGAAGCAGGACCTGGTCGAGGCGGTGAGTAAAGCTGCCGCGTCGTCACGTCCAAGGCCGGGCAGGCTGACGGTCACGCCCGGCCCTGGCGGCTCCTTAACGCTCGTCCGCACCGACGACAGCACCGTGCAGGGCCGGGCGTTGCCACCTGGCCTACCCGCGTACCGGCCCGCCGGAAGTCCGATGGCCGCCAAGTGGGGCGCGACTCTTCCCGACGGCCGCCCCACGCCCAACACAAATTGAAGGAGTAACCATGAACACCATCGCCACCACGTCGCCCGAAGTTCAGGCAGCCGAAGCGCGCCTCGCGGCGGCCCCGCAGCGGTTCGTTAGCGCTCGCCTGCGGGAGTCGATCCTCGACGGCGCGATCGCCGAGGCCGAGCGTCGCCAGCACGCAGAAGACATAGAAGCCACCTCGCAAGCCGTGCGCGTGGCACTGTCCATCCACGACCACCTCGCCGCAGAGCTTGCCTCAAATCGGCTGACCTTGCTCGAGCGGATCACCCCGCTGCTGGCGGCTCCGACCCTTGACGCCGGCACCGTCGCCGAGGCGCTCCAGGGCGCTCAGGAAGCCGTCCGCCTGGCGCGCGGTGAAGTGCCGCCTGTCCTGGACGTCGCGTACACGCTCGAGCTCGCTGCCTGGCATTCGCTCGGCGGGCTGCCGGCGAACAT
>DATLUC010000015.1:0-7401 GCA_035533335.1 Candidatus Baltobacterales bacterium
AGGGGGATCGTGCCGGCGACGTCTTTGACCTGGGTGAAGTACACGTCCGGGTAGTTCGCCGGGACCGGGATCGTCTTGAGAGCCAGGAAGCCGGCGTCGATCGGGATCCGCGGCGGCAGATCCCTGGTGGTGACCACGATGGTCTTTTGGGGACTGCTGCCTGCCTGCTGGGCGTTCAGAGCTACGAGCACGAAAGCCACGATCACGAGAAGAGCCAGCAGGATGCCCAGCAGAGTGAACGGCCTTCGTGACGTAAGGCCGGTCAAATTCCGCACAGCCGACCCATCATAGGCAAGATATCCCGGTGCCGCGCCCCCCTAACCCGACCTACCGACCCCGAAGGGCACGCCAGCACGGCCAGTCGATGGTCGAGTTTGCCCTCTCTTCCGTCGTGCTCTTGCTGCTGGTGGGCGGTCTGGTGGACATCGGCCATGCGGAATTCATCAGCGAGACGCTGTCCAATGCGGCCCGCGAAGGGGCACGCCACGGAGCCTGGTTCAACGCCCCGACCCAGTCGCATCCCTATCTCGACGACGCCCAGATCAAGGCCACCGTGGACTCCGAGCTGGCCACGATCTCGCTCCCGGCTTCGGTGCTCAAGAACCCCACCACGACCTGCCCGGCGACCACCGACAGCAACCCTTTTCACAACCCGCCGTTCGTGAGCTCGGCGTACCCGGCGGCGGCCAACCAGTCGTGGCTTTACATCTGCTACAACAACACGCCCGGCCTCGACTTCACCAGCCCGGCGGCGAACCAGTCCCAGCTCGACGTGAACGTGATCGTGCTGTACGAATACGGCCCGCTGACACCCATCATCAGCAGCCAGTTCGGCCTGTTCCGCCTCGCCGCCAACGAGCACATGACCGTGCAGGGCAGAGGATGAAGCGCGGCGGCGGCCAGCGCTCGCAGGCCCTGATCGAGTTCGCTCTCATCTCGCCGGTGTTGCTTCTCCTGCTTTTCGGCATCCTCGACATCGGGCGGGCGATCTTCTACTACGACACCTTGAATCACGCTGCGCGAGAAGGCGCCCGCACCGCTGTCCGCGCGTCGAACCAGCTGCCGAGGAACTCAGACGTGCTGGCCACGGTGACAGCCCAGCTGATCGGGATCCCGGTCAGCGAACCGTGTCCACAGGGGCCGGTCACATCCGCCACCCCTCCTGCCAACACGGCCTGGTTGTACGTGACAGAGCCGAACCCACCCCCGACGGTCGAGACCACGCCACCTGACAATGCGCCAGGAGGCGAGAATGCCGCCTCGGCGAGCGGACCGTGCAGCGCCATCAACCCGGCGGGAGGCAACGCACAGCTCCAGGTCACCCTTCGCTTCAACCTCGTCCTCATCACTCCCGTCGTTGCCCAGGCGACGGCCAACCACATCGTGATCACCGCCGCCGCGATCTTCAGGACGGAGTACTGAGCCGCGATGCGAGGCCCATGCGCGCGGCGCCGCTCCGAGCGTGGACAGGCGATCGTCCTGATCGCCATCATGCTGGCGGTCGTGGTCGGGATGGCGGCGCTCGCGATCGACGGCTCGCGCGCGTACGCGCTGCGGCGTGATCTTCAAGCGGCTATCGACGCCGCTGCGCTTTCGGCGGCCGACACTTTTCAGCAGACGGGCAGCTACAGCACCGCCGAGCAGGCGGCGACGGCGATCTTCGGCACCAACCTCCGCCTGTACACGTCGCCGTCATGCTCCCCCGGCTACGGCTCCCCGGGCGCGTCGCCGCTGACGATCACATGCTCCTATTCAGACGGCACCGCCTTGACCCAGGTCGTCTCCGGTCTCGGCCCCCAGGGTAGCCAGTTTCGAATGAGCGCGAGCCGAACGCTCCAGCTGAACTTCGGCAGGATTCTCACGAGCGGATCCAACCCGACGATCGCGAGCTCATCCACGGGCGGCGTGAACAACCTCCTGAACACCCCTACCGTCGGTGCGCTCGCGCCCGCCGGTTGCGGGGGGACCGGCGGCAACGCGGTGACCGTCAACGGCACCGGCACCCTGGCCATTCAGGGCGACCTGGTTTCCAATGGCGCGATATCCGTCGCGGCCGGCAGCGTTCGCGTCAGCGCCGACATCTACGCCAGGTGCCAGGCCTCCGTGCCTGGGGCAACGACCGCCTGCTTTCCCAGTGGGCTGGCCGCTCCATGCACCTTCCCAGATGTGGCGGGCGCAATCCGGCCCGGGTATCAACTGGCCGATCCAGGTTTCCCGGCACCCACGGTGGTGGGCGGCAGCCGGGGAGCGCCTGGAAGCACAGTTGTTCTGCTGCC
Source organism: Candidatus Baltobacterales bacterium (assembly GCA_035533335.1). Classification (GTDB taxonomy): domain Bacteria; phylum Chloroflexota; class Dormibacteria; order Dormibacterales; family Dormibacteraceae; genus DATKSS01. The sequence continues at coordinate 2,277 of DATLUC010000015.1, forward strand.
AGGGACGTATTCGGCCAATCCCAACTTCAATGGTGGACATTGCTGGTTTCTGAGCGGCGGGGTCTACGCGTGGCAGGCCGGCTATACGAACAGCGCGGACTTCGTGAGCAATGAGCTGAAGCCGCCGGACGAACCGACGGTCGCGAACGTCCGCCACGTCTCCGCCAACCAGTTCTGGAACACGAACGGAGTGAACTGCGCCGGCTCGATGCTGGTCAGCAACGTGGGTGCCCCCAACCCAATCGAGTCCGGTAACTGGGGGATTGTGGTCACGTCCGTGCGTACCGATTCCTACGGAGGAGTGAGCTATCGCCGCGAGAGCGCACCCTCCGCCTGCCAGGCCGTACATGTGCACGCCGGCGAGGTGGTCCAGGTCCAGGTCAGTAACGTTCCCGGGGCTACCTCCTACAACGTCTACGCGAGCGAAACTGCCAGCGGCTGCAACGGCCCATGGGGCCTGGTGACGGCCATCCCGGTGGCCGTCACCGTGTCGAACAGCAACACCAACCCGTGCCCTGCGTTCACCGGCAACGGGTGCAGCCTTGGCCACGAGACGCTCGTCCTGGACAGCACTCTCCTGCCCGACACCTTTGCCCCGAACCCGCTAGCCGCGCCTGACACCTACGAGGCCTACCAACCGGACCCTGAGACCGCTCCGTTGACCAGCACGCTGCCGAACCAGAACCCGGTCCGCGGAGCCGGGGCGGCGGGCGATCGCGCCAACGAGAACAACTGCGATACGACGGCTGCCGTGTACTCATCGTGTCCCGATGCCGTAACCCCGGGTGCCGTCGTGTTCTACGTACCGAGCGGCGGCTGCCTTTCCACGTCGAATTCGGGTGACACCTATGTTTTCAGCGGTTACCAGTACAACTGGGTCGGCGTCTTCGAGCCTGGAGCGAGCTCGCCACCCGCCAACACGTGCACCAACACGCTAGGAGCCAACGGCAACTCTGCGTACGTCGGGCTCGTCTATACCCCGTCCGCTACCGTCTCGGTCACCTCGCCCTATGTCTTCGAGGCGGCCGCCACCGGCGGGTTGCTGGCCAACACGCTGACCTTCACGGGAGGCCTGCCGTCGATAACTTACGGTTCGGGCTACGCACCCGTGCCGCCGGCCGCCAGGTTGGTGAGTTGACAGCCGGGCATCAATATCGCCTTCGGCAACGGGGGCAAGCGATCGTCCTGATCGCCATCATGCTGGCTCTGCTTGTCGGGATGGCCGCGCTCGCAATCGACGGGTCGAGGGCCTATGCGATGCGGCGCGACCTCCAGGCCGCGGCGGACGCGGCAGCTCTGGCGGCCGGCGACAACCTCCAACAGACGGGCAGCTATACGCAGGCGGAGGGGGCCGCGGCCACGATGTTCGGCGTGAACATGCGGCTCTACCCCGCACCTTCCTGCGCGCCGGGGTATGGCGCGCCCCCGCTGACGGTCGCGTGTACCTATTCCGACGGGACGGCGCTCACGCAGGTGGTCAGCTGGATGGGGCCGGGGGGCAGCCGGTTCGCCATCACCGGGTCCCGCGCTCTCCAACTGCAGTTCGCGCGCATCCTGAGCGGCGCGGGCACGCCGACGATAGAGGCGACCGCGAGCGCAGGGGTCAACAACCTCCTGTATGCGCCGACCTTGGCCGCGCTGAGCCAGGCTGGTTGCGGCGGTGTCTTTGGCAGCGCAGTCTCGGTCACCGGGGGCGGCACTCTGTCGGTGATCGGCGACCTCGTTTCGAACGGGTCGATCTCGCTCACGGGCGGTGCGAGCGTGCAGGTTGCCGGCGACATCTACGATCGCTGCCAGTCACCGGTGCCGGGGGCGGTCTCGAACACCTGTTATCCGAGTGGCGCGCTGACGCCCTGCACAGCTCCCGATGTGGCTGGAGTCACCTACTCGGGTCACCGCATCGTCGACCCGGCTTTTCCGCCACCGTCAATGACCGGCGGCAGCCAGGGCCTTCCGGGCAACAACGTGGTGATCGCGCCGGGGATCTACTCGACCAACCCCGATTTCAGCACCAGTGTCTGCTACTTCCTGAGTCCCGGCGTTTACGACTGGGAGGCTGGGTACACCAACGCGGGAGGGTTCGTCAGCAACCAGCTGAAGCCACCTGACGAGCCGTCGACCACCAACAACACAGTCCTGGCCAACCAGATGTGGAACACGGGCGGAGTCAACTGCGCGGGGGCCACCGAGGTCGCAGGGGTGGCTGGCGCCAACCCGATCCAGGCGGGCACCTGGGCGATGGAGGTGACCGCGGTCCGGACGGACACCTATGCCGGCGTCTCCTACAAGCGGGAGAGCGCTCCCTCGGTCTGCAGGACCGTGCAGATCACCAGTGCCGGCCAGGTGATGCAGGTCCAGATCAGCAACGTGCCCGGGGCCACGTCCTACAACGTGTACGTCGAGCCTCCGCCGAATCCAGGCTGCGCGGGTCCCTTCGGTTACGCCGGCAACGTTCCTGTCGTAGGCACGGTCCAGAACAACAACACCGAGCCATGCCCCGCGTTCACTGGGACAAGCTGCAGCCTGGGCAACGAGACGGCGATATTCGACTCCAGCGTTCTGGGCTCTGCCTTCACGCCCAACGCTTCTGCGGCTGCGGACGCCCCTGGAGCGTATCCACCTGCCGGCGAGACCGCGCCGCTGCGGGACAACCTGCCCAACCAGAATCCGGCCCGCGCGGCTCCGCCGGGAGGTGACCGGGCCAATGAGAACCAGTGCGACACGATCGTGGGCGCGCCCACCACGTGCCCTGGCCCGATCACGCCGGGCGCGGTGGAGTTCTACATTCCCAGCGGCGGGTGCCTCAACGCCACGACGGCGGCCGACAACTTCTTGTTCAGCGGCTACCAGGACGACTGGCTCATGGTCTACGAGCCGGGCGCTTCCTTCCCGCCCGCCAACGCGTGCAGCAATGTGCTGGGGGCCGCGGCGGACTCGGCGTGGGTCGGGGAGATCTACACCCCGTCGGCGGCCCTCACCGTGGACAAGGCGGCGACTTTCAGGACGGAGGCGACGGGTGGGTTGATGGCCAACACCCTCACGTTCAGCGGCCAGCTACCCGAGATCATCGGGAGCGCCGCGTACCAGCCCGTACCTCCGGCCAGCCGGTTGACCGCCTAGTGCCCGTTTAGACTGGCTGTTCGGCCTCCACGGCGGGCCCTGGAATGGGTGCCTCCGGTTGCTCCGCAGCTTCGCCGTTGTGCGACTCGAGGGCGGCGAGCAACGAATGGATCGTGGTGGCTGCTTTGTCGTCATCGAGCTCCTCGTATCGCTGGACCGCGCCTCTCCAGGCGGCCCTGGCGTCTTCGATGCGGCCGAGGCCCCAAAAGGCATGCCCGCGAGCCGTCAACGCTTCCGCGCGCTCGCGCGTCTGATCGGCCGGGAGTAGGAGCAGCGCGGTCTCGATGAGCCGCTGCACCTCTTCGAAAGCGCCCACGGTGAGGGCGTTGCTCGCCGCCTGGGCGAGGAAGCGGGCGGTACGGCTGGGGTCGGCCGCGGTCCCAGCCTGGTAGAGGTGGTACCCGATCTCGTCCGCGTGCTGCTGCGCGGCCTTGCCGTATACACGCTCGAGCGTATCCGCGACGGCGAGGTGGTAAGCCTGCAGCCGCGGCAGCGGCAGGGGCGCCACCACCCGCTGGCGGATTAGGTCGTGGGCGAAGCGGTACCGGACCGAGCCGATGCTGACCAGGAAGCGACCGCGGGTGGCCTCCTCCAGCGCATCGCGCAGCTCGTGCCCGGACAGCTCGCCGAAAGCCTCCAGCAGGCCGATGTCGAAGTCGCGGCCGATGACCGCGGCCGCGACGAGCATGCGCTGGGCAGGCTCGCTCAGCCGCTCGATGCGCCGGCCGATCAGCCCGCGGACGCTCTGGGCGAGCTCCAGGTCCTCCTCCGTGAAGCTGCCCTGTGCACGTCCGGTGCCTCCGAGCATGCTCTCGGACTCGGCCATGTAGAGGACCGATTGCTCAACGAACAGGGGGTTGCCATCGGTGGCGGCCTGGATGCCCATGAGTTGGACCGGCGTCAAAGGTGTCTCCGCAGTACCGGCCACGATCTTGGCGACCGCGGCGTCGTTGAGCGGGCCCAGGGTGATCCGCTGGGCGCGGCGCCGGCGGATGAGCCGTGACAGCACGCTCGTAAACGGCCGCGCCGAGTCGAGCTCGGTGTCCCAGTAGGTGCCCAGGACCACGATGCGCCCGCCGCTGACGCGCTCGGCGAGGTCCCGCAGCAGCAGGACGGTGGCGTCGTCGGCGAACTGCAGGTCGTCGATCACGACGAGCATCGGCTTCGGACCCTGGACGCCGGTGAGGAACTCGAAGATCGCCTTGAAGAGGTGCTCGCGCAGCTTGTTCGCGGGGAGGTCTGGCGCCGACGGCATCCCGCGCACCTTCTGGCGGAGGTTGGGCACGAGGTTGGCCAGCAGCGGTCCGTCCTGGGCGGCCGGCTCCTGCAAGACGCGCGCGGTGGTCTTCGCGACCACGGATGCGAGTACCTCGCGGAAAGGCGCGAACGGCAGGCCGTCCTGCTCGATGCAGCGCCCGCTGAACACCAGCCATCCCTTGCCCGCCGCTTCGGCGGCGACCTCCGCCGCCAGTCGCGACATGCCGATCCCGGGGGCGCCGGTGAGGAACACCATGCCGCCCGTACCGGTCGCGGCCCGGTCGAGCACCATGCGAACGTCCAGGCGCTCCTGCTCGCGGTCGACGAACCCGTCGCCCGAGGGCAGGGCATGCGTGGCCTCTCGCCTTTCTCCGGCCGTGACCTGGTGCAGGCGCCAGCGGTCGGGGAACCCCTTGAGCTTGTAGCGTCCCCGATAGTCGAACTTGATCTCGGACACCGGACCGACCAGCTGGCGGACGACCTCGGAGACCAGGACCTCTCCACCGCGAGCCTTGCCGGCCACGCGAGCGGCTACGTTGACCGCGGCGCCGAAGATGTCGCCGGCCTCCTCGACCACCTCGCCGGTGTTCAAGCCGATCCGGATCTTCAGCTTCCGCTCGGGATTCTGCTTGCTGTACTCGGCGATCGCCTGCTGGATGTCGAGCGCGCACTCCACCCCGTGGCGCACGGAGCCGAAGCTGATCATGTAGCCGTCGCCGAGACCCTTGATGCGACGTCCGGCGTGCTC
>DATLUC010000016.1:0-8087 GCA_035533335.1 Candidatus Baltobacterales bacterium
TCCAGCGGCTCGATGTCGAACTTGCCGTAGTTCGCGCTCGTCTCGAGCTTGCGGACCTTCGGGGTCACTGTCATCTGGGTGTCAATTGCCAACTTGGGTGTTTACCTCCGTCCCTTTACCGAGAGTAGAACTCGACGATCAGCTGTTCCTCGACCCCGGTCTCCATTTCGTGGCGATCCGGGCGGGCGAGGACTTTCGCGGACTTGTCGTCGGCGTTGAAAGAAAGCCATGAAGGCACCGGCCTGACCTTGGACGACTCCAGCGCGACGTCGGTGACGGCATTGGCCGGCTTGACCTTCAGCTCGTCTCCGGGCTTCAACTGGTACGACGGCACGTTGACCGTCTTGCCGTTGACCTCGAAGTGCCGGTGGCTCACCAGCTGCCGTGCCTGCTTGCGCGAAGCGCCGAGGCCCAGCCGGTAGACGACGTTGTCCAGCCGCAGCTCGAGGTGCCGGAGCAGGTTGATACCGGTCACGCCGGGCTCGTCCGTCGCCAGGTTGAAGTAGATCCGGAACTGCTTCTCGAGCAAGCCGTAGATGCGGCGAGCCTTCTGCTTCGCGCGGAGCTGCAGGCCGTAGTCGGACGTCTTGCGCTTGCGGGCCTGGCCGTGCATGCCGGGCGCGAACGCGCGTCGCTCGATGGCGCACTTGGGCGTGTAGCAGCGCTCTCCCTTGAGGTAGAGCTTGGCGCCCTCACGACGGCAGAACCGGCAAACCGGGCCGCTGTAATTGGCCATCTACACGCGCCTCCGCTTCGGCGGGCGGCACCCGTTGTGCGGGATCGGCGTCACGTCCGTGATGGCGCTGACCTCCAGGCCCGTCGCCTGCAGCGAGCGGATGGCCGCCTCGCGGCCCGCGCCCGGCCCCCGTACGAAGACCTCGATCGAGCGCATGCCATGCTCCAGCGCCTTCTTGGCGGTGGTCTCGGCGGTCTGCTGCGCCGCGAACGGGGTCGACTTCCGGCTGCCCTTGAAGCCCTGAGCGCCGGCCGAGCCCCACGAGATGACGTTCCCGTCGAGATCGGTGATCGAGATGATCGTGTTGTTGAACGTGCTCTGGACGTGAGCCTGGCCGTTGACCACGTTCTTGCGCTCGCGGCGCCGTGTGCGGACGACTTTCTTCTTGGCCATTACTTGCCCGCCTTGACCTTCTTCTTGCCGGCGACCGCGCGCTTGGGACCGCGGCGACCGCGTGCATTGGTGCGGGTGCGCTGGCCGCGCACGGGCAGTCCGCGGCGGTGACGGGAACCGCGGTACGAGCCGATCTCGGTGAGGCGCTTGATGTTCATAGCGACCTCGCGCCGGAGATCACCCTCGATGAGCACGTCTTTCGCGGTGGCCATGCGGTCGATGATCTGGCGCAGCCGCCCTACCTCTTCCTCGCTCAGGTCCTTGGTACGGGTGTCTGGGCTCAGGTTCGCCATCTTGACGAGCTTGGCGGCAGTGGTGTTCCCGATGCCGTGGATGTACGTCAGAGAGATCACGACCCGCTTCTGCGGGGGTATGTCTACGCCGGCGATTCTCGCCATTTAACTCCCTAGCCCTGCCTTTGCTTGTGCTTCGGCGTCTTGGAGCAGATGACGCGCACCACCCCGTTCCGCTTGATCACCTTGCAGCTCGGACACATCTTTTTGACCGACGGACGTACCTTCATCTCCAAATCTCTCTAATTCGCCCGCGCGATCGGTCGCTGCTCGCAAGCTCGACCCCCACCTTGTCGCCGGCTAAAAGCCGGGTGAAGTGGGTGCCGGCGCGATCGGCGACGTGGGCGAGGACTTTGGCCCCGTTCTCGAGCTCAACCCGGTAGACGCCGTTGGGAAGAGGCTCCACCACGACCCCCTTCACGAGCGGGGGGCGTTGGGGCACGAACGACGATTGTACCAAAGGGAGTGCCTCCACGGCTGTGGCGTGTCTCAGGCCCTCACCGAGTCCCTGGTCTCCGAGGGCGACAGTGAGGAGGTCAGCACGATCGGGCCCTTGTCGGTGATGGCCACGGTGTGCTCGAAATAGGCCGAAAGGGAGCCGTCGGCGGTGCAGATCGTCCATCCGTCGGGCTTCATGTAGACCTCGTGGGAACCGGCGTTGACCATGGGCTCGATCGCCAAAGTCATCCCCGGCTTCAGCCGGGGCGGGGTGCCCGGGGTGCCGAAGTTGGGGACCTGGGGGTCCTCGTGCATCTGGCGGCCGATCCCGTGGCCCACGAACTGGCGGATGACCGAGAACCCGGCCGCCTCGACGTGGCGCTGGATGGCCGCCGAAACATCGCCCAGGTAGCCGCCGGGACGCGCTTTGTCGATCCCGACGTAAAGGGCCTCCTCGGTCACCTTGAGGAGGCGGGCCGCCTCCAGGGTGATCTTGCCGACCCCCACCGTGATGCCGACGTCGGCCCAGAAACCCTCGAGGACCAGGCCCAGGTCGAGGCTGACGAGGTCGCCCTCGGCGACCTTGCGGTTGCCTGGGATTCCGTGGACAGCCTCATCGTTGATCGACACGCAGATCGAGCGGGGGAACCCGTGGTAGCCGAGAAAGCCCGGAGTGGCGCCGCCCTCGCGGATCAGCCGGTCGGCGATGCGGTCGAGCTCGATCGTCTTGACCCCGGGCTGGCATGCTTCCTTGAGCGGAGGCAGGACGGACGCGAGCAGGCTGCCCGCCCGGGCCATGAGGTCGATCTCGTGTGCTGTCTTGAGGTTGATCATGCTTTTTGTGCTTTTGGTGTCGTGGTTCCCGGGTGGTCTTCCCCACCCCCGGGCTTCGCCGCGGACCTCCCCGCCAGCGGGGAAACGACCTTCCCGTTCCCCACGAGTGGTGAAGCGACAGCGGCGAGCACCTGGCGGCTTATTTCCTCGATTGTGCCCCTTCCGTCGATCTCGGAAACCAGGCCTGCCCCGCGGTAGTGGTCCAGCACCGGGACGGTCTTGTGGAGGTAGACCTCGATCCGCGGCTTGACCGCCTCGGCCTTGTCATCCTCGCGCTGCACCAGCGCGCCGCCGTCCGCCTCGCATTTCGCGGTCGCGGGGGGGTAGGTGCGCTGGCAGAGCGGACAGACCAGGCGGCCTGAAAGGCGGCGCAGCAGCTCGTCAGTCTCGACCTTGAGGTAGATGACCCGGTCCAGGGGCCTGCCGAGCGTGTGCATCAGGCTGTCGAGGGCCTTGGCCTGAGGGACGGTCCGTGGGAAGCCGTCCATGATGAAGCCCCGCGCGCAGTCGGGCTGCCGCAGGCGGTTGCGGATCATGGCGATCATGATGTCGTCGGAGACGTACTGCCCCGCGGCCAGGATCGGCTGGGCCTGGCGGCCCAGCGGGGTGCCGGCCTGGATCTCGGCCCGCAGCATGTCGCCCGTCGCCACGTGGGTGATGCCGAAGTGGGTGCGCAGCATGTTGGCCTGGGTGCCTTTGCCGCTGCCGGGCGCGCCGTAGAGCAGGAGATTCACGGTTGAGTCGCCCCATCCCCCGCGAGCGGGGAAGCGGAGGCGCTCATGTGATGAAGCCGCGGTATTGCCGCATCACCAGCTGCGTTTGCAGCTGCTTCATGGTGTCGAGCGCGACGCCGACCACGATGAGTATGGCGGTGCCTCCGAGGTACATTTGCTGCGTGTTGATGCCGGAGATGGCCGAGGTCGCGATGGGCAGGACCACGGTGATGAAACCCAAAAAGCAGGCGCCTGCGAATGTTACCCGGTTCATGACCGCGGCGAGGTAGTCCGCGGTCGGGCGTCCTGGACGGATTCCGGGGATGAAGCTCGAATAGCGTTTCAGGTTGTCGGCCACGTCGTTCACCTCGAACGTGATGGCCGTATAGAAATAGGTGAACCCGAACGTGAACGCGAAATAGAGGGAGTTGTAGGTGATCGCCATAGGCAGGTTCGACGTCGTGGGAACGAAGTTCCCCCTTATCCAGGCCGCCGCCTTGTAGTACCACGTGCTCGGCGGCGCGCCGGTGAAGTAGTTGGCCACGATGGTCGGCAGGAACATCACCGAGATCGCAAAGATGATCGGGATGACGCCAGCGTGGTTCACGCGCAATGGCAGGAAGCTCGCGCGGCTCTGCACCTGCTTCAGGCCGACGGTGCGCTGCGCGGACTGGATCGGGATCTTCCTCACCGCCTGCTGCACCTCGATGATCACCGCGGTCATGGCGAGCGCGATGATCCCGAAGATGATGAAGGGCACGTAGTCGGCCAGCCCGCCGCCGGTGCCGCGGGCGCTGAACACGGCCGCGATGCCCTGGGGGCCACGGCCGATGATGCCGGCGAAGATGATCAGCGACACGCCGTTGCCGATTCCATACTCGGTGATCAGCTCGCCAAACCACATCAGCACCACCGTTCCGGCCGTCAGGACCAGGATGATCTGCAGGCGCTGGAACCAGTCCAGCGTGCCCAGGATCTGCGGGGTCGTGTTCTGGAAAAGGACGGTGAAGCCGTATGCCTGGCCCGCGCCGAGCGCGACCGTCAGGTAGCGGCTCCAGCGCGTGATCCGGCGCCGCCCGGCCTCACCCTCCTTGGAGATCTCCTTGATGCGTTCGGAGATCACCGTCATCAGCTGCATGATGATCGTGGCGTTGATGTAGGGGTTCATGCCCATGGCCACGATGCTGAATCGCGACAGGCCGCCGCCCGAGAACAGGTCGAGCAGGCCGAGCAAGGCCTGGGAGTTGAAGAGCTGGGCCAGGGCCGCCTGGCTCGCACCCGGGACGGCGATGTTGGCGAAGACCCGGAAGATCACCAGGATCCCGCCGGTGAACAGGATCTTGTTGCGGAGCTCGGGCAGACGGATGGCGTTGACCAGAGCTTCGAGGAGGTTCATTTGCTACTCGTTGTCGGGAGAGGCGCTCTCCGTCGGCGTGGTGGCAGTCTGCTCCTCCCCACCCCGCGGCTTGGTCGCGGACTTCCCCGCTTGCGGGGCGGTGGCGGCCTCGGCTGCAGGGAGAGGCTTGGGGGCCTTGGCGGCGGTGCGCCTGGGGCCGATCTTGCGAGGTTCGCCGAGGACCTTGACGCTGCCGCCCCGGGCTTCGATCGCCTCGCGCGCGCTGGAGCTGAAGGCGTGCGCCTCGACGGTCAGCTGGCGCTTCAGCTCGCCGGTGCCCAGCACCTTGACCTCTTCTCCGGGCCGGACCAGGCCCGCCTCGGCCAGGGCCTCGGCGTCGACCGTGGTGCCGTTTTCGAACCGGCTCAGCTTCGACAGGTTGACCACCGCGTAGACCTTCTTGAACGGGTTCTTGAAACCGGGCAGCTTGGGTAGGCGCTGCGAGAGCGGCATCTGGCCTCCCTCGAAGCCCAGGCGAAAGCCTTCGCTGCGCGCGTTCTGGCCCTTCTGGCCACGCCCGGACGTCTTGCCTCGGCCCGAGCCGGTGCCGCGACCGATGCGGTCCGGCCTGCGGTGCGCGCCCTTGGCCGGCTTGAGGTCGTGGAGCTGCATAGCTAGTTGCCTCGCTGGTGTTTCTTGTTGGAACGCGACCGCCAGATCTTGTAGCGGCTGCGCTTGGGCCGGATGAAGGGCTCACCTTCGACCGCGACCAGGAAGTTGACCGCCTTCAGCATCCCGCGGACGGCCGCGTTGTCCGGCAGCTCGCGGGTCTGGTTCATGCGGCGGAAGCCAAGTGACACGACCGTGGCCTTGATCGACGGCGACGCGCCGATCGTGCTTTTCACCAGGGTCGCCTTGACCATCTTGTCCTCGTCCTTCTTGGCTGCCGTCACTTCGACTCCACGGCCTCGCTGCTGGACTTGCCGCCCTCGGCGCGGCGGTGGGCCGCGGCCAGGCGCTTGCCGACGATGTCCTCGACCTGCTTCCCGCGGAGCTCGGCGACCTGCTGGGCCGTCTTGAGCTGCTGAAGCGCCGCCAGGGTGGCCCTCACGGTGTTGATCGGGTTGTTGGTGCCGTGCGACTTGGTGAGGATATCCTTGATCCCGGCAGTCTCGATGACCGCGCGCATCGCGCCACCCGAGATCACACCTGTACCGGGCGCCGCCGGCTTCAGCATGATCTTGGCCGCACCCCATTTGAGGCGAACCTCGTGAGGGATGGTCGTGCCGACCATCGGCACGGTGATCATGTTGCGCTTGGCCACGTCCATGCCTTTGCGGATGGCCTCGGTCACCTCGCGCGCCTTGCCAATACCCGCGCCGACACGTCCGTTCATGTCGCCGACCACGATCAGCGCGCTGAACGAGAACTTGCGACCGCCCTTGACCACCTTGGAGACGCGGTTGACGCGTACGACGCGATCGGTCAGGTCGGATCGCTCGCCACTCGAATGCGGGTATCGACTGCCCATCAGTGCTCTAAAACTCCAGTCCGGCTTCGCGCGCTGCGTCAGCCAGTGCCTTGATTCTGCCGTGGTAAAGGAAGCCTCCGCGGTCGAAGACCACCGTGCTGACGCCCGCGGCCTTGGCCTTGGCCGCGATGGCCTTGCCGACCTCGGCCGCCTCCGCCATGCCGTTGCCATTCGCCTTCAGCCCGACGGTCGAGGCGGCCGCGACCGTGCGGCTGCCGGAGTCGTCGATGACCTGGGCGTACAGGTGGTTCAGGCTGCGAAACACCGAGAGTCGCGGGCGTTCGGCCGTGCCGGCCACGTGCACGCGCACGCGTCGGTGCCGCTTGGAACGATTCACCTTACGGTCCTGTCGCTTGATCATGCGGTGGTCTTGGCCCCCTTGCCGGCCTTGCCGGCCTTGCGCCGGATCTTCTCGCCGCGATACATGACGCCTTTTCCCTTGTAGGGCTCGGGCGGGCGCAGGCGGCGGATGTCCGCGGCGACCTGGCCCACGTCCTCGATCGAGATGCCGGACACGGAGAACTTGGTCGGGTCCTGCACGTCGATCGTGATGCCCTTGGGCGACTTGAACTTGATGGGGTGCGAGTAGCCGAGGCTCAGGACCAGCTCGTCGCCCTGCTTGACGGCCCGATAGCCGACGCCCACCAGCTCGAGGTGCTTGGTGAAGCCCTTGTTCACGCCCTCGACCATGTTGGCGACCAGGCTGCGGACCAGGCCGTGAAGCGCCCGATGCTGGAAGTCGTCGGAAGGGCGCTCGAACACGAGCTCGCCATCGACCTGCTTGACCAAGATGTCGGCCGGCAGGGTGCGCTCGAGCTGCCCCTTCGGGCCCTCGACCTTCACGTGACCGGGCACGATCGTGACTTTCACCCCGCCCGGGACCTGCACCGGCAGCTTTCCAATCCGCGACAACTCTTTGCTTGCTCTCCTATGAGTCGCCCCACGAAATCGTCGATTTCGCGGGAATCCCGACTACTGCACTACCAGACAAATGCCAGCACCTCGCCGCCGACGCCCTGGCGGGTCGCCTGACGCCCGCTCATCACTCCCTCGGCGGTGCTGAGGATGGCGATGCCGAGCCCGCCCAGGACCCTGGGGATCTCGGTCTTGCGCGCGTAGACGCGCAGTCCGGGACGGCTGATCCTTTTCACCCCGGAGATCACGCGGGTGCGATCGGGGCGAGACTTGAAGATGATACGCATCGTCTGGAGGGTGCCCTCGGCCTCGACCTCGTAGCCGGCGATGTAACCCTCGTCCTTGAGCACCCGGGCGATCTCGACCTTGAGCTTGGACGCGGGCACGCGCACCTCGGCATGGCGGGCCGTGTTGGCGTTGCGGACCCGGGTCAGCATGTCGGCGATGGGGTCCGCGACGACGGCCGTCGAGATGCGCTTCGGCGCCTTGCCCACGGTAGTCTTGCCGACGGTAGTCTTGCCGACGTTCGTCCTGGCGACAGCTGTAGCCATCACCAGCTCGACTTCGTGATGCCGGGGATGCGTCCCTCGGCGGCCAGGGTGCGGAAGCAGATGCGGCACATGCCGAACTTGCGCAGGTACGCGCGCGGCCGCCCGCAGATGCGGCAGCGGTTGTGGAAGCGGACCTTGTACTTGGGTTTGATCGCGTCCCTCTTCCAGCGCTCGAGCGAAGATTTCTTGGCCAAACTCTTACCTCTTCCTGAATGGCATGCCGAGCCGTGTGAGCAGGCTCCGCGCCTCATCGTCGGTGCGGGCTGTGGTGACGATCGACACTTCCAGCCCGCGCAGTTTGTCGATCTTGTCGTAGTCGATCTCCGGGAACATGACCTGCTCCCGCA
>DATLUC010000017.1:0-4132 GCA_035533335.1 Candidatus Baltobacterales bacterium
ACCCGCGCACGCTCATCCCCACCGCGGTCGACACCAGCTGCTGCTCGGCGATCCAGATCTCGAAGAAGCGCTCGGGGTAAGCCTTGGCGAACTCGTCGGAAAACGTGGAGTTCGAGACCTCGCCGTCCATGGCGACCACGCCGGGGATGGCGCCCAGCGCCAGCAGCGCGTCTCCGTAGGCCTTGCGGGTGGCCACCAAGTCGTCCTTCTTGTAGGTGGGCAGCGTCACGGTGGGCTCGACCCGCGTGTTGACCTTCGGCGAATCCTCTCGCTCGGGCTTGGCGGTCTTGACCTTGAGGTGGCGGATCCCGCCCAGCTCCTTGATCGCCCGCTCGGCCATGTCGGGGGGCAGCACCCTGCCGTGCCATCCCTCCTTGTTCTCGATCTCCGAGAATCCCTTGCCCTTGATCGTCTTGGCGATGATCACGGTTGGCTTGCCGGTGGCCGACAGAGCCTGCCCGTACGCGCGGTCGATGGCAGTCACGTCGTGGCCGTCGATCACGATGGGAAAGCAACCGAACGACTCCACCCGCCGGCGGTAGACATCGAGGTTCCAGCCGTATTCGGTCTCCCCGCGCTGGCCGAGGCGGTTGATGTCCCAGATCGCTGTCAGGTTGGCGAGCTGATAGTGGCCGGCCTTGTCCAGCGCTTCCCAGATCGAGCCCTCGGCGAGCTCGGAGTCGCCGCAGAGCACCCACACGTGATAGGGGAGCTTGTCGAGCTTTTGACCCGCGAGCGCGACCCCCACCCCGATCGGCAGGCCCTGGCCGAGCGAGCCCGTGGCGACATCCACCCAGGGTATGGCCGGGGTCGGGTGGCCCTGCAGGCGCGAGCCAAACTGGCGGTAGGTCATCAGCTCGGAGTCCGTGATCGCTCCGGCCGCCTTGAACATCGCGTAGCACAGAGGCGAGGCGTGGCCCTTGGAGTAGATGAGGTGGTCGTTGTTGGGGTCCTTGGGCTTGTTCCAGTCGTACTGGAGGTAGCGGGCGAGCAGGACCGCGATCAGGTCCGCCGCCGACATCGAGGAGGTCGGATGACCCGAGCCCGCCGCCGTGCTGCAGCGAATGGAATCGACCCTGAGCTGCTGCCCCAGCTGCTGGGCGAAATCGAGATCGGTGCTTGCAACAGTCCCGCTGACCGTCATGTCACTCCCTCACCACGTCAAGTGGCAGATCCCGCCGTGGCGGGCCCCAGCGATGTGCGCTCTAGTCTATCGGTCCGCCGAAACCGTACCGGCCAGGCGCTCGACCTCGCTCACCATGCCGTCCAGGATCTTGAGCCCGGCGTCCCAGAAACCGGGGTCGGTGATGTCCATGCCCAATCGCTTGACCAGCTCGTCGGGACGAATCGAGCCGCCCGCGGCCAAAAAGTCCAAGTAGTCCTCCACGAAGCTCGGGCCGCGCTCCAGGAAGCGGTGGTAGACCGACAGCGCGAGCAGGTTGCCGAAGGCGTACGCGTACACGTATCCGGGCGTGTGCAGGAAATGCTCGATGTAGCTCCACCACACCTTGTGCTCGTCGGTGAGAATCAGGGCGTCCCCGAACATCGGCTGCAGCTTGGCCTGGTACAGCTCGCCCAGCTGCTCGACGCCGAGCTCGCCTTCGGTGCGCCGGGCCACGTGGCAGGCGTCCTCGTAGCGGTTGAAAGCGACCTGGCGGAAGACGGTCGAAAAAGCGTCCTCGCACTGGTTGCAGAGCATCGCCAGGCGGACCTTGGGGTCGCGCTCCTCGGCCATGATTCGATCGAAGGTCAAGGCCTCGCCGAACACCGACGCCGTCTCGGCCAGGGTCAAAGGCGGGTGGTAGTCGAACAGGTGCTGCTTGGAGGCCAGGCGGTCGTGCAGGCCGTGGCCCAGCTCGTGCGCCATGACCAGCGCGTCGCGCAGCCTGCCGGTGAAATTGAGCATCACGTACGGGTGGTGGCGCGGGGTGACCGGCATGCAGTACGCGCCGCCGGACTTGTTCGGCACCACGGGGGCGTCGATCCAGCCGTCCTTGAAGAAGCTCTCGACCAGGTCGCCGGCCCGCTTCGAGAAGCGGTGGTAGGAGCCCAAGACCAGCTCCTTGGCTTCCTCCCAGGACAAGGTACGGGTGGTCTCGCTGATCGGAGCGTAGCGGTCCCATTCGTGCAGCTCGCCCACGTTCAGCAGCTGCTTTTTGACGCGGTAGTAGCGGGCGCACACGTCGTAGCGCCCGGTGACCGCGTCCACCAGCGCCTGCACCGCTTCGTCCGAGGTCTCGTTGGCCAGGTTGCGCGACGAGATCCAGGTCGGAAAGCGCCGGAGCCGGTCGTCGATCGCCTTCTCCTGGAGGATGACGTTGAAGATGTAGCCGCGCGTCCGCACGTCGTGGCCGAGCGCGACCGTGACGGCGGCGCTGGCCTTGCGGCGCACCTCGCGGTCCGGCTCGCGCAGGAGCACGAGTGCTTGCTCCAGCTGGAGCTGCTGTCCGTCGAGGTCGACGCGAATGGAAGCGCACAGCTCCTCGAACAACCGGGTCCAGGCCGAGTTGCCGACCGGGCTGAAGTCGGTGAGCACGCGCTCCTCCGGCTCGGACAGCTGGTGGGGCCGGAACTTGCGCGCCTCCTCGATCGTATGGCGGTAGCGCGCCGACTCGGGGTGCTCGTAAAGCCTGGCCGCGTGCTCGTCGGTGATGTTGGCGAGCTCCAGCGTGAAGAAGACCCCATGGCCGCCCCGCTCCGCACCGGCCTCGCGCACCCGAGCGAGCAGGCGACCCGCAGCCGGGTCCTGCGTGTTCTGGCTGTGCAGGAGGTAGGCGTAGACCTCGGGAAGCCCGGCCTGCTCCTCGTTCCGCTCCAGCTCCTGCATCATCTCGGCGAAGGCCGGCGGCTCGAGGGTCGCCACCTGGCCGCGGTAGGACGCCTCGAACGACTTCGCGTGCTCGAGCGCGCTCGCAAGCGCAGCCTCGAGCTTGGGGTCGGTCGGCGAGGCGAAGAGGTCGCTGAGGTCCCAGCGGACCGCCTCCGCACCTGTCTGCTTCACAGCGTCAGCCACGGCCGGTCACGATAGCGGCTTCAGGTAGCGCGCGACGTCAACCCTCACATCAAGCTCACCAGATGGAGGGTGCTGCAGCGACTCAAGGGACGAGCTCGAGATTCGCGACATGCCTGGGGCGCACGGCGGAGAAGTGGCGATGATCCAGGGTTGCCAGCCGGCGCTCACCGAGACGTTCGACCACCGCCACGACCGCAGCATCGACCAAGCCCAGCGGCAGATCCTCGTAGCGTTCAAGCAGACGCCTGATCCGGATGTAGTCGGCCCGCTCGAGTTCGGCGACTACGATTTGCCCCGCCTCCACATCGCCCAGAAATGCGAGGAAGGCGCCGGGCTCGAGCCGGCTGGAGGCCAGCCATTCGAGCTCGACGACAACCGGGGCCGGGACGATGATCGGCTCATTGGCTTCAGAGAGGAGACTCGCGCAGGCGGCGTGGTCTGGGTCGGTCCGGTCCAGGGCCGCGTAGAGCGGACCGGTATCGCAGATCAGCGCCAAGCACGTGGCTCAAAGGGCATGTCTGCGGATCTTCTCGTCGTGTCATTTGGCCCTACAGCCGACGCCCCGGCGCCGATGAACGAGAGGGACCGCCTCGGTCCGACAGGCAGCGCGGCGCGGATCTGTTCGAGGGCATCTTGGGTCGCAGCCAGGTTCACGAAGCGGTAGTAAGCGCGCCGGCCACCCCGCGTGCTTTGGCCCGACTTCTCAAGGATCCCGTAGGTCACCAGCAGCCGCAGGTTGGGGATCCACCGCTTGCGACCCGCGCGTGACTCCAGTTCCTTGAGAACCCAGCTCCCGGCGAATTCTGCGTCGGAGAGTCCTGATCGGCTGGCCACGGCCAGCGCAGCCTCCAAGGCGGCGACCCAGTCCGGGTGTTCGTGGGCCAGCCGCCTGACCGCCGTCGCCTCGTCAATTGTTGCCACCCCTACACCATATAGCATCATGTGGATCATGCAGAGCAACGATCCTTCGGCCAACCACCCCCCACACGCTGACCCGAGGGCCCCAGGCGGCGATGGCATAATGTAGCGATGGCACAACGTAAGTTGCAGGTCTATCTCTCAGACGACCAATACAACGCTTTGAAGAGAAAAGCCGTGGCCGGAAAAAGCATGGCGGCC
>DATLUC010000018.1:0-10557 GCA_035533335.1 Candidatus Baltobacterales bacterium
TTGAGCGACAGGAGGTTGCACGCGGTGTCGTCCAGGAACACGAACTCGGAGCAGTTAGCGACTACGAGCCCGTTGACGATGTACGAGTGATTGCGGGGTTCAGTCAGGTTGTAGGTCAGCTCGACACCGTCCGATGTCCGGTCAACTAGCCTCGCGCTGCTATCGGTCTGGTACTGCTCGAACTGCATCATCGCGGCGAGTTTCTCCCGCTTTGTTTCCAGCGAGAAGCCGATCGTTTCAGCAAAACGACCCATGTACTTGCCGGTAATACGCAAGTCAAACATCGGTCCAGACCCGTAGTCGACCGAAACGCCATTTTTGCGCGTGTACGAGATGGACCGCTTGTCTGTAGCTTGCCGCCGATATACGCGACTGAAGATGCCGAAGCCGGTCAGAAGCCGCTGTACGCCGTGCACAAGTTCCTCGGAACGCGAGCCAAGTCCGACATACCGACCCTTGTCACCGCCGTCACGCGCGCAACCGTCAGCGTCGAAGAGACCACGCAGGAATCCAGCCGCGATGTCTGGTGGCGCCTGAAACATTGTCCATGGCACTACCTTGTTGGCGGCGCGTCCGGTGCTGAGTCCAAGCGCCGAGAAGTAGCGGGCGAACGCCTTGCGACCGATACGCAACTGCTGGGTCCCGTTGGCCTGCATCGAAATCCGAGATTCAAAACCGGCATGCATCGAGGTGACGAGCGACCGGTGGGCAGGCATCACAAGTTCCTGATCCTCGGCCGTCCCATAGACGGTACCGGCCACCGACAGTCGCTCAGACACAAAGCCGTCGCCGACCATCCAGCCAAGGTAATGAGCGAATTCCGGAGTCCACCGGCTGGGTAGTTCAATTGGCAGGGAAGTGTGATCGCCCTTATCCCGATACAGCTCGGAGTCAGTCGCAATCGGAATCTCGTAGCGTGCGTCCACAGCTGGTGCGGCCTGGGCCAGCGTCGCAACTCGGTCATCAGAGGTCAACTCATCTGCGCGCACGTAACCGCGGTTGAGCGTGAAGAAGCGGTGGTTAGGTGTGCAGCGAACCTCCATACCGTTGGAGAGGCGCAGCCTTACGACTTCCTTGTACCCGGTGATCATGAACGCCTCTGGGCTCGTGAGCTCAACTGAGTCCACAGGCTTTTGTGGATTGGTCAAGTCATGGGTGTAGACCCTGAACATCTCGCCCTGGTTGACGCGGTCGATCAATTCTGAGAAGGCGATCTGTCCTTTGCTTGTGTGAACCAAGGAGTCACCGGTAAAGCAAGGGTTCGTCGCGTTGATGCGGCCGGTGTTGGGCACCACGTTCCAGTCCTGGATGGTGGTGTCGAACTGCAGGCCCGGATCACCGCAGATCCAAGCCGCCTCGGCGATCTCGCGCCACAAGTCCCTGGCCTTGTAGGTGTCGATCACCCTTCCGTCCACGACCGCCTTGGTCTTCCACGGCTGGTCGGCGACCAGCGCTTCCATGAACTCGTCGCTGACGCGAACCGAGTGGTTGGCGTTCTGGAACTGGACCGAGTCGTAAGCGCCGCCGGGCACGTTGAAGCCCACGTTGTAGCCGGCCTCGATGAGCGCCCACGCCTTCTTCTCCTCCTCCGCCTTGCAGCGGATGAAGTCGAGGATGTCAGGGTGGTCGGCATTGAGGATGACCATCTTGGCCGCGCGCCGCGTGGTGCCGCCGGACTTGATCGAGCCGGCGAACGAGTCGTATCCCTTCATAAAGGAGACCGGACCCGAAGCGGTGCCGCCGCCGGAGAGCTGCTCCTTGGACGAGCGCAGGACCGAAAGGTTTGAGCCGGTGCCGCTGCCGAACTTGAACAGCATGCCCTCGGTCTTGACCAGTTCGAGGATCGATTCCATCGAGTCCTGCACGGAGTTGATGAAGCAGGCGGAGCCTTGCTGGGAGCGCCCCGGCACCCCGATGTTGAACCAGACCGGGCTGTTGAAAGAGGCCTGCTGGGTGACCAGCAGGTAGCGCAGCTCTTCGGCCCAGTTCTGGGCGTCTTCCTCAGCCGCGAAGTAGCCGCCCTCCCGGCCCCAGCGGGCCAGGGTGTCGACGACTCGGTCGATGATCTGGCGGACGCTGGTCTCTCGCTCCGGGGTGCCGGGGCCGCCCCGGAAGTACTTCTGCGCGACCACGTTGATCGCCAGCTGTGACCAGGAGCGGGGAACCTCGACGTCCTTCTGCTCGAAGATCATCTGGCCCTTCTCTCCGGTGATCGCCGCGGTGCGGCGCTCCCATTCGACCAGGTCGTAAGCGTGGCTGCCCTCAGGCGTGAAGTAACGCCCGAAGTGGAGTCCCTTGGTTGCGTTTTTCACAGGATTGCCGTTCCTGTTGCGGGTTGCCGCGAGGTCGGTGAGATTCTTGGCCATCTTCTTTAAAGAACGCCTCCTTCAATCATCCCCGGTGAGGGTGGATTCCAAGCGGATTGCTGCGACGTGGGCTGGGTCGTTGAACTTGTTCGTTTGGGGATGCAAGAGGCCCCAGAGCATGCCCGCCACTTATGCCCCAGGGCCTCAATGTAACGGCTCGAACTATACGAGCGGGCTTTGGACTTGTCAAGCCCAAAACACAAGATATGTGGTCTAAACAATCGTTTACCCCCAACATGTGGGTGGATTACCTGTGGATATCTCTGGTGACGAGGTGGGCACATGACGGGTAAACCTGAGGACAAGCTGGGCAAAACCCGACCTACTGAGCTGAGTCGACGAGGGCGAGGCCCACTTGCTCTGGGGAAATGTCTTCCTCGGTGCCGGCGGAGACCTGGACGCTTTGGGCCGAGGCGCGAATGCGCGCCGAGACCTGCTTGCCCTCGCTGTAGGCGTTCTGGAGCATGGTCACGGCCCGCTGGAGCTTGTTCTCGAGGATGCCCTCCAGGGTGTCGAGGTGGCGCTCGACGTCGATCAGGGCCGACTGCAGCTTCTCCATGTCCACCGTCCGGGCGAACTGCAAGTGCAGCTGGTAGAGCGTGAGGAGGTAGGGCAGGGCCATCGCATAGCCGACCACCATGACGTGCCGCTGGTGGGCTCCGACGATCGCCCCGCGGCAAACGTCGTATGCCGCGTCCGGGATGACCGCGAGCGCGAAGGGCGAGGTGGTGGCGGGGTCGATGTACTGGCTGACCTCGCGCACGCGGCGTTCGACCTCCCGCTCGACCTGAGCGGTGAGCTGCGCGCGCCGGGTGGCGTCCAGGCCAGGCTCTGCCAGCTGATCGAGGGCAGCGCTGGACACCCACTTGGAGTCCATCGGCATGAGCTTGCCGCCGGGCAGGCGCAGCGCCAGCTCGACCACCTTCCCGCCGACCCAGACGTTGCGCTGCAGCATCTCTGGCGGGAGGTGGCGGAGGGCCTCTTCCAGGATGTTCTCGCCTGCGGCGCCGCGCGTCGAGCTGCCGGCGATCACGTTCTCCAGGCGCTTCAGGCTGGCGCGGGCCTCGTCCTCGACCGGTTGGCGGGCCGAGAGCGCCGAGCGCAGGCCCTCGACCACCGATTGGGTCTGCGAGAGACGCTCGCGCAGCTCGGCGGCCTGGACCTGCTGCGTGCTGCCGCCGGCCTCCAGGCGGCTCTTGAGCTCGGCGACGTCGCGCGCCTGCCCCTCGGCCCGCCGGACCAGGCTCCAAACCAGGGCCGCGATCCCCGCCAAACCGACCAACACACATACAAGGAGAAGGGCGAACAAGAGTTCGAGCAACGACATCTTGCGCATTGTAGTCCCGCGGCCACCTCTAGACAAGGCTGTTACGCTGAGTTGAAGATGGCCGAGCTCAAGCCCCTTTCCGAACCCGAGCAGGCGCCCGACCGCATCCCCCTGGAGGAGGTCTACATGCGCATGGCCGAAGAGCTGGCCAAGCGCTCGACGTGCGCCCGTCTACAGGTCGGCAGCGTGATCACGACCCCCGACCTGACCCAGGTGCTGGGCATCGGCTACAACGGCAACGCCCGCGGACTGCCCAACCGGTGCGACTCCAGCGAGCCCGGCGCGTGCGGCTGCTTTGTGGCCGGTTCAAAGGTGATGACGGCTGACGGCCCCGTCCGGATCGAGCGGGTCCAGGTGGGCGATTTGGTCCTTACCGACCGCAACCGGCACCGGCCTGTGACCCAGGTGTTCAGGCACCAGCACGCCGGCCCGCTCGTGCAGATGTTCCTCGAAACCCGATCGACGTTCAACTTGGAAAGGCGCAAGACCGCCACTCCCGAGCATCCCTTCTTGGTGCGACGGAGCGGCGAAGTCGCCTGGGTCAAAGCGGGAGAACTGCAGGTCGGCGACGAAATTGCCGTCATCGCAACTGCCTGCAAGGGGTGTGGAAAGCCAATCCCGCACTATCGCCGGATGTGCCCACAATGCGCGACCGAGAGCTCAAAGAGCCAGGAAGCAAGGCAACGCCGCAGCCGCCGGATGACGGATCGCAACCCGATGCGTGGCATCCACAGCTATGACCCGTCGCGCGCCGCCATCAGCCAAAAACTCGCCCACAAGCAGACCACCCAGACCGTGTACCGCGAATTGGTTGGGATCAAGAGCCGTTTTGAGGCCCAAGGGTATCGAGCCATCGTCGTGGACCACACCGTCCGGCCAGACCTCATCCTGATCGCCGGCGACAAGGTGATCGGGGTCGAATACGACACCCGGCTGCTTCCGAAGAACGGCACCAAATACGACGATCGGCCCGACGTGCGCGGCCAGTACGACGACATCCTGGGGATCAAACGAGATCGCCTCACGTGGGATTTGCACGAGGATGCCTTTGTTTGGGTGTCGATCGGCGCCTTGAAGACTGTTGTCATCGACCAGCCGGTGTACAACCTGGAAGTCGAGGAGGACCACTCCTACGTCTGCCAGTCCGCGGTCGTACACAACTGCATCCATTCGGAACAAAACGCCCTGATCAAGGCGGGCGCGGCACTGCCTGGCAAGGTGATGTTCGTCAGCGCGTCCCCATGCGTGATGTGCGCCAAGATGATCATCAACACCAACGTGGGCCGGGTGTATTACCGCGAGGCATACCGTGACCCGGCAGGGCTCGACGTGCTGCGCCAGGGCGGGGTGGAGGTAATCCACTACGACCGCTGGCGCGACCTCTGGCGCTGACGCCTCCTCAGTCCCTGACGATCTCCCAGCCGCGCTCGGTCTGCACGACCCGCGGCTCGACCGTGGGGATGTCTCGCATCCGCCGCGCGCGGGCGATGACCGAAGAGGCGTCCTCGCCGCCGGCGACCGACTCCAGCACGGTTCTGGTCGCGTAGACCAGGGTAATCTCGGGGCTCCCCAGGGCTTTTTCGGGAGAGATCCAGAGCCAGTCGGTGACCTCTCCTTCCTGCGGGCGCACGGATTGGTTCGCCGGGAGTCGCGCGAGGAAGAACCGCGCGTCGAACCTTCGCCGCATCTGGGCCGGCGTGACCCAGCGGGCAAACATCACGAGCCGATCGAACGCCGGCTCGAGCTCGAGCTCGCGCATCGCCTGCTCGAACTGAGCTCCGCCCTCCACGAGCGCGCGCACCCTGGCGCAGTCGGCGTCGCGCGCGAATCGGCCACCCCTCCGAGCGAGCAGGATGCCGGCCTCCTCGAATAGCTCACGGATGGCGGCCGCGCGGATCTCGTCGCCCCACGTCGTGTCCCCGTCGTGCACCGTGCCGCCCGGGAAGACATATGCGCCGGGCGCGAAGTCGGCTCCGCCCGGGCGGTGCACGAGCAGCAGCTCCCACGGGCGTCGCCCGCGGAGGAGAAGCACGGTGGCCGATGGTCTGGGTACGGCCGGCGGGCCCGTGAGGTTGAGGTGGCCCGACAGCTCTGGCGGAGTGGCGATGCCACTGAGTTTACGATTCGGCAGGTGGACCTCGGCATCGCGGGCAAGGTGGCGCTCGTCACCGGCGGGACCAAAGGTATCGGGCTCGGCATCGCCCAGGCGCTGGCCGCCGAAGGCTGCCGGGTCTCCGTGGTGGCGCGCAGCCAATCAGACCTCGACCAGGTCGCAAAGTCGCTCCAAGGCCTGGGGGTGGCCGCCGACGTGTTCACCGAGCAGGGCTGCCGGCACGCCGTCCAAGCCACCGAGAAGGCGCTGGGGCCAGTAGAGATCCTGGTCAACAACGTGGGGGCGCGCGCGGGCAGCACCTGGGCGGACACCGGGCCCAAAGAGTTCGAGGCCGCGTTCGACGGCAACGTCGGGGTCAGCCTGCGGATGACGCAGCTCGTGCTCAAGGGCATGATCGAGCGGGGCTGGGGCCGCATCGTCGTGATCAGCTCGGTGTGGGGCCGCGAGTCGGGCGGCGCTCCCGCCTACAACGCCGCCAAGGCGGCGGAGAACAGCCTGGTCAAGTCGCTTGCCCACGACGTGGCGGCCAAAGGGGTCACGGTCAACGCCGTCGCGCCGGGCTCGATTTTGTGGGAGGGAGGCGGTTGGGACCGGCGGCAGAAGAGCGATCCCGGCGGCATCGCCGATTTCGTGCGCCAGGAGATGCCGCTCGGCCGGTTCGGGTCGGTGGCCGAGGTCGCCTCCGTGGTCGCGTTCGTCTGCTCGGACAAGGCCAGCCTGGTCAACGGAGCTTGCATCTCGGTCGACGGCGGGCAGTCGCGCTCCAACATCTGAGCCGGCGGCGCCGCCGCGCGTGCCCGGCTAAAAGTCCTCGGAGAGACCGGACTCGAGCCACCTCAGCGCTCGAAGCTGCAGCAGCACCTTGGTCTGGTGGCCGCCCGCGTCGACGACCTGCCTGGCGCGCTCCCCGCCGACGTAGCGCTCCCAGAGCCGATACCGCATGTCGGCGGTAAGCGGATCCACGACCGTGACCGGGCCTTCCGCAGTGGCGAAAGCAAGTCCGCTGGGATCGGTGGTCTCGATGCACACCGCCGCGCTGCCGGCTCGGAGCGCCCAGCGGTGGCGCGGCGAGTCGCGCTCGACGACCAGATTGAGGTCCAAGCCGTCCCACCAGAACCAAAGCGGCGTGGCATGGACGCCGCCGTCGGGCCTGGCCACGGCGAACACGGCGACCAGGGGCTGCCCGAGCAGCTCCTCGCGGTTCAAGCCGCTAGTGGCCGGAGATCGGGTTGGCCCCCAGCTGGCCGGCGATGAGAAGGGTGGTCGGGTAGATGCCGAGCGCGATCGACGCCAGGCCGCTGAGGGCGATCGCCGTCTTCGTGCTCAGTGAGGAGGACAGGCCGGCGGAGCCGGGTGAGGGCGTCCAGACGGGGATGAGCACGCGCACGTAATAGAAGACGGACACCACGCTCATCAGGACGGCGAGCACCACGAGCCACGTGTAGCCGGCACCGACGCCCGCCGTGAATAAGAAGAGCTTGCCGAAAAAGCCGACCGAGGGCGGAAAGCCGGCGAGCGAGAACATGAAGATGGTCATCGCGACCGCCAGCAGCGGGCTGCGCTGCCCAAGGCCCCTGAGGTCGGCGACGTTATCGCGGTCGCCGTCGGCCTCGGCCAGCAGCGTCACCACCGCGAACGCGCCGAAGTTCATGAACATGTAGACGAATAGGTAGTAGAGGACAGCGGACAGCCCGTTCTGCCCGCCCGCGACCACCCCGATCATGATGTAGCCCGCCTGCGCGACGCCGGAGTAGGCGAGCATTCGCTTCAGGCTGGACTGCGCGATCGCGGCCAGGTTGCCCCAGACCATGCTGGTGGCCGCGACGAAGGCCAGGAGCGCCTGCCATTCGGGCGCGAGGTGGGGCAGCCCACCGGCAAAGACCCGCACGATCATGGCGAAGGCTGCGGCCTTGGTGCCCACGGACATGAAGGCGGTGACCGGGATGGGGGCGCCCTGGTAGACGTCCGGCGTCCACATGTGGAACGGCGCCGCCGAGACCTTGAAGGCGAAGCCGACTCCCATCAGCACGATGCCGAGCAGGATCAGTGGGTTGCCCGACTCGGACGTGCCGAGCCGCGCGGCGATGTCGGGGATGACGGTCGTGCCCGCCCCGCCGTACACGAGCGCCATCCCGTACAGGACGAAGGCGCTGGCGAAACCTCCGACGAGGAGGTACTTGGCGGCCGCCTCCTGCGAGCGGCTCTCACGACGGGAGAAGCCGCAGGCGATGTAGAGGGCGATCGAAAGGAGCTCGAGCCCGAGGAACACGGTGACCAGCGAGGTGGCCGAGCCGAGGACCATCATGCCGATGACCGCGGCCATGATCACGATGTGGAACTCGGCCTCCAGCATCCCGCGCTTGCGCAGGTAGGAGTGGGAAAGAGCGACCGTCAGGATGCCGAGCGTCGCGAAGAGCATCTCGAAGAACAGGGCGTAGTTGTCGCCGGTGGCGAAGCGGTGATAGGCGTAGCCGCCCTGCCCGCTGACCCAGCGGTAGAGCACCGTCCCCAGCGAGTAGGCGTATCCGACCGCCGCCACGATGGCGACCGCTCCGCCGCGCCGACCTCTAGGCAAGACCAAGTCGGTGACGATCGCAAAGAGCATGAAACCAACCAGCGTGGCGATGGGCGCGATCTGGCCGACGTCCGCCAGGGCCTGCGACCAGGAGTAGGAGAGGTCGGCGGTCATGAAAGCAGTCACTTGGCCAGCCCGATCTGGCCGAGCGAGGTCATGAGGCTCGTCAGCACGTTCGGCTCGAGCCCGAGCGCGAACATCAGGACGATGAGCGGCGTCAACAGGGTGAGCTGGCCGGCATAGATGTCGGCTCGGGGCACGGGACCGGTCGGGGAGCCCTGCATCACGCCCTGGAAGAGGCGGAGCATGTAGACCGGGGTGAGGAGCAGCCCGATCGCCGCCACGATGGCGAGGGCGGGCAGTCGCTGCCAGGCGCCGAGCAGGGTCATGAACTCGCCGACGAAGCTGTTGAGCCCGGGCAGGCCGAGCGCGGCGAGGGTGACGATCGCGAACACCCCCGCCATCACCGGCATGCGCAGGGCAAGGCCCACCATGGCCGAGCGGTCACGCGTTCCGGTCCGGTCGGCGATCCAGCCGACGATGAGGAACAGCGCCGCGATGATCACGCCGTGGTTGACCATCTGCACGATCGCGCCCTGCTGGCCCTGCACGTTGAAAGCGAAGATGCCCAGGACGATGAACCCCATGTGGCTCACGCTGGAGTAGGAGACCAGCAGCTTCATGTCTTTTTGAGCCAGCGCCATCAGCGCGCCCCAGATGATCCCGCCGACGGCCAGCGCGGGGATGACCCAAGTCCAGTCCCACCACCCGATCGGCTGCGGGAACAGGGGCACGGCGATGCGCAGGAAACCGTAGGCGCCGGCCTTGCCCATGACGCCGGCGAAGGTGATCAACATCGGGGTCGGGGCCGCCATGTAGGCGTCGGGGAGCCAGCTGTGGAACGGGAACAGGGGCGTCTTGATCGCGAAGGCCAGGGCGAACACGAAGAAGAGGCCGAACTGGACCGAGGGCGCCGGCGCGAGCGTGGCGAGGATGGCGAGGTCGAAGGTCTGCCGGCCCGTGACCACGTACTCGCCGATCACCCCGACCAGCATCAGAAGCGATCCGACCAGCGTGTAGAGGACGAACTTCAAGGCGGCGGCTCCCGGCCGTGGTCCCTCGCCGTGGATCCACAGCAGGAAGTACGCGGGGATGAGCATCGCCTCCCAGAAGACATAGAAGAGGACGAGGTCGGTCGCCATGAACACCCCGGCCAGCCCCGCGGACATGGCGAGCATGAGGGCGACGAAGCTCGGGGTGCGCTTGTTGATCGGCGTGGCGAGGATCGCGATCACGGTGAGGAACGCGTTGAGGACGATCAGCCACAGGCTGATGCCGTCGACGCCGAGGCGGTAGAAGATGCTGAGCTGGGGGATCCAGGTCAGCTTTTCCTCGAACTGGAAGCCGTGGAAGCCCGGCTCGAACAAGAAGGCCAGGGCGGCCGCCACGCCGAGCACCGCCAGCGCGGCCACGACGCCCATCCACTTGGCAAAGTGGGGAGGCATGAAGGCGATGAGGACTGCTGCGACCAGGGGCAGAAGCCAGATCACCGTCAGCATCAGGAGTTCGCCCTGATCAGGATGACGATCACCGCGACGACAGCCCCGCCCACGAACACCAGGACGTAGTTGCGGAAGTAGCCGCTCTGGGTGAGGCTAAGGCCGGCCGCGCCCGCGCTCGTGGCGATGCCAGTCTCCATCACGGCGCCGTTGATCAGAGGCCGCTCGATGTCGCGGTCGCCGAAACCGGCGATGGCGTCCATGGGGCGCACGAAGGCGGCGGCGTACATCTCGTCGAAGTAGTACTTGTGCTCGAGCAGGCGCTGCGCCCAGGGGAAGCGGGCGCTCCAGGGGCGCATCCGCATGGCGGCGACGAAGAGCGCTGCCGCGACGACCATGGTCACCAGGCCGACCACCACCGCGGCCGTGGTGTCATCCCAGCTCACCCGACCGACCGACGAAGCAAGGAAGTCCGAGACCGCCGAGGGGCCGACACCCAGGGCGCGGGTCTGGATGAACCCTCCGATCACCGCCAGCACGGCCAGGATGGCGACCGGGACCAGCATCACCATCGGCGCCTCGTGCGGGTGCTCGACCGGGCGCTGCGGCGACGGCTTGCCCGCGAACGAGAGCCACCACATGCGGCCGGTGTAGAAACCGGTCAGGAGCGCGGTGAG
>DATLUC010000019.1:0-4860 GCA_035533335.1 Candidatus Baltobacterales bacterium
CTGGTGGTCCGCAGGCCCTGGAGATGGGCCTCCTCGACCACCGCGACCCACTGAGCGGTGTTGATCTTGTCGGGACACAGGTGATGGCGGATGCGGTCGTCGAGTATTTCCGCGGCCGTTCCCGGCAGGGTGCCCAGGCCCGCCTCCTTCAGAAGGCGGAGCTGCTCGGCGACGCTGCGTCCGGCGGTCGCCGCGCCCTGGTAAACCTCGAGCGGCGAGAAGGCGTGGATGTGGAGTTCGGGGAGTGCGGCCTTGACGGCGGCGGTCAGCTCGACGTAGAAGTCGCCGGTAAAGCTGGGATGGATGCCGCCTTGCATGCAGACCTCGGTGGCACCTCGGGCCACCGCTTCTTTCGCCAGCTCCACGACTTCGCCGATCGACAGGAGCTGCGGCTTTCCACGAAGGTCCTCTGACATCTTGCCCTTGCTGAAGGCGCAGAACTGGCAGCGGTAGTAGCAGATGTTGGTGTAGTTGATGTTTCGATTGACGACGTAGGTGACGACCTCGCCCTTGACCTCGTGCCGGACTTCGTCGGCGAGGCGGGCGATCGCCTCGGTCTCCTCGCCGCGGCCTTCGAGCAGCATGCGGATCTCGCCCTCTTCTGGCACGTGTCCCGACTCGACGCGCGCGAGCACGTGGCGGATGCTTGGGCGAACCGGAGCGGCCGCGAAGGCGGTAGGCACAGGGAGGCCGGCCGCCGGCCACCACCGGCCCTGTCGCGCCAGGCCGTCCGCGTCGGAGGCGGCCAGTACCGGGCGCATCACCGCCGGATCCAGCCAGTGACCAGCCCGGTCGAGGTCCGACACGTATCGCGGATAGACGCAGAGGCGAGGCAGCAGCTGCAGCCCCGCCGCTCGGGTCGCCGCCTCGAGCTGCGCCAGCGCGGGCCAGGGGGCTTCCGGGTTGACGTGGTCGACGGTCACCGGGGAGACGCCGCCCCAGTCGTTGATGCCGGCCGTGAGCAGTGCTCGCAGGTCCCCACCCGGCGCCAGGTTAGGCGGCGCCTGGATGCTCGTCTGCGGGGCGCACGCCAGCCGCGTCACAGCCACAGCTCGGAGGAACTCCTCGAGGCTCGGTTCGGAATGCCCCGCCATCAGCGTCTGGGGCTTGGCCCGGAAGTTCTGGACGATGACCTCCTGGACGTGGGGCAGGTCCGATAGCTCCGCCACCGCCGCGATCGTCTCCGCCCGCTCGCGAATCGTCTCGCCGATACCGATCAGCAACCCGGTCGTGAATGGAAAGCGGATGTCGCCGGCGGCCCTGACCGTGGCGACGCGGCGCTCCGCGCGCTTGTCGGGGCTGGCCCAGTGGGCCTCGCCGCGGCCGAGCAGCCGCTCGCTCACCTGCTCCAGCATCAGGCCGCCGCTGGCGCTGACCGTGCGGAGCAGTGCCAGCTCCTCGCGGGATAAAACCCCGGGATTGACATGAGGGATCAGGCCCGTCCGCTCGAGAACCAAGCGTGAGACGTGGACCAGGTAGTCGATGGTGCTTTCGAACCCCAGCGCTGCCAGCTCCTCGCGCGCGACTGGATACCGCCGCTCCGGGCGATCGCCAAGGGTGAACAGCGCCTCGAAGCACCCGGCGGCGACGCCGGCCTGAGCGATCGCGAGGACCTCATCCTCGGTCATGAACGATCGCTGGCCGGGTCGCGGCGGGTGCGCAAAGGTGCAGTAACCGCAGTTGTCACGGCAGAGCATAGTGAGCGGGATGAACACCTTCGGCGAGTAGGTCACCCGCTCGCCGTGCGCCGCTCGCGCGACTTTCCAAGCGGCGCGCAGGAGTGGCGCCAGTGGCTGTTCGGGCGACAAGAGCGCCGCGATCCATTCCGGGTCCCGGATTTTCGCCAGCCGGACGAGAGTCAAGGTTTCCAACTTAGACCTCCTCATAGAGATGACCGCCGGACTCCCGGAACTGGCGGGCCTTCTCCACCATCCCGGCCAGGAGAGCCGCGTGGTCGTCGAGGCCTTCGCGCTCCGCATAGTCGCGGATGTCCTGGGTGATCCGCATCGAGCAGAACTTGGGCCCGCACATGGAGCAGAAGTGGGCTGTCTTGGCGCCCTCTGCCGGAAGCGTCTTGTCGTGCATGGAGAGCGCTGTGACCGGATCCAAACTGAGGTTGAACTGGTCGTGCCAGCGGAACTCGAAGCGCGCTTTCGACAGCGCGTCATCGCTGACCTGCGCCCCGGGATGCCCCTTGGCCAGGAGAGCCGCGTGGGCGGCGATCTTGTAGGTGATCACACCATCCTTGACGTCTTGCTTATCGGGCAGCCCGAGGTGCTCCTTGGGGGTGACATAGCACAGCATCGCCGTGCCGTACCAGCCGATCATGGCCGCACCGATCGCCGAGGTGATGTGGTCGTACCCGGGCGCGATGTCCGTGGTCAGGGGCCCGATGGTGTAGAAGGGCGCCTCATGGCAGATCTCGAGCTGAAGTTCCATGTTCTCCTTGATCTTATGCACGCGCGGCGGCTGGTGAGGAAGGCGGGTTGGCGGGGTATAGGATATGCGGCGGACGCGCATGATCCCAAAGCGCTCAGCGGTCGCACTTCGTTGCGCGGCGATAGCTCTTCTCACCACAGTTCCAGTCTGGCTGGTGTCCTCGGAAGTGCCCCTCGGTGGGATTCGGTTCGCCCAATGGCCGATCTACGTGTTCCTTGGGACCATCGTGAACGTATGTGTAGTGGCTCTCTTCGCAGTTGCGACCCTCGGACGCACCAAGCGAAGAGCCCTCGTGCTCGGGCTGATTGGTGCCGCTTTCCTGATCGTCCTATACGGGCCTTTCTGGTTCTTCGGGGCAGGTCTGATCAATGTCTACTTCTCCGAGTTCGGGCAGTTCGACGGACCGTATTTCGTGCCTCTTATGACAGCCAGCATGCTCAGTGTCATGTCCGTGGTCATGACTTTGGGGTTTGCTGCGGCTGCGCTTAGAGCCGAGAGACCAACCCAGCCGACGTAGGCCCATATCGGGCGGCAAGGCACACCGCGAATACGGGCGGCGACCTGTTCGCGGATGGTGTTCCGGCAACCGGGGTGGGGAGGAGGTATCGACGCCGCCGATGCTGGAACATGGTTGCGGCGGCCCGGTAACCCGGACGTTGGCGCGCGAACCCATAGTCCGGATCCCGCGCCGTCACATGCTCCATAGGGCTTGAGTGGGTGACATGCGCGCGGCGCGCAACGCGGGCATGAGCCCGGCCACCGCACCGATCAAAAGGGAGGCGGCGAAACCGCCGGCCCAGGCTTCGGTGGGGATGACGGTGGCCCAGCCTTTGGAGTAGGCGTAGACGGCCGTCGACACCGCGCCGAGGGCAACCCCGAGGGTGCCGCCAAGCAGTCCGAGGAGGACGGCTTCGGAGAGGAACTGGGTGCGGATGTGCCCTTTGGTAGCGCCCAGGGCGCGGCGCAGTCCAATCTCGGAACCGCGTTCGAGGACTGAGATGATCATGATGTTGGCGACACCGACCGCGCCGACCAAGAGGGCAACCGCGCCGAGTCCAAGGAACAGGCTGTTGAGGGCACCCTTGGCCTCGGCTTGAGCAACGAGGGCGGAGGAGGGTTGGCTGACGTTGACCCCGCTGGGGTTCTCAGGGTTGGCGGTGCCAGCCAGGAGGTCATCGACGGCGTTGACCCGGTCGTTCTGGGCCCGCACGTAGATGGTGGAGGGATGGCCGTCGAAGCCCAGGTACTTCTCTGCCGCGGGATAGCCGACCAGGACGGAGGAGTCGATGGCGGAGACCAGCACTGCCGGTCGGAGGATGCCTACGACGTAGAACCATTGGCCGCCGACCCAGATCCGCTCGCCGGGGTAGATACGGTCGATCCCGAGCCGCAGCGCGGCGGCCGCGCCGAGCACGGCAACGGGTTCTTGGGCAGTGGCCGCGTTGAGGTAGTGGCCGCGGGCGACGCTGGTGGCGACCACCGGGAGGAGATCGAGAGAGGCGGCTTGGACGCTCAGGGCGTTGGTGTTACCGGAGGGGATGTAGGGGTTTCGGTAGGCGGGGGCGCCGCTGACCGCCCCGGTGGTCTGCACCTGCTGGACACCGCTGATACGCGCGATCATGGCCGGCGCCGTGGTAGGCAGTTCCGCGGTGCCGCCGGTGAAGTTCTGACCGTTGCTGACGGTGAGCAGGTTGGTGCCGAGCTGGTTGATCTCGTTGAGCAGGCCTGCCTCGGACGAGGCGGACAGGCCGAGCACGGCGACGATGGCGGCCACACCGATAGCGATACCGAGAGCGGACAGCCCGGCCCGCAACTTCCGCGTGCGCAGTCCCACGCTCGAGAGCCGGGCCAGGTCGGACAGCGGCAACCGTCTCCGGCTCAAGGTCGCAGCGGTCATGAGGGGTCCTCGCCGACGGGCAGCCGAGGCCGGGAGCCTGAGATAGGAGGTGGGGCCAAGGGGGCGAACGGGAACCGCCGGTCGGCTTTCGCGGCGGGGCCGGTGTCGGACAGGATGAGGCCATCGAGGATCTCGACTTTGCGGGACATTCGCTCGGCGATGACGTGGTCGTGGGTGATGACGACGATGGTCGAGCCGGCCCGGTGGAGCTGGTCGATCAGGGCCAGGATGGACTGCCCGGTGGCCTGGTCGAGGTTCCCGGTCGGCTCGTCAGCGAGCACGATGGCGGGCTGGCCGACCAGGGCCCGGGCGATGGCGACCCGTTGGCGTTGCCCGCCCGAGAGCTGGGTGGGACGGGCATGGGGGCGCTGGTCGAGGCCGACCAGGGCCAGGGCGTCGAGCGCGCGCTGGCGGCGCTGCTTGAGGGGGATGCCGGCGTAGAGGAGCCCGTCGGCGACGTTGTCCAACACGGTGGCGTGCTCGGCCAGGAAGAACTGTTGGAAGATGAACCCGATCCGGGTGGC
>DATLUC010000020.1:0-8688 GCA_035533335.1 Candidatus Baltobacterales bacterium
CGTCGCCGGGGGTGAGCCTGCCCACGGCCGCGAGCTGGTGGCACGGATGTGCTCGGCCATGGTTCATCGGGGGCCCGACGACGAAGGGACGATCCAGGTCGACGGCGTCGCGCTGGGAATGCGCCGCCTGTCGATCATCGACCTCGAGGGTGGCCACCAGCCGATCCACAACGAGGACTCGACACTGTGGGTCGTCCAGAACGGCGAGATCTACAACCACGTCGAGCTCCGGGAGCACCTGCTCGCGGCCGGCCATACCTTCTATACCCACTCCGACACCGAGGTCCTGGTCCATGGCTACGAGGAGTGGGGGGAAGACCTCGTCGGGCGGCTCAACGGGATGTTCGCCTTCGCCTTGCTCGACCGCGGACGCGGCACCCTATTTCTGGCCCGCGACCGGATGGGCATCAAGCCCCTGCACTACGCGATCGACGGGCGCCGGCTGGTCTTCGCCTCGGAGCTCAAGGCGCTGCTGCGGGACCCGGCCCTACGGAAAGGCATCGACCCGGTCGCCCTCGACGAATACCTCGCGTACGAGTTCGTGCCTTCGCCGCGAAGCATCGTGCGCGGCGTCAGTAAGCTCCGGCCGGGCCACACGCTGACCTGGTCGGTCAAGGAAGGCGCGGCCCGGTTGCGCCGCTACTGGGCGCCTGAGCTGAGCGTCGCCGGCAATCGCCGAGAGCGGAGCCTCGACGAGGAGTGCGACGAGCTGCGGGCCGTGCTGAGCGAGTCCGTGCGCAAGGAGCTCATCAGCGACGTGCCGCTGGGGGTCTTCCTGTCCGGCGGGATCGACTCGAGCGCGGTCACGGCGATGATGACCCGGCTTGGCGGCGACGTGAAGAGCTTCTCCGTCGGCTTTGCCGAGCGCTCGTTCGACGAAGCTCCTTACGCGCGAGAGGTCGCGCGCCACCTCGGTACCGAGCACCACGAGCTGACGCTCGAGCCGTCCATGCTCCTCGACCTCATCCCGCGCCTGCCCACGCTGTTGGACGAGCCCCTCGGCGACGCTTCGATCATTCCGACCTATCTCCTGTCCGCGTTCACGCGGCGCTACGTCAAGGTCGCCGTCGGCGGCGACGGGGGAGACGAGCTGTTCGGCGGCTACCCGACGCTGCAGGCGCATCGCCTGGCCGGTTACTACATGCGCGCGCCGCGCCTGCTTCGCGAGGGACTGGTCGAGCCCGTGGTCAGGCGGCTTCCGGTCTCGCGCGACAACCTGAGCTTCGACTTTCGGGCCAAGCGCTTCGTCGCCGGAGCCCGCTACCCCGTGGCGGAAAGGCACCAGCGGTGGATGGGGTCGTTCGGGCCCGAAGAGCGAGCGGCCATGCTGTCCGGCGACGTGCGCGAGCAGGTGTCACGACACGCCGGCTCGGCCGGCATGGACAGCGCCCAGTCGCTCGACCCGCTGGACCAGGTGTTGATGATGGACATGCGGATGTACCTCGAGAACGACATCCTGGTCAAGCTGGACCGCTCTTCGATGATGGCCTCGCTGGAGGGCCGCGTGCCGTTGCTGAACAACGATTTCGTCGCGTACGCGACTCGGCTGCCGCTGAACCTGAAGCTGCGCGGCATGCGCTCGAAGTTCCTCCTCAAGCGCGCCCTTCGCGGGATCCTGCCCGACCGCATCCTGGAGCGTCCCAAGAAGGGATTTGGCATCCCGGTCGCGCACTGGTTTCGCGGTCCGCTCAAAGAGCAGATGCTCTCGGTGCTGGCACCCGAGCGCATCTCCCGCGAGGGCTTCTTCGACGCTGGTTTCGTTGGCAGTCTGATCGACGATCATCTCAGCGGGCGTCGCGATAACCGCAAGCAGCTCTGGACCCTGTTCGCGTTCGAGCTCTGGCATGACGGCTACCTTTCTGACCGCTCGGCATGATGTCTCCCCGTCCGGCGCTTCCCCGCCGGCGGGGAAGTCACACGGCTTCCATGACGATCGTGCCCGCCTCGGTTCTCCTGACGTGGCGCACACCGGGGACCAGGGTGATCAATAAGCAGGGCACCGCCATCAGCGCAGCGGCTCCCAGCAACGTGGTCGGGATGCCGATGCGGTCCGCCAGCGGGCCGCTCACCGCGAATCCCACCGGCATGGCGGTGATCGACAGCAGCCAGTCGAACGAGTTCGCGCGAGCCAGCACCTCCTGCGGGATCAGCTGAGGGACGGTCGCGAACCAGACCTCGTTGAGAAACGTCAGCCCGGCCCACCCGACCACGCAAACGGCCATGATCGCGACCGTCGGCAGCGGCACGGCGACGGCGACCAGCATGAAGGCCGCGGGGATCAGGACCAGGTTCGCCACGACCAATGGCCGGCGCGGTGTGGCCCGCAGCGCGATCAACCCCCCCGCGATCGCACCCACTCCCATCGAGGCGCCGATCAGCCCCCACGCAGAGGCGCCGCCTAGCCGCTGCTTGGCGACGACCGGCCCCAGGACGAAGAAGGCCGCGATCGCGACGTTCCACAGCGCGTGCGCTCCGAGGTTCAGCAGGTACCAACGCCGGCCCGTGACTGCGCGCACGCCCTCGACCAGCTCGCTCCAGAACTTGGATTTCGACTGGCCGGCACTCCGCTCGACCCTGAGCAGTGCCAGGGACACGGCGCTGACCACGAAGGTCGCGGAGTCGATCACGAAGACCCAGCCCGGGCCGATGAGCGCGACCAGAATCCCGGCGACCGCCGGGCCGGCGACGGCGGTGGCGCTCCTCGAAAGGCCCATGAGGGAGTTCGCGCGCTGAAGAAACGGAGCGGTGACCGTCTGGGGTGTCAGTGCGCCTGAGGCCGGTTGAAAGAAGCCTCCGGCAAAGCTGAAGGCGAACGCCCCCGCCGCGAGCTGCCACAGCTGCGCGTGGCCGGTGATGAGCAGCGCCCCGACGATCCCGTGCACGAGGGCCCGAACGGCGTCGGAGGTCAACATCACGAGCTGCCTGGGCAGCCGGTCGGACCAAACCCCTCCGATGGGCAGCGCGATCATCTGGCCGACGACCGAGATCCCCAGCACAGCGCCGAGGGCGCCGGCGGAGCGCGTGATCGAAAGCGTCGCAAACGCGAGGGCGATCGACGTCATGGAATCGCCGGCCGCGGAGACGGCCTGTCCCATCCAGAGAAGGCGGAAGTTACGCTCGGCCAGCGGCGCGAGCGATCGAGGCAGCTTCACCACCAGATTCTGTAAGAAATGCCTCGTCGGGCTTCGCTCCGCAGCCTAACGACCCCCGCCATGCGGGTCTTTCGGCCATGGGGCTTCGGGCCCCCGGGTGCCAGCGTAGTCATCGGGCATCGTGAAAGGTTTCGTGACCGTCGACGGCAACGAAGCCGCGGCGCGCGTAGCGCACCGGCTGAGCGAGGTGATCGCGATCTATCCGATCACGCCATCCACCGCCATGGGCGAGCAGGCGGACGCATGGTCCGCGGCCGGGCAACCCAACCTGTGGGGGAGCGTCCCCGAGGTGATCGAGATGCAGAGCGAGGCCGGGGCGGCCGGCGCTCTTCACGGAGCCCTCATGGCCGGAGCCCTCTGTACCACGTTCACGGCCTCGCAGGGCCTGCTGCTGATGCTGCCCAATATGTTCAAGATCGCGGGGGAGCTGACCCCGACGGTGTTCCACGTAGCGGCGCGCGCCGTCGCGACCCATGCGCTGTCGATCTTCGGCGACCAGAGCGACGTCATGGCGGTGCGCTCATCCGGCTTCGCGATGCTGTGCTCCTCCTCCGTGCAGGAAGCGCAGGACCTCGCCCTGATCGCGCATCGCGCCACGCTCGAGTCCCGGATCCCCTTTGTTCACTTCTTCGACGGGTTCCGCACCTCGCACGAGGTCAACAAGATCGTCCCGCTCGCCGACGAGGACCTGCGCGGGATGATCCCCGACGCGCTCGTGGACGCCCACCACCGGCGCGGCCTCTCGCCGGATCACCCCGTGATGCGCGGCTCGGCCCAGAACCCCGACGTCTTCTTCCAGGGGCGCGAGGCCGGCAACCCGTACCACGCCGCCGTCCCCGGGATCGTCAGCGCCGCCATGGACCGGTTTGCGGAGCTCACCGGGCGGCAATACCGGCTGTTCGATTACTCAGGGCACCCCGAAGCCGAGCGCGTGATGGTCCTGATGGGCTCAGGCGCCGGCGCGGCCGGCGAAGCGGTGGAGGCGCTGGTCGCGCGAGGCGAGCGGGTCGGTCTGCTCAAGGTCCGGCTGTTCCGACCCTTCGACGCGGATGCGCTGGCGGAGGCTCTCCCGGGCAGCGCGCGGCGTATCGCGGTGCTCGACCGCACCAAGGAGCCGGGGGCTCCGGGGGAGCCACTTTTCCAGGATATCGTCGTGTCGCTGGCGTCCCGGCCCAACCCGCCCCTGGTCGTCGGCGGCCGCTACGGGCTCGCATCCAAGGAGTTCACCCCGGCGATGGCCGCGGCCGTGTTCGCCGAGCTGGCCAGACCGACTCCCCGGCGGGAGTTCACGGTCGGGATCAACGACGACGTGACCCACCTGAGCCTCGACGTCGACCCGAGCTTCTCGACCGAGCCCTCCGACGTGGTCCGCGCCGTCTTCTACGGCCTGGGCTCGGACGGCACAGTCGGGGCGACGCGGAACACGGTCAAGATCATCGGCGAGCACACCGACCAGTTCGCGCAGGGCTACTTCGTGCTCGACTCCAAGAAATCCGGTTCGATGACGGTGTCGCACCTGCGCTTCGGGCCGCGGCCGATCGAATCCACCTACCTGGTGCAGAAAGCCGGGTTCGTCGGATGTCACCAGTTCGGCTTCCTGGAGAAGGTCGACGTGCTGGAGCATGCGGCGGCGGGCGCGACCTTCCTGCTCAACAGCCCGTACCGGGCGGGGTTTGTCTGGGACCAGCTGCCCGTCGAGGTGCAGCGCCAGATCATCGCGAAGCGGCTGCGCTTCTTCGTGATCGACGCGACGAGGGTGGCCCGAGACGCGGGCCTGCCCGGCCGAGTCAACACCATCCTGCAGGCATGCTTCTTCTCGCTCGCCGGCGTGCTGCCGCAGGACCAGGCGATCGCAGCGATCAAAGCCGCCATTCAGCCCACGTACGCCAAGCGCGGCGCCACGGTGCTCGAGCGCAACTTCGCGGCGGTCGACCTCGCGCTGGCCGAGCTGCACGAGGTGACGGTTCCGACGCTCGCCGGTGGCGACGTCCACGTGAGGCCGGCGGTACCGGCAAGCGCGCCGGCCTTCGTGCAGCGGGTGACCGCGCCGATGATCGCCGGTCGCGGAGACCTGTTGCCGGTGTCGGCGATGCCGGTCGACGGGACGTACCCGGTCGGCACCTCGCAATGGGAGAGGCGCGACATCGCCGAAGAGCTACCGAGGTGGGACCCGGCGATTTGCATCGACTGCGCGAAGTGCACGCTCGTCTGCCCGCACGCCGCCATTCGCATGAAGGTCTTCTCGCCCGACCTGCTGGCCGGCGCCCCGGGCGGCTTCCTTTCCAAGGAGTGGAAGTCCAAGGAGCAACCCGGGATGGTGATGACGATCCAGGTCTCGCCCGAGGACTGCAACGGGTGCGGAACCTGCGCCGACTACTGCCCCGCGCACAGCAAGCAGGTCCAGCTTCACAAGTCGCTCGACATGTCGCCCAAGAACGGCTCCGTCGAAGAGGACAAGGCGAGCTGGGAGTTCTTCAAATCGCTTCCCGAGTTCGACCGCACGCAGGTGAAGGTGGGCACGATCAAGGGCTCGCAGATGCTGCAGCCGTTGTTCGAGTTTTCCGGCGCTTGCGCGGGCTGCGGCGAGACTCCATACCTGAAGCTGCTGACCCAGATGTTCGGGGACCGTCTCATGGTCGCCAATGCAACCGGCTGCTCATCGATCTACGGGGGCAACCTGCCGACGACCCCGTGGGCCTCCAACGCCGAAGGGCGCGGGCCCGCCTGGGCGAACTCCCTGTTCGAGGACAACGCCGAGTTCGGCCTGGGGATGAGGCTCGCGCTCGACAACCAGTCCGCGACCGCCCGCCGCCTGCTGGGCGCGCTGTCGACGGAGGTGGGCGTCGAGCTCGCCGCGGCCATCCTCGGCGCCGACCAGTCCACCGAAACCGGCATCGCCGAGCAGCGCCGTCGCGTCGTGGAGCTGAAGGCGAATCTCGCGCCCTCCACCGCATCGGCCGCTACGCGCCTCGCCGAGCTGGCGGACCTGCTCGTGCGCAAGAGCGTGTGGATCGTGGGCGGAGATGGCTGGGCCTACGACATCGGGTACGGCGGTCTCGACCACGTGCTGGCCTCCGGCCGCAACGTGAAGATCCTGGTTCTCGACACCGAGGTGTACTCGAACACGGGCGGCCAGGCGTCGAAGGCGACGCCGCGCGCCGCGATCGCCAAGTTTGCGGCCGCCGGCAAGCGGACGGCGAAGAAGGACCTGGGTCTCATCGCCAGCTCGTACGGCAACGTGTACGTGGCGCAGGTCGCGCTGGGCGCCGACAACGCGCAGACCGTGAAGGCATTCGCCGAAGCGGAAGCCCACGACGGCCCGTCGCTGATCATTGCCTACTCGACCTGCATCGCCCACGGCATCGAGATGTCGACGGCGATGAGCCACCAGAAAGAAGCGGTCGACAGCGGTTACTGGCCGCTTTACCGGTTCGACCCGCAGCGCGAGGCGGCGCATGAGCACCCGTTCGTGCTCGACTCCCGCGCCCCGTCGATGCCGCTGAAGGATTTCGCCGCCAAGGAGGGCCGCTACTCGCTGCTCGCGCGGTCCAAGCCCGAGCTCGCTGAGCGGCTGATGAACCTCGCCCAGAAGGACGTCGACGAGCGCTGGCACGTCTACGAGCAGATGGCCGCCGTGGAGCGAAACGCTCCCGACGACAGGATCGCCAAGAACGCAGACCCCGTGGAGAAAGGCGGGGCTGTCGAGGAGGAGCTGCCATGACCGCCGACCTCAGGACGACCTACATGGGATTGGAGCTCGCCAATCCGCTGGTCGCTGCGGCGTCGCCGCTCTCAGGTACGCTCGACGGCCTGCTGGCGCTGGAAGAGGCCGGGGCCGGCGCGGTGGTCCTGCAGTCGCTGTTCGAAGAGCAGATCGAGCATCACGAGCTGGCGGTCAACTCGATCCTCGAGACCGCGAACGACAGCTTTCCCGAGGTGCACAACTTCTTCCCCGGCCTCGACGACTACAACACGGGCCCGGAGTCGTATCTGCAAATGGTGGAGGCCGCGAAGGCGAAGATGAAGATCCCCGTGATCGGGAGCCTGAATGGAATCTCGATCGGAGGGTGGACGCGCTACGCGCGCCTCATCGAGGAGGCGGGGGCCGACGCCCTCGAGCTGAACATTTACTTCGTCGCCGCTGACGTGAGGACCACCTCGGCGGAGGTCGAAGCGCGCTATGTCGACCTGGTCGGCGAGGTCGCCAGCTCGATCTCGATTCCGCTGGCGGTCAAGCTCGGGCCGTACTTCTCGTCGCTCGCCAACATGGCGCGGCGCATCTCCATCGCCGGGGCGCAGGGCCTGGTGCTCTTCAACCGGTTCCTCTACCCGGACATCTCCCTGCACAAGATGAAGGTGGTGCCGACCCTGCACCTGAGCTCCTCGGAGGAATCGCTCATGACGCTGCGCTGGGTCGCGATCCTCAGCGGCCAGCTGCCGATCTCGATCGGTGCGAGCAGCGGGATCCACTCCGCCCAGGACGTGGTCAAGCTCGTGCTCGCCGGCGCCGACGTGACGATGATGGCCTCAGCGCTGCTGCGCCGCGGACCGGGCCACATTCGCGCCGTGACCGCGGGCCTGACCGCCTGGATGGACGAGCACGAGTACCTGTCGGTGCGCGAGATGAAGGGGAGCATGAGCCAGGCCTCCTCGCCGGCGCCCGCGGAGTTCGAGCGGGCCAACTACATGCGCAGCCTGGTCGATTTCACGGTCGCCTCGCCCGACCCGCGGCACTTCTACGCGAGGCGTGACCCGATCCCTTGGGACTGAGAAGGATACTGAGCACATGGCGGCGATCATCCAGGTTGAGCGGCTGACCAAGAGCTATGGCGGCAAGCGCGGCATCGTCGACGTGTCGTTCGAGGTGGCGGAGGGCGAGGTGCTCGGGTTCCTCGGACCCAACGGCGCCGGCAAGACCACCACGATCAGGCTGCTCATGGCGCTGCTGCACCCCGACGGGGGATCGGCGCGGATCGCCGGCCTCGACTGCTGGCAGCAGTCGATGGCGATCAAGCGGCTGGTCGGCTACGTGCCCGGCGAGCCGGCCCTCGATCCCAACCTGACCGGCGGCCAGATCCTCGAATACTTCGCGAACTTGCGCGGAGGCGTCGACCGGCCCTACCTGGCCCAACTGATCAAGCGGCTCGATTTCGACCTCAATCGCAAGTTCCACCAGTACTCGACCGGCAACAAGCGCAAGGTGGTCTTGATCCAGGCCTTCATGCACCGGCCGAAGGTCTTGATCCTGGACGAGCCGACGAGCGGCCTCGACCCGCTCAACCAGCAGGTCTTTGAAGGCATGATCAGGGAGGCGCGGGAGTCGGGGAGCACCGTGTTCCTCTCATCGCATGTCTTGAGCGAGGTCGAGAAGACCTGCACGAGGGTGGGGATCATCCGCGAAGGGCGGCTGGTGAGGCTCGGCGGCATCGCCGACGTGAAAGCGATCAAGCGATACGAGATCACGATCGTTTTCGCGTCCCCCGTTCCGCCCGAGACCTTCGCCTCGGTCGAAGGGGTCGAGAAGGTGGAGGTGCTC
>DATLUC010000021.1:0-27681 GCA_035533335.1 Candidatus Baltobacterales bacterium
AGCTGCCCGTCGGGCACCGTGTACACGAACGACATGCCATAAAGCCCGAGCGTGATCAGGTTCACCGACCAGAAGGAATAGACGAACGCGTCGAACGTGGACCAGGCCTTGACGAGCCCGGTCGCGTTGCGCAGGAACAGCCCAGGTCTGGCGGCTGCCCCCGAACCCATCGTGGTGTCGGCCATGTTGCTTCCTCCTTACCTCTTCATCCGTTGACCAGCGGGTAGCTCTTGATGCCCTTCTTGGCATCCAGTTGGATGATCGCGCCCATCAGCATTCCCTCCTCGTAGGCGCTCCCCGGGTTGATCGAGAGCGTCTTTCCGATCGTCACGGCCCCCTTGCTCTCGTGGATGTGGCCGTGCAGAGACAGCAGAGGCTGGTAGCGCTCGATGGCCTCGCGCACCGCCGTCGAGCCGACCGGGCGCAGCGCCCGGCCGCCGTGCAGGAGCTTCAGGTCGGCGTCGATGGCGGGCGCCTCGTCGAGGCCCGACTTGTAGGGAGGGCAGTGGAGGTTGAAGATTGCGCGCGAGGGGTCATTGAGCTGGCCCGCCATCGACTCGATGCGCTCCGCCAGCTTCTCCTCGGTCTCCTCGCGATGAGTGTTCCAGGGAGTGTGGTTCGACCAGCCGGTGGAGATCATGGTGAACCCGTCGATCTCGACCGCCCGACCTTCTCCCAGCTCCACTAGCTCCGCCCGCCGCACCACGTCGTCGACCTCCATCTCGTCGTCGTTGCCGGGGCAGACGAAGCAGCGGATCCCGGTTCCACGCAGCTTCTCGTCGGCCATGCTCATCCAGCGCTCGACCCCGGCGAGCATCACCTCCTGGAAGCACTCGGCTCGCTTGGACGCATCGGCGTCGAGCTCGCGGAGTCGCTGGACGCTCATCTGCAGCGGGTAGTAGCCCCTGCGACGGATGTTGGCCTCGACCTCGCCCACCTGCTCCGCCGCGACCACCTGCTGCTCGCCACCGAGCGCGACCGTGTAGTGGCCGTTCTCCTGCACGATCGGCACGATCGCTTTGCCGGTCATGTCGCCGCCGCAGATCAGCACATCGGCGTCGTAGAACTTGGCGGCGTTCAAAAACTTCCGCCAGCACGTCTCTGATCCATGCAGGTCGGTCGCGAAGAAGACCTTCGGCATCAGCTCTTACCTCTCACCTCTCCACCAGCTCTCTTCGGATCTCGCGCTCGAAGCCCACCACGTGCCGCCGCATGATGTCCTCGGCTTCATCTCCGTCGCCTTCGAGCACCGCTTTCAGGAGCCGGACGTGCTCGTCCACCGCCTCGCGCAGGCGCACGCCACTGTCGAGCACCAGGTACCACAGCCGCAGGCTGAGGTTGAAGTAGCGCTCGAGGGTCGCCTCGAGGAAGGTGTTTCGCGCGGCCCGGTAGACGAGGCGGTGGACCTGCTGGTCGAGCTCCATGAGCTGCCGCTGGTCGGTCACGCCGCCGTGCTCCAGGACGTCGAGCAGCTGCTCGATCGAGTCGCGGTCGGCGGCCGTCAGCTTCTCCGCCGCCAGCCGGGCGGCGTGAGCTTCGAGCACGACGCGCACCTCGGTGATGCGCGCGAGGTCGGTGATGTTGACGTCGGCGACGAACGTGCCGCGGTGGGGCACGGAGCGGACCAGGTTCTCACGCACCAGGCGCTGCAGGGCCTCGCGGATCGGAGTCCGGCCGATCTGCAGCTCCTCCCGCAGCCTGCCCTCATTGACCACCGAACCAGGCGGCATCTCGAGGCAGATGATCCGGTCGCGGATCTGCAGGTATGCCTCCTCGCCCTGCGAGCGAGCGCCTTCCACGGTCTCGACGGCAGGCCTGACCCGAGTCGCTGAAGCCACCCCGGCATCCCCTCCAATTCCGAGAGCGCACTGAACGCCCCCGGCTCACAGCTGCTCGCCCGAGCGATATGCGAGCGATATACCGGCGCGAAAGGTAGCACCACCCGGATCGGCCGTCAACGGATGCCTGGTCAGGCCCCGGCTTCGGCCATCCAGCGTTCGAGGCGATCCGAGCGCATGACCCCCAGC
This sequence comes from Candidatus Baltobacterales bacterium, assembly GCA_035533335.1. Taxonomy (GTDB): domain Bacteria; phylum Chloroflexota; class Dormibacteria; order Dormibacterales; family Dormibacteraceae; genus DATKSS01. Next base: position 2,028 of record DATLUC010000021.1, read on the forward strand.
GCGCGCTCCCAGCGGCCGGTGTAGTAGCTGCGGAAGTCGAAATCGACCGCCGAGATGCGTGCCTGGATCGCTCCCCACAGCGTCCAACCGACATCAGACATGAGCGCGAAGAGGTTCATGCGGGCGAGCTGCCGATGGTCGTGCCGTCCGAAATAGGAAAGGCACAGGGCGGCCCGCAGGTCCTGGTTGAACTCCGCCTCCTGGGCCGTGTTGCCGAGGTCGAAGCAGGGATCGTTGTTGCCGCTCAGCTCGTAGTCGACGATGCGAAGAGCCTTGCCGTCGTCGATGAAGTTCTCGCAAAGGAGATCGTTGTGGCATGGCCGCGGAGGGAGGGCGGCGGCGGTGACGGCCCGCTCGATCCTCGCGACGGTTGGAAGCCAGTCGCGATATCCGTCGGGGATGACGACTTCGTGCTCGTCGACGATGACCAGGTAGTCCTCGATGAGGCGGAACATGTTGAAGTCGTGCAGAAAGCGCGGTGCCGAGTGCAGGCGGTGGAACGACTCGGCCATGCGGGCGGCCATCTGCTCCGACTGGAGGGCGCCCGCCGACATCGTGACGCCGGGGATGAACTCGAGGACCATCGCGTCCAGGCCTGGGACGTGCTCTAGGACGCGTGGGCCGATCCCTGTGCTCGCGGCCGCCCTGGTGTTGTACACCTCGTTGGCGCGATCGATCGCCAGCAGCTCGGTCGAGCGGCCGGGCAGGCGCATCACGTAGCGCTCGCCGCCGGACTCGACGAGGTAGTTCTCGTTGGTCAGGCCGCCCGAGAGCGGGCTGATCGCGACTTGGCGTCCCTGCCAAAGGGCGACCTGGGCCGCGGCAGCCTCAGCGCGCGGGTTGGCTAGGGACATTCCTGCCCAGCACCGAATCGGCCGCCACGACGGCTCCGACCAGGTCTCCGAAAACCTCGACCTCGACTGAGTCGCCGGGCCGCAGCTCGACCGGGAGGTAGGAGTAGGCGAGGTTTTGGCTGACCGTGAACCCGTACGCGCAGCTGCGCAGGCGTCCCACCACGCGGCCGTCGTGGTGCACCGCCTCACCGCCATAGATCGGGACGTACTCCTCGTCGCCCACCACGAGGGTGCGCAGCCTGCGCTTGATCCCCGCTTGGCGCGCGGCGACCAGGGCCTCTCGACCGTTGAAGTCGCCCTTGTCGAGCCGGATGCAGAACCCGAGCCCGGCCTCGTACGGGTTGTCGAGCAAGCTCAGGTCCGTGCCGTAATAGCGGTAGCCCTTCTCCATGCGAAGCGAGTCGAGGGCCCGGTAGCCGCCGGCGCGGATGCCGTGGTCGCGGCCGGCCGCCATCAGCCGGTCCCAGGCCTGCACTGCCCACGCCGGCTCGACGTACAGCTCCCATCCGAGCTCGCCGACGTACGTGACCCGCTGGGCCAGCACGCTCGCGCCCCCGATCCGGATGCGCCGCGCGGTCATGAACGGGAACTCTTCATCGGACACGCCGTCAGGGGTCACGCGCGACAGGACGTCGCGCGCGTCAGGGCCCCACATGCCGATCACCGATAGCTCCTCCGAGGACTCACGAATCTCGAGGTCGGGGTCGGAGGCGCGGCGCTGCAGGCGCAGCCAGCCGAGGTCGCTGTTGACGTAACCGGCACCGGTGACCAGCCGGAAATGCTCGTCGCCCAGCCGCGTCACGGTCACGTCCGCGGCCATGCCGCCGTCGTTCTCGAGCAGCTGCGTGTAGACGACGCTTCCGACCGGGCGGTCGATCAGGTTGCCGGCCACTCGCTCCAGCAATGGCAGCGCGCCCGGCCCGTTCAGCTCGACCTTGCCGAACGAGCTCATGTCGATGATCCCGACGTGCTCACGGAACGCGCGATGCTCGCCCGCCAGTTGCTCGAAGTAAGGCGGGCGGGTCCATCCGAACCGGCGCTGGTCTGCGCCGGCCCGGCGCCACGGCGCTTCAGGTTCGAAGTAGTCCGGCCGCTCCCATCCGTGCTTGGCGCCGAACACCGCGCCCAGGTCCTGGCTTCGCTCGTGCAACGCGCTGGTTCGTCTCGGCCGGCCCCACTCGTCGGAGTCGTACGGGTAGCGAAGGTAGTAGTAGTACTTGTAGGCCTCGCGCGCGAGCTCGGCCGCGTACCGGTGGTCCTGGTGCACCGGGCCGAAGCGCCACGGGCGGTAGGCGTAGAGGTCCAGGTCGGATCCGCCGCCGGTGATCAGCTGCGCGAGCGAGCGACCGATGCCGCCTGCTCCTCCAAAACCGTTGAGCGAAAGACCGGCGGCCATGTACAGGCCCGGCACCCCGGGAACGGGGCCGACCAGCGGGTTGGAATCGGGCGTCATGGCGTCCGGGTGGCAGACGAGCTTCACGATGCCCGCTTCGCCCATGAACGGGAACCGGCGGGCCGCGCCCGCCAGCAGCGGTTCGAAGCGCGCCTGGTCCGGAGGGAGCGAGGTCCCGGCGTGACTCCATGGAACGCCGTCGATCCAGCGCGCCACCGGATCGGCCTCGTATCCCCCGAGCACGACGCCCCCAGCCTCCGACTTGCCGTATACGAGGTTGTCGGGGTCGCGAAAGCAGGGCATGTCGTGGGGCAGCTCGTGGCCTGGGACCGCCAGCAAGGCCGCGTGCTGGTGGTCGACCGGCGTCGACACCAGGGAGACGCCAGCCATCGCCGCGACCTGTGGCGCCCAGATCCCGCCTGCGATCACCAGCACATCCGCCTCGATACGGCCGGCATCGGTCTGCACCGCCGCGACCGCCCCGCGGTCAGAGAGCTCGATGCCGGTGACCCTCCGTTCCGTGAGCACCGTGGCGCCGAGGTCGCGAGCCGCGGCCGCCAGGGCGTGCGTGGCGGTGTGAGGGTCCAGGTGACCATCGCTCGGGACCCATACCGCCCCGTGGAGCGAGCGCTTGGTGATGGCGGGCATCAGGCGCTCCGCCTCCGCGGCCGACAAGATCTCCACCTCGAGTCCTATCCCCCTCGCGCGGCTGACGCCGCGCTGCAGCTCTTTCAGAGATTCGGGGCTCGAGGCGAAGCGCAGGCTGCCCACCGTCTCGAACACGCCGAGCTCGCGGTACAGCTCGATGCTGTAGCTGCGGAACCGCATCATCGTGGGGGACGGGTTGAACTGGGTGACGAGGCCAGCGGCGTGACACGTCGACCCGGAGGTCAGCTGGTCCTTCTCGAGCAGCACCGTGTCGCGCCAACCCGCTTTGGCCAGGTGGTAGGCGACGCTCACGCCGGTGATGCCGCCGCCGACCACTACCGCCCTAGCACGTTCCACTGCGCCCTGCAATCCTAGGACTCCGCGGCACCGCTCACTCGGGCAGCGGCTGCTCCTTGGTCTCCGGCAGGAAGAAGAGAAGCAGCGCTCCGGCAACCGCGGCGATGCCGGCCAGCTCGATCGCGCGGCCGAGCCCAAGCGATTGCGAGAGCAGGGCCACGACCTGCAGGCCAACCACGCTCCCGCCGGCCGCCGCCACCGCGCTGGTGGCCTCGGCCGTGGCGCGCGCACGGGTCGGAAACAGCTCGGCCGACCAGGCGCCGAACACCGGCGTCGACGCGCTGGCGAACGCGCTCCACAGGATGTTGCCGATGAAGAACCCGATGGTCGCCGTGGCGAAGCTGAGGCTGGTCGCGACGGCGGCGGCCACGGTTAGCGCGATGGCCGGTCCCAGCCGACCGAAACGGTCGGTGAGATAGCCGCCCGCCAGGTATGAGCTCGCGCCCACCACGCCCGACACCACGATCAGAATGCTGATGGCCGCCGGCGACATGTGGAGGACTTCGCTTGCGTACACGGTGAACAGGAGCCCGGCGGGCTCGAGCAGCACGGCGAGCAGCGCGGTCACCAGGGCGAGGATGATCACCCTGCGCCGCCATGGCGGTTGGAACAGAAGGTTGAGGGCCGAGCCACTGACCTTCACCGCCAGCCAGGTCCTGCCCTCGGGCAGCCGGAACCAGATCACGGGCGCGATCAGGACTCCGACGCCGCCCGCCATGAAGAGCCAGCGCCAGTGCGGGGCGATGATCGGGTAGGCGATCACCGTGACTCCGGTGCCTATGCCAGCCAGCAGGGCGAGCACACTGACCGCCTGGCCGCGATGCGAAGCGGGTGCCTCCTCCACGATCAACGCCGTGGCCACACCGGCGACGAGGGCTTCGAAGCACACGGCGACCAGGCGCAGGGTCGCGAGGACTGCGAGCGATGGCGCAAACGCGCTGGCGAAGTTGGCGATCGAAAAGCCCGCGACTCCGATGGCGATGAGCCGGCGCCGGCCGAAATGGTCGGCGAGCGTCGACAGTGGCAGCGCGCCGAGCGCGCCGAGGGCGAGAGCGGAGCCGAGGTTGGAGAGTGCTGGGGTGCGAGCGTGGAAGTCGGCCGCGATGGCGGGCAGCGCCAGGACCAGCACGGAACCGTCGAAAGCGGCGAGCACGACAGCCAGTCCAGCCCATGTCAGGGTGCGCCGTTGCAGCGAGTCGAGATTGATAACTCGCCAATGTATAGTCGGTTGACCCCATGGCCGCGGTCGTAAGCGTCAAAGATCTGCGGAAGCGGTACCGGAGCAGCGACCCGTGGGCCGTGGACGGCGTCACGTTCGAGCTCGAGCCGGGCCACGCGTTTGGCTTGCTGGGCCCCAACGGCGCAGGCAAGAGCACGGTGGTCAAGATGATCGCCGGGCTGCTGCGGCCCAACGGCGGCACGGTCACGCTGTTTGGCCTGGATCCGGGCAACCCGGCCGCCCGCGCCGGCCTGGGGTTCTCGCCCGAGGACCCGGACTTCCCCAAGTTCCTGCGAGCGGCCGAGGTCCTCGACTATTTCGCCAGCCTGCTCGGCCTGGACGAGATCGACCGCAAGCGCAGGATTCCCGAGACGCTTGCTTTCGCGGGGCTGGACCAGGAGCGCCGCCAGATCAGGCAGTTCTCCAAGGGCATGAAGCAGCGCCTGGGGATCGCTCAGGCGATCCTGGGGCGGCCCAAGCTGTTGATCCTCGACGAGCCGACCGCGGACCTCGACCCGCTGGGACGTCGCGACGTGCGCGCGCTGATCGACCGGTTGAAGGAGAGCGGTGTCGCGATCCTGCTCAACAGCCACCTCTTGAGCGAGGTCGAGCTGGTCTGCGACACCGTCGCGATCATGGCCAAAGGCCGGGTCTTGAAGGAAGGGGCCATGAACGAGGTGGTCCCCGCAGGCCGCAACCTCGAGGACGTGTTCGTCGAGCTGGTGCAGGCGTCGAGCCCTCCGGGCCCGCCGCGCGATCAGCTCCCTTCGTTCATCTCCGACCAGGACAGACAGTGAACGGAGCGCTTGCGATCGCGCGCTACACGCTGATCGAGCTGTCGCGTCGACGGATCCTGCTCGTCTTTGTCATCATCGGCGCGCTCGGCATCCTTGGGCTGGGAGTCGGGCTCAAAGTCCTCTACTCGGTCACTTCGTCAAGCCAGGGGAACTTTGGTCCGAGCAACGTCGACCCCGCGGTGTTCAACCGTTTTCTCGAGCTGCTTTTCCTGACCTACATCTTCGGGGCCCTGGGAATCTTCGGGTTGCTGGTCGCGTACGGCATCGGCATGACGGCGATCTACCACGACCTCGACTCAGGGGCTGCCGTAAGCATCTTTGCCAAGCCGGTCTCGAGGCTGGCATTCACCGCCGGAAAGATCGGCGCGGCGGTCGCGGCCCTGCTCGTGATCATGGGCTTGCTGGGGATAGAGACCCGCATCGTGATGTTCTTGTTCGGGGGAGGGCTCGAGACAACCCTGACGAGCGCGGTGCTTGCGGTGATCGGCAACACCGTCGTGATCATGCTGCTCGTGCTGGCGCTGAGCACGTGGATGAACAACATCGTCGCCGCGATCGTCGCCTTCATCTACTACAACGTGATCAGCGGCGTGATCGTCTTCGTCCACAACCTGGTCGAGAACGGCGTCATCGGCAACGCCTTTTTCAAGGTGGCCTTCAACATTCTTTATTGGCTCGTGCCGCACGAGCTCGTGAGCAGCGCGTCTGGAGACCTGGTTCGCGCTCAGGTCACCATTCAGAGTTCGAGTGGCAGCACCGCCGTGGCCGGAGTTCCGGCGGCATCGGGGCCCGTCGACATCGCCTGGTGGGCGTTTGTCGTCTGCGTGTTCTGCGGCCTGGTCTACTACTCCGTCCGCCGCCGCCAGGTCTAGACCAGGCGCAGCCTCTTCAACACGTAAGGACCGGGCCCTAGAAAGCCGCAGGTCGCGGCGATGTGCGCGATCGAGATTCCCAGCAGCGATGGCGGCCCGGGCAGCAGCCAGTAGGCGAGGCCGAGCGGCACTCCGACCAGCGCGGTCGCGAAGGTGTCGGCCCACGTCCAGCGGCCGAGGCGGTGATAAAGGACGTAAGCGGCGGTGGCGATGGCAAATCCGGCGGGCGTGCCCCACGCAAGACCGAGGCCGCCCTGGACCAGGCCACGGAAGAACGCCTCTTCCAGCGGCCCGTTGAGCGCATAGAACGCGGCCTGAAACCAGGCGTCACCACCGCTCGCCGGCACGCTCAAGGCGCCCCGCCGCCGCGTCAGCCATCGCTGCACCGCTACCGCCGCGACGAACATCAGCGGCGCGGCGACGACGGCGAAGACGACCTGCGCCTGCATGCTGCCCACGGTCCATCCGAGCCAGCGCGCCCCGCCCGTCCATCGGTACGCGAGGGCGTAGACGGCGGCGAAGGGCAGCAGCCTGATCAGGAGGTCGGTGCGCATCCAGCGCCAGCTGTCGGGAATACGCGTGTGCACCAACCGCGTTGGAGTTGGATGGATGGCTGATACGGGGCTCACTGAATTCGAAGTCTTTTACGACTACCTCTGTCCTTACGTCTACCGTGCATCAGTGATGTTGGAGGGCGTTCTCGCCTCCGGCCGCGAGCTGAAGATCGGCTGGCGCTACCTCTCGCTGGCCCAGGTTAACTCCAAGGATGAGGGTTGGACCGTGTGGGATGCACCCGAATCCGAGACTGTGAGAGGCCGGCTCGCGTTCAAAGCGGCGGAGGCTGCTCGCCGCCAGGGACGGTTCGCCGCCCTGCATATGCCGCTGCTGCGCGCACGTCACCGTGACCGGTTGGACATCGACCAGGTCGACGTTGTCGAACGCGTCGCGAAAGACGCGGGGCTGGACATGGAGCGCTTTCGCAAGGACGTGGCGGACCCCACCATCCTCGAGCCCCTGGCCCGCGATCACCGAGAGGCGATCGCGCGCCATGGAATCTTCGGCACCCCCACCTTCGTGTTTCGCGACGGGGAGGCCGCGTACGTGCGGATTTCCGAGGTGGTCGAGGAATCGAAGGCCGTGGAGCTCTTCGACCGCGTTCTCGCCGTCGCTGCCGGCGAGCCTCGCATCCTCGAGCTGAAGCGTCCGACCAGGCCCTCCCCGGGCTGAAGCTGACGTCCTCTGTCTAGGAAGCTGGGTCGCGCGCGTAGATGACGACCCCGTCGACGGTCCCCACCACGTGGTAGTGGGTCGCCACCAGTTCGGCAAGCACGGGGTAGTTGCTCATGGGGTAGCTGGAGAAGTCGCTCCACCCTGCCGCGGCCGTGTCCACGATGAGCTGGGGCGGGTCGGCCCTGAGATCGGCCTGGAGCAGGGGCCAAACGTCCGGCGCGGTGTCCCAGTTGTTGGGCGGCAGAGCCGTTCCGCGGGCGAATCCGCGCAGGAACCCTGGGAATCGGCCTGACATCAGGCGGTCGGATTCCACGTACAGCGCCGCCCAATCGCCCCACACCAAGATGTGCTCGGACGGCGAAGTGTGGTCGCTGATGTAAGCAGACACAGCCGCGTGCTGGGGGATCGCTCCACTGAAGTCGTAGGTCAACGGGTCGGCCGTGAGGTCGAAAGCCCACCACGCGATTGCCGGGAATGCGATCCCCACGATCGCGGCAGCGACCACGCCGCGTCGCAGCCGGATTCGGTCGAACGCGAGAGCTGCCAGCAGTGCCAGCGGGCCCATCGCCTGGATGAAGTAGTGCCACGAGAGGTGGCCGCCGGCGAGCGACCCGAGCATCGAGACGGCGAGCCAGGCGACCATCAGCCGCTCGACCGCGTTCAGAGCGCGCCACCGCCACGCGAACGCGACGGCCGCGATCCACAGGACCGACAAGTCGACGACGAACGGCACCACGCTGTCCTGCGCGCGCGACCAGACCAGCGATGGAGCCCAGCTCGTCGAGGCGTAGCCGTACAGCGTCTGGATGGTCCAGCGCCAGAACCCGGTGAGCGAGCCGGTCGCGGTGAGCAGGGCCGTCCCCGCGAGAAGGCCCACCAGCAAACCGCCTCCAAGAAACGCCGCGGCCCGCAGCCTTCCGCCCGCGGATTCGAGCCAGAGCAGGCCAAGCGCGACGAGCACGACGTTCGTGGCTGCCGACTGCCGGAACGCGCCCGCCGCGACCAGCAGCGCACCGGTCCAGAACCATCGCCGGCGCAGCATGGTGAGGACCGATGCCGTGAGCGGCACCATCATGAAGATCTCCGTGTTGGAGGCCAGAAGCCGGGGATTCCCCGCCGCCGTGAGCAAACCGTAGAAGAGCGCCGCGAGCAGGCCGGCGCGGACCCCGGCGATGTTCCTGGCGATGACGAAGATCAGCGCGCAGGTCACCGCCATAGCCACAAAGCCCGCGGCGTGGATCGCGGTCATCTGGTAGACGCCGGCCACGCGGAAGATCGCCGAGTAGACCCAGAAGATGCCGGGCGGCTTGTTGTCCACGCCTCCCGCCCCGTACAGCGGGGAGCCCTGGTTCATCAGGGCGGCGATCGAGCCGTAGATCGCCTCGTCGCCGTCGAGGATGCGATGCAGGAACTCCGGCAGATGCGCCACCAGGACCACGGCGGCGACTCCGGCCGCCCCGGCCGGGGCGGTCAGGCGGCGCGTTATCTCAAGTGGAGCTTGCATATCGGATATAAGGGTCGCTTAACGGAGGTGAGGTACCTTCAAGGCGTGCGCTGGGTCCGCCGCGTCCTGATCGGGCTCGCCGTGGTAGTCGTGCTGGCGGCGCTGGCGGTCGACATCGTGCACCGACAGGATCGCACCGGGATCGACTTTCACACCTACCTGGCCGCGGCGCGCGTCGGCATGCAGCACGGTTGGGGGCAGATCTACGACCAGCAAGCGGTGGCGCAGGAGCAGAAGCGGCTGGTCCCGTACCTGTGGTCGCAGCCCTTCTTGAGCCCGCCGACCGAGGCATGGCTGGTCGCGCCTCTTTCCGGCCTGCCCTACGACTCGGCATATGACGTCTGGGCGCTGTTCACATTTATCGTGCTTGCGGGCGCGCTGGCATGGGCCGGAATCGGCCAGGGCTGGAGCCGCTGGGTCGCGGTGGCAGGCGCACTCTCTCCATGGTGGGTGATGCACGCCGTGAACGTGGGCCAGGTGGGTCCGCTGATCGCCGCCTCGATCGTGGTGGCATGGCGGCTGCTTCGCGAAAAGCGCGACATAGCCGCCGGCCTCGTCCTGGTGGCCATCGTGCTCAAGCCCAACACCGCGATCCTGGTCCCGTTCGCGCTTTTGGTGGCCGGCCGGCCGCGCGCGTTCGCGGCTTGGCTTGGAGCGGCCGCCTGCATCGCGCTCACCAGCGTGTTGGTGCTCGGCCCTCATGGGTCGACCGCGTACGCCGCCCAGCTGCTGGGCCCGCTCCCTAGTGGCGCCGACGGCCTAACCCTGCACGGCGCCTTCGGAGTGGTCGGGTGGACGGCGACGGTCATTCGACTGGGCATCGTGGCGGTGGTGCTGACAGTGACTTACCGGATGCGCGGTGACGCGGCACTGGTGATACCCGCGGCCGTCCTGGGATCGCTGCTGGTCGCCCCCTACCTCCACGCTTCCGACCTCTGCCTGCTCAGCGCCGCGGGTTGGATCCTGTGGCAGGAGCGTCCCGCGGCGGCCTGGCGCGTGGCGCTGGCGGCGCTGTGGGTGCTGGCCAACCCTTACCTGTTCATCGGAGGGGTGGCCCCCACCCTGATCAGGTGGCCGCTTTTCGAGCTCGGCCTGCTGACGGCCATGGTGATCTCGGCCTGGCAGCCGTTAACGGCCCGGGCTGACCTGGGGTCTCGGGCGCCCGCATAATCAGGTTCGCCCGCGCCACCCCAGGGGAACCTTTTGCCACTCCATATCGACGAAATCGACGGACCATTACGCGTGCTCGCCGGCCCGGGCACCGGGAAGACGCACGCCCTGGTTGACCTCTACGAGCAAGCCGTGCGGACGCGTGTCGCTGGTCGCGATGAGATCCTCGTGCTCACGTTCTCCAACGGGGCCGCCGGCGAGATCGCGCGCAGGATCGATGAGCGGCTCAACGACGACTACGGAGAGGCCTGGATCTCCACCTTCCACAGCTTCTGCGCGCGCCTGCTTCGCGACCATAAGCCGGACCGGGACCGACTGCTCCTGAACGGTTTCCAGGAGTGGCTGGTGATGCGGCGCGTGCTGGCCGACCTCGACGGCGAGACGCTCGGCCCGCTGGATGGGGTGCGCCGTTCCGACGCGTTCGCGCACGACCTGCTGGGCTTTGTCGCCTTGATGAAGCAGAACCTCCTCCACCCCGCTCCGCTCCTGCTGGCAGCCGAGGCCGGCGCGAGTGAGCGATTGCGCGCGTTGGCGGCCGCGTACCAGGCATATCAACACCGGCTGCAAGACGCCGGGATGGTCGATTTTCGCGACCTCATCTCTGGAGCGATCGAGCTGCTCCAATCCAGGACGCCTCTGCGCCAGGCGATGCGCGCCAAGTTCAAGCTCGTCCTGGTCGACGAGTTCCAGGACGTCGACCCTGCGCAGTTCGAGCTCCTGCGGCTGATCGCGCCGCCCGAAGCCCGGCCTCGGATCGTCGTCGTCGGCGACCCGGACCAGTCGATCTACGGTTTCCGCGGCACCGTGCCTCGCCTGCTCAGCCTCGACTTCGTGGCCGCCTACGGCGCGGCCACCATCCAGCTCGACGAGTGCCGGCGGTGCTCCCAGGAGGCGCTGGACGCAGGCGAGCGCCTGCTCGAGGCGACGCAGCCCGGCCGCGCGCCTCGCCACCTCCGCGCCGTGCATGCACACGGCGAGCCGGCGGTGGTGGTGGCCCGAGAGAGCGATCCGGTCGATGAGGCGTTCTTCGTGGCGCGAGAGATCAAGAGGCTGCAGGCGGAGTCGCCCGGCCTGCGCTGCAGCGACTTCGCCGTCGTGCTCCGCAGCGCCACCGCGCTCGGGGCTCCATTCGAGGAGGCCCTGCGAGCGCTCGGACTGCCTTACGAGGTGCGCGGTTCCGGGGCCACCGCGCGCAACGAGGTCGTCCGCTTCCTGATCGGCTACCTCGAATCGCTGCGGCGGCCCGACGATTCCGAAGCTTTCGAGGGCGCGCTCGCGTCGAGCCTCGGCGGCGTCGGCCCGCGCACCGTGAGCCGGCTGCGGGCGCATGCCCGATCGCGGGGGCGCCCCCTGCTGCGCGTGGTCCACCGCCTGATGTACGTGCTCGCGTGGCAAGACCCGCAGCGCCATCCGCTGCCGTGGGGAGGCGAGGCGCCGACGGACGAGCCCTCGCTCCCGGACTACCTGGCGTTCCTCGATGAGAAGGAGCTCGACAGCCTTCACTCGGCAATGACCGTCCGTCATGAGCTGCTCGCCAAGTCGACCTACCTGCCGCTGGCAAGCCTGGCCTACACGGTCCTGATCGAGGACGGCGCCATGCGCCGGCTGCTGGACCTCGAGCTGCCCGCGGACCAGCGAAGCGAGGCGATCGCCGACCTGCGATCGACCATCGAAGGCCTGGAGGCGATCGAGGCGGTGCACGAAAGGCTGCATGGCTCCAAGCCCCTGCTCGGCGACCTAACCGGATCGCTCGAGGCCTTGCTCGCGGGCGCCGCCGACGACAGTGAGGCCGCGCCGCCCACGCGTGATGCGGTCCAGGTGATGACCGTCCACCAGGCCAAGGGGCTCGAGTTCGAAGTGGTCTTCTGCTCGGGCTTCGCCCACGGCCTGTTTCCGCTCGACGCGCGGCCGCACCCGCTCCTCGACGATGGGGATCGTAGCTGGCTCGAGAGCTTCAAGGTCGGTTTCATGCCGTCGTGGCCCTCCGATCCCGATGGCCACCTGGCCGAGGAGGCGCGCCTTGCCTTCGTCGCCATGACGCGCGCGCGGCGGCGACTTTACCTCACCTTCGCCGATTCGTACCTGAGCCAGGCGGGCGGATCCGTGTTCCTCGACATGGCAGCGCCCCGGGCTGAGGTGCGCGAGCTGACCCGCGCCTCGGACCGGCTCGAGCCGGCCGACGTCCTGCTGCCCCGCGAGGCCGAGGTATTGATCGCCTCTCATCCCGCCGGCATAACCGACCGGGTGGTGTCGCGGGCCCAAGGCCTCGGGCTCGACGTCGATTTCCTCTCGGACGGTGAGTCGGGCGAGCCGTTCGAGCCTTACGGCGGCGACCGCAACCCGAGCTCGGTGGAGATCGACCACTTCAGCCCCACCACCCTCAACAACTATCTGAAGTGCCCTCGACTCTACTGGTACAGCCATCACCCGGGCCTCGTCGATGAGCCACGCTCGGTGGCGATGGAGCGAGGCGGCTTCCTGCACGAGGTGCTCGAAGACTTCCATGCCCAGGAGGGCGACTGGCGTTCGCTGGAGGGCGACCAGCAGCGGGAGTGGCTCGAGGCCGCGCTGCAGCTTCACCTGGACGGGTACCTCTCGCGCATGGAAGGCGTGCTCGACCGCAAACGCGAGGAGAAGCAGGTTCGCTCCGTGCTCGGCAACTACATCCGGTTCGTGACCGGGATGCAGGTGATCCGCCGGGTGCGCACCCTGGCCATCGAGCGAAGATTTCGCCTGCGGCTCGAAGGCGTGGACATCGTGGGCAAGATCGACCGTGTCAACGATGTCGGCAACGGCGAGGTGGAGGTGGTCGATTACAAGACCGGGTCCGGCAAACCGATGCGCTACGCATACGAAGCCTATTTCGGTCCCGAGCTCTACGACGTGCAGCTCGCTCTCTACTACCTCGCCTGTAAGGACGGCGTGGACGACGAGGGCAAGCCGCTCGGCTTCCAGCCTCGATTCCTGTCGCTCTGGTATCCGAAGGACTGGGTGTGGGGAGGGATGCGCCAGGACATCTTCGCCGTCGGCCGCCCGGCGGGCCTCAAGGAGTACCGCGAGAAGGCCCTGTCGACCGAGGACCTCGAGCGCAGCCGCGGCGTGGTCCTCAAAGCCATCGAGCGAATCAAGGGCGGCCACTTCGAGCCCGCCCCCCGCGATCTTCCAGGCACCTGCGTGACGCGGTTCGGCTCGTGCCCTCACGCGGCGGTCTGCCCGTATGGCGGAGCGCCACCCGAATGAGCGCCACCCGCCTGGAGGCGAAGCCGGCGCTGAGCGCCGAGCAGGCGGCCGCCGCACACGCCGGGCCCGAGGGCGCATTCCTCATCGCGGCCGGGCCGGGCACCGGCAAGACGTTCACGGCGACCGAGCGCTTCTGCTGGCTCGTCGACCGGGGTGTGCAGCCCGACCGGGTGCTGACGGTGACGTTCAACGACCGCGCTGCGGAAGAGCTCAGGCAGCGGATCAACAGGGAGCTGGCAGCGCGCCACCCCGAGCTTGGCCGCCAGGTCCTTGACGGCGCCTGGATCGGCACCTTCCACGGCACCTGCGCTCGGCTGCTGGACGAGTTCGCTTACCTGGTGGGCGCGCCGCGCGAGATGAGGGTGCTCGATGAGACGGCGCAGCGCCTGTTCGAGCAGAACCTCGTAGCCCGTCTGCGCAGCGGTGCGGCCACCCCGCTCGACCCCGATTCGTTCACCGCCCTCTCGGTCGAAGACCTGGACGACCTGCTTCGTTCAGGTTTGCGATTTCTGCTCAAGCTGAAAGGACGCGGCATCGGCCCCGAGAGGTTCGAGAAGCGCGCGCGCGAGCTGCACGCCAGGAACTGGGCGGGCCGCCCGGCCGCCGGCTCCAACGGCGCCGGAGGGCCCGACCCCGCCCGCGCCGAGCTCGAGGCGATCGAGGTCCTGGGTCTCGTCTACCGCACCTACGACGAGGCCCTGCGCGCGGCCGGCCTGCGCGACTTCGACGACCTGATCCTCGAGGTGATCGATGCGCTCGAGCGCGTGCCGGAGTTCAGGCGCCGCTGCCGCGAGCGCTTCCGCTACCTCCTGATCGACGAGTTCCAGGACACCAACCGCATCCAGCTCGACCTCATCCGGCTGCTGGCGCGCGAAGACTTCGGAAACGTGTCCGTGGTCGGCGACGCCAAGCAGTCGATCTATGGATGGCGGGATGCCGAGATCGAGAACATCCGCAGCCGGTTTCCCGGCCGGCGCCTCCCGCTCACTCACAACCGCCGTTCCTACCAGGGCATCCTCGACTGCGCCACCGACTTCATCCGCCACGACCGGGACTTCGCGGATGAGCCGGAGCTGGTGGCGACCCGCGGGGCGGGCGACGGCACGCCCGTGACCGTGGTGATGGCGCCCGACTCGCGCACCGAGGCCCGCACGGTCGCGGAGACGATCCGGCGCCTGCACCTGGGCGGGCGGCCGTTCCGCGACATCGCTGTGCTGGCGCATTCCATCCGGATGCTCCCTCGCGAGTTCGAGGACGAGCTGCGCCGGCAGGGCATCCCCTATGTGACGAGCGGCGGCTCTGGCTTCTTCGATCGCCAGGAGATCAAGGACGTGCTGGCCCTGCTGCGGCTGACCGACAACCCGATGGACGACGGCGCCATCGTGCGCATCCTGCAGGGACCGATCGTGCGCCTGGACGATGGCGGCATGTACCGCCTGGCGGCGCGTCGCACGGGCCGCTCGGGCATGCGCCTGCGCGACTGCTTCGACGAATCGGCCCGCGAGGGTTTTCCCGAGATGTCACCCAAGGTCGCGGCGGCGGCGGCGCGGCTCGTCGATCTCACCGACCGCACCGGCCGCCTGAGGGACGCTCTGACCGTGGCGGACATCCTGAACCGACTGCTCGAGGAGAGTGGCTACCTGCGTTGGGCGGAGCTTCGCGCCCAGCGCGACGGCAGCCCCCGGGCGCTGCTCAACCTGCGCAAGGTGTTCCAGCTCGCCGGCCGTTTCGAACGCGACCTGTCGCTGGCCGGGATCGGCGACTTCGTGCGTCACCTCGACCAGGTCATCGACGCCGAGCTGCCGGTGGGCGAGGCGGCCGAGGAATCGGCCGGCGCAGAGGCGGTGTCGGTGCTGACGATCCATGCCGCCAAGGGCCTGGAGTTCCCGGCCGTCTTCCTCGTCAACCTGCGCCCGCCGCGGCCGCGCGACACAGAGCGGCTCTTCTTCGACCCCGACAACCTGGGTTTCGTGATCAAGAATTGGCGGGGCGAGAAACACCCGCGCTTCGTGGAGACGTCGCCGGGCGCGCCGGCCGTCGCCCTGGCGATCGGCGAGAGACGGCGCATCGTCTACGTGGGCCTGACGAGGGCCAAGGATTCGCTGTACGTCACAGCGACACGCGAGGAGCCGTCGGCCCACGAGATCGGCGCCGCAGGCGCGGAGCAGGACGACCACTTCGCAGAGATCCTCAGCTGGGCGCTCGCCCATCCCCAGGCGGCATCGGTGGTCGAGGCGGAGCAGCTCGAGCTGCCGGTGTCTCGCGCCACCAATGGACGCTCGGCCGGCGATCCGGCGGTCGTCGCCGCAGTGCTCGATCGCATGGAGCAGCTCCAGCCGGGGATCGTCGAGCAGCCGGTTGAGGCTCCGCCGCAGGTCGAGCTCAGCTTCTCGCAGCTTCACGACTTCGAGGTGTGCCCCGTGCGGTACCGGTTCAGCCAGGTCTGGCGCGTGCCCGCTCCACCGGACGAGATCCAGCCGAGACACGTCCAGGCCATCGGGTCCACCGAGCTCGGCGCGGCGGTGCACGAAGCCCTGGCGGTGTGGCACCGCGACGGCGGTGACCTGCTGGGCCAATACAGGGGGCCAGAACAGGGTCGCGAGATGCTTGCCCGGTACATTGGCCAGCCGCTCGCCGCGGCGCGGACGCTGGCCGTCGAGGTCGGCTTCAACATGAACCTCGGCGGCGCGCGCGTGCGGGGCTTGGTCGACCGCATCTGCGAGCTCGACGGCGAGCTCTTACTGGTCGACTACAAGACCAACGCCAGCCTGGACGCGTCGCTGATGCACGCCTATTCGACCCAGCTGCGCCTGTACGCGATCGCGGCGAGACGTGGCCTCCTGCCCGGTGGCTCCAACCCCCGCCTCGTCCTGTTCGACATGCGCAGGGGCGAGCGACACGACATCTCGCCCGACGATGCCGTTGTGGAGGCGAAGGTGCTGGCCGCGTCCCGGCTGATCGCGGCCGGCGACTTCAGCCTGCGGCCGGAGCACGCCGCCCGGCCCTGCTCCCTGTGCGCCTTTCGGCCCATCTGCCCCGATGCCCTCGTTCGCCTGAAGGCCTGAGCTGCGGCGTGGAGCTGCGTGAGAGGTACTTCGAGCGGCGCGAGATCAAAGAGGCGATCGCGTTCGCGGAGGCCGGGGGCATCGCCGTGCACCGGAACTTCGACCACTACCACGGCACCACCATCCGCGGCTTCACCCGTGAGCGACCGTTTCTGCACGTCATAGGGCTGCGGCCGGTGCTAGAAGAATGGGGGCGGCAGCACGGATTGAAGCCGGAGTGGATCCAGCCCGAGAAGCGCCGCAAGGTCGCCCATTACGACATCTTCGGGGCGCCTGCGGATGCGCTGATCGCCAGGCTCCAGGCGGCGACTTGACACGGTTGACGCAATGCGTTATGATGCAATGCGTCAAGAAAGACAAGTTAGCCCCAAGGAGGCTTTGAATCATGAGCAACGAGTTCACAGACACCGCAACCACCGTCGAAGAGGTCGCCGTCGGGGCTGCCAAGGCGGCAGCCAAAGTCGCGTCAGACCCCATGGGGTCCGCGCGCAAGCAGGTCAAGGGTTTCGAGCGCCAGGGGACGCCGACCGTGCGCAGGATCAACCGCCAGTTCAACACGCGGCTGAACGCTCGGCTGAACGCGTTCCGGCCCGAGAAGATCACCATCATGGGTCTCGAACTCGACGGTAAGCTACCTGAGAAGTTCGCGATCAGGGGCCTGCACATGGTCAAGCTACAGGCACGCCGCCAGGACGTCGTCGGAGGCGTTGCGAAGCGCACGCTGCGCATCTTCAACGCCTCGTTCAAGACGATCGCCCGCACCGCGACGCACCTCGAGCAGGCGAGCGAGCTGACGGCCCACAAGCCGGCTGCTGCCAAGCCCGCGGCCCGCACGCGCCGCACGCGCCGCCCGCGTCGCCGCACCGTCCGCCGCGCCGCATAACTTAGCGACCAACCGAAGGGCGCCCGCCTCGGGCGCCCTTTTCTATTTCGGGTAGCCTTCAGGTCAAGAGATGGTCGTCTGCACGGGATCGATCGCGTACGACTACATCCTCACCTTTAAAGGCCGCTTCAAAGACCACATCCTCCCCGACAAGACGCATATCCTCAACCTGAGCTTTCTCGTCGACGATCTGCAGAAGAGGCGCGGCGGGGTGGCGGGCAACTACGCGCACAACCTTGCGCTCCTGGGCTACCCGTCGGCCGTCCTAGCCACGGCCGGCACCGACGCGTCCGAGTATCGCGACTGGCTCGTCGCCCGGGGCATCGACTGCCGCGGCCTGCGCTTGCTGGAGGGCGAGATCAGCGCGACCGGCTTCACGACCACCGACCTGGACGACAACCAGCTGACCGGCTACTACGGCGGCGCGATGTGGCGCGCCGGCATGCTCGGCCTGGACGACGCGCCCCCCGACGCCGAGGCAGTGATCATCGGGCCCAACGACCCTGGCGCCATGAAGCGCCTTGTCAACGAGTGCCGAGTCCGCGGACTGCGATTCGTCTTCGATCCCGCCCACCAGCTGCCCATGATGTCCGCCGACGACGTCACCGACAGCACGCGCGGCGCGTGGATCGTGATCGGGAACGACTACGAGCTCGAGCTGATCCAGCAGCGCACCGAACGAGATGTGCAAGGCCTCCTCGAGCTGGCGGAGATCGTGGTCACGACGCTCGGGCGATATGGATCGCGAATCGCGACGAGGGAACGGACCGTCGAGATCCCGGCCGCCACCCCGGTGCGCGAGGCCGACCCGACCGGCGCGGGCGACGCTTATCGCGCCGGGCTGGTCGCCGGGCTTTTGCGCGGGCTCGACCTCGAGGAAGCCGGTCGCGTCGCGTCGCTGGCCGCCACCTACGCGGTGGAGCAGGTCGGGACGATCGAGCACGCCTATAAGCGCTCGGAGTTCTCCGAGCGCTACCGCGATGCCTTCGGCGTGGAGCTCCCGGCCAAGTTCTGGACCGGCGCCGAGCCTAGTTGAACTTGCGTCCCTGGTCCCTGCGGTAGGCCCAGATCGCGAGCGCGAAGAACGCGATCGCGTAGCCGCCCATCCAGAGCCAGTCGGTCGTGATACTGCCTCCTTGGGTGGGAGCGCCGACCGAATCCCATAGCAGCTGGCCGCCGCGGTAAAGCGGCAGGTACGGAGCGATGTACTGCAAGAGCGGCGGGAGCAGGCGAAGAGGAAAGAACAGCCCTGACGCGAATGCCGTGGGCAGGTAGATCAGGTTGGTCACGGCCGGCGCGGAGGTGGGGCCGGCGATGTAGCCGAGCCCAAAGCCCAGGCCGACGAACGGGATCGAGCAGAGCATCGCGCGGAGGAAGAGCGTGAGCCACTGTGAAACGGTGAGGTTCGCGCCGCCTGCGAAATATGCGAGGAGGCTGAGCACGACCAGCGCCATCAACGCGATGACCAGGGCCGAGATCGTCTTGGCGATGAAGAAGACGATCGGCGGAAGGGGGGTTGACTGCATGAGCAGGTCCTGTTTCTGCCCTCGCTCGTTGGCGACCGAGATCCCGAATCCCAGCACCATCACGTTGGCGACGCCGTACATGGCCATCGAAGCAAGGAAGTACTCGCCGGAGGTCACGCTGGATCCGTGGGCGAACGGCTGCTTGGCCTGCCCGAGCCCGATGAACGCGTAGAACATCGCGGGCAGCGCGATGCTGGTGACGCTGAAGGCTGGGACGCGAAACATCTTGATGAACTCGGCCTGTGACTGCTTGGCGAGCATGGGCAGGAACGGGGCGGTCCCCGAACGCATGGTGGCTGCGCTCACGTTGGAGCCTCGTGGTGTGTCATCGCCACGAAGGCCTCTTCGAGGTCTGCGCCCGCCACCTCCAGCTGCGTGATCTCGATGCCGCGACGGAACAGCTCCCGCAGCACGCTTTCGGGCTCGTTGGTGAGTAGACGCACCCGGCCATCGGTGACCTGCTGAGAGCTCAGCGGCAGGCCCGCAAAGTCATTGGTGCCCATGGGCCGCGAGGTGTTGAACATGATCCTCTTGCCGGCGACGCGCGACTTGATCTCTGCCGGCGTGGAGTCCGCGATCACGTGCCCGCGGTCGACCATGATCACCCGCTGCGCCAGCTGATCCGCCTCTTCGAGGTAATGGGTGGTCAGGACCACGGTGCGGCCTTTGGCAGCGAACTCGCCGATCTGCTGCAGGAAGAGGCGGCGTCCCTCGACGTCCATGCCGACGGTCGGCTCGTCGAGGAAGAGCACCTCCGGGTTTCCGCACACCGCGAGAGCGAAGTAGAGGCGTTGCCTCTGGCCGCCCGAGAGGTCCTTGACCAGGCTCGTGGACTTCTCCTGGAGGCCCGCCATCGCCATTGCTTCGGACACCAGAAGCGGCGCCGGGTAGTAGGAGGCGAACAGCCCGACGATCTCGTCTACCTTCAGCATCCCTGGCACGCCCGACTCTTGGAGCATCACGCCAATGCGGCTGCGTGCCCTGAGGTCCCTGGGGTCGATGCCGAACAGCCGCGCGTTGCCTGAGGTCGGCTTGCGGGTGCCCAGCATGAGGCTGATGGCCGTCGTCTTTCCAGCGCCGTTCGGCCCGAGCATTGCCACCACCTCACCTGTATCGATCGCGAGCGTGACGCGGTCGAGAGCCAGCACCTCGCCATAGCGCTTGGAGACGTTGTCGAGCTGCACGGCGGGCGCGCTCACGGGTTACAGGCTAGCCTAGTGATGTGGCGACGATCTTCACGCAGATCATCGAAGGGAAGCTGCCCGGGCGCTTCATCTGGAAGGACGATGAATGCGTCGCCTTTCTCTCGAACCGGCCGCTGCGACCGGGCCACGCGCTGGTCGTACCACGCCTCGAGGTTGACCACTGGCTCGATTTGAAAGCGCCCCTCCTCGCCCGCCTCACCGAGGCCGCGCAGGCGGTCGGTCGGGCGCAGATGGCGGCGTTCAAACCCGCGCGAGTCGGGATGATGCTGGCCGGTCTCGAGGTGCCGCACTGCCACTTTCACGTGGTCCCGATTCGCGGCGTGCACGACCTCGATTTCGGCAACCAGGATCCAAATCCGGACCCAGGGTCGATGGACGAGGCGGCACAGGCCCTCAGGCGTGAGCTGCGCCTGCTCGGCTACGCGCAGGTCAGCGGCTAGGGCTCAGGGCTCCAGCGACTTCTCGAGCTGCTCGATGTGCAGCTCGAGGTGGGCCACCAGCGGCAGGCGGGCGATCTCCTCCGCGGTCATCATCGTCCCGTCCTCCAACCGCGCGGCGCGGCGCAGGGCCCTTGGCTCGACCGTCCGCAGCGTGTCGATCGAGCGTCGGTGGTCGGAAAGCGCCATGCGCAGCAGCTCCGCCGGATCGAGCGTGGCCATCTGCTCGCCGAAGACGTCGCGCACGTTGACGTTCTCGAGCAGGTTGAGCTCGGTCATCTGGCCGCTCGAGATCTTGTGCACCAGGACGCCGTAGAACTTCGACAGCACCGCGATGTGCGCGAGGACCTCGTGGCTGCTCCAGGCGCCGTCGCCATGCCCGGAGATGATGCGCGGGCCGAGCGCGGCGAGCTTCGCAGACGCTTTCTCGAGCCGGTCGGCGAGCAGCCCGCGCTCATGGTCGATGAACTCGTCCATGAAACCCTGGACATCGGTCGGGGTGAACGCCGTGCTCTCTATTTTCATTGTCGCCCCCATCTAGTGGACAATCCACTCATGTGCTACTCAGACGACGCAAGGGTACCTCTACCTCCGATCAGCGGCGGCGCGGCCGACCAGGGCGATTTCGAGCTGACGTCCGCGGACGGCACCAGGTTCGGTGCCCATTTCGCGCGGGCTTCGAAGCCAACGGGGGCCGGGATGGTGGTCATGCCCGACGTGCGAGGCCTGCACCACTTCTACAAGGAGCTCGCGCTGCGTTTCGCCGAAGCCGGCGTCGACGCGGTCGCGATCGATTATTTCGGGCGCACTGCCGGCGTCGGTGAGCGGGGCGAGGATTTCGAGTACCGGCCTCACGTCGAGCAGACCACGCCCGAGCACATCCGCGATGACGTGGCCGCCGCGGTGGCGTATTTGAAATCGAAGGACGGCGGCGCGGTCAACTCGATCTTCACCGTCGGATTCTGCTTTGGTGGCTCGAGCTCCTGGAACCAGTCGGCCGGCGGACACGGGCTCAAGGGCTGCATCGGCTTCTATGGCCGGCCGGAGCGCAGCGAGCCGTTCATGTCGAAGATGGAGGCCCCCCTGCTGATGCTCATCGCGGGGGCAGACTTCACGCCCCAGGAAGCTTTCCAGCAGTTCGATAAGCAGCTCACGGAGGCCAAAGTGCCGCACGAGATGCACATCTACGAGGGCGCTCCGCACAGCTTCTTCGACCGCACCTTCGCGGAGTGGAAGGATGCTTGTGACGACGCGTGGCGGCGCATGCTGGCCTTCATCAAGAAGGAGAGCTGACTTCTTCGACCTCGAGTCCTAAAGCCGGCCCACTCGTATAGTCAGGCCCGTGGCAAAAGTGGCCGTCAAGGCCAAGCTGAGCGCCCGGACGGCGCCCACTCTTCCACCCGGGCTGATGGCCGACCTCGAGCGCCGCCGCGCCGGGATGGCGCGGCATATGGCCCGAGCCGTCGTGGGCCTGGTCAGCTGGGACGACTCCACGGGTGTGCCGCCGCAGCGGTCCGCGATCGTGCGCGCCTGCGAAGCCGGCCTCGATTTGTTCCTCTCCACCGCCCGCGAAGCCAGACCGGCCACCAACGAGGAGCTGCGGCGCGTCGCCCAGCTCGGCATCCTGCAGGCGCGCAGCAGCCAGTCGGTCGAGCCGATCCTCGCGGCTTATCGAATCGCTGCCCGCGTCGCCTGGGACGAGATCCTGCGGTCCTGGCGCGACCATACCGAGGCCACGCCCGAAGCGATCATGGTCACCGCCAACTACGTTTTTGCCGCGCTGGACCAGGTCGCGGCCGAGGTGACCAAGACCTACCTCCACGCGCGAGAGCAGCACATGCACCGAGGCACGCGCGCGCATGCCCGGCTGTTCCACGCCCTGATTAGCGACAGCTTCGACTCCGAGCTCGAGCTGCAGAAGCAGGCGCTGGCGCTCAACATGCCCATCGCGGCCACGGGCTACGTCTCGGTGGTCTGCAAGCTCATCAGCGGCAACCGCGACAGCGAGCGCGGGGGCGATGTGCTGGCGGAGGTCGCTTCATCGCTCGATCTCCCGCGCGGGGCCATCCAGCACGCTACCGACCCGAGCACGCTCGTGGTGCTGTGGCCGGCCGAGTCCGGCGTCGGCGTCGACCAGGGCCGGCAGTTCGCGCTCCAGCTCCAGGAGGAGGTGGCGCGGCGCTCCGGCACGGCACGCGCGCGGGTACGCGCGGGGGTGGGTGGCTACCACGCCGGTCTGCGCGGAATCTCACGCTCATACCTCGAAGCCCAGCAGGCGATCGAGACCGGCCGCAAGCTGCGCCCGGAAGCGGTCGTGCACGGCCACGACGAGGTCATCCCCCACCTCGTCCTCGCCCAGAATCCGAGGCTGGCGGAGCGATTCGTCGCGCACACCCTCGGTCCCCTCATGGATCCCAAGGTCCGCCACCGCGAATCGCTGCTCGAAACCCTGGAGGCCTACCTCGGCCGCGGCTCCGTGAAAGACGCCGCCGCGGAGCTCGAGCTGCATCGCCACACCGTGCTCTACCGGCTCGACAAGCTTCGCGAGCTGCTCGGCGGTGATCTTGACTCGCCTCCCGCCCGGTGGCGCCTCCAGCTGGCCCTGGATCTCCGAAAGTTGCTCTAGACAGGGGTTTTAGGACACCGCGTCCTAATACTCGGGCCCTAATTACCACCTTCGGCCAGTGTGTATTGGCCCTGACGTCCGTATGCTGTGGCTATGGCATCCAGCTTCAACGGTCGACGCGTGGCCGTCACCGGCATGGGCTTTGTGACCCCGATCGGCAACGACCTGGAGACGGTCTGGTCGAACATGATCGAAGGCGTCTCGGGCATCGGCCGGATTACGCATTTCGACACCGCGATCTTCGACTGCAAGATCGCCGGCGAGGTCAAGGGGTTCAATCCCGAGGACTACATGGACCGCAAGACCGCCCGTCACATCGGGCGCTATTGCCAGTTCGCGCTGGCGGCCTCCAAGCAGGCCCTCGCGCAGTCCGGCCTCGAGCCGGGCGAGATGGACCCCGACGACGTCGGTGTGATCGTCAGCTCCGGCATCGGCGGGATGGAGGAGATCGAGAAGAGCCACACGCAGTTGATGGAACGAGGCCCCAGGCGCATCAGCCCGTTCACCGTCCCGATGATGATCGCCGACATGGCCGCCGGCATCGTCGCGATCCACACGCATGCCGGGGGTCCGAACTACGCGATCGTCAGCGCGTGCGCATCGGGCTCGCACGGCATCGGCGAAGCCTCGGAGATCATCAAGCGCGGGGACGCGGTGGCGATGCTGGCCGGCGGCTCCGAAGCGACGATCACGCCCCTGACGATGGGCGCGTTCAGCCAGATCAAGGCGGTCAGCGAACGCAACGACGAGCCCGAGAAAGCCTGCCGGCCATTCGACATCAACCGTGACGGCTTCGTCATGAGCGAGGGATCCGTGATGCTCGTCCTTGAAGAGATGGATCACGCGAAAAAGCGCGGGGCCAAGATCTTCGCCGAGATCGCCGGCTATGGAGCGAGCGCCGACATGTACCACTTCACCGCTCCACAGCCGGAGGGCAAGGGCGCGATCCGCGCCATGCGGCGCGCGCTCGAGAAGAGCGGAGTGGAGCTGTCCGACGTCGGTTACATCAACGCCCACGGGACCTCGACCAAGCTGGGCGACCTCGCCGAGACCAAGGCCATCAAAGCGGTGTTCGGCGACCACGCGCACAAGCTCGCGGTCAGCTCGACCAAGTCGGTCCACGGTCACCTGCTCGGAGCCGCCGGCGCCATCGAGGCCGCTGCGTGCATCCTCGCGCTCGACCGCGGCCTGCTGCCGCCCACCATCAACCTGGACGACCCGGACCCGGAGTGCGACCTCGACTACGTGCCCAACAAGGCGCGCAAGGCGGACATCAAGGTGGCCATGTCGAACTCGTTCGGCTTCGGCGGCCACAACGCGACCCTCGTCATCAAAGGCCCAAAGGCCATCAACTAATCAGGAGTTAGCCATGCCAACCCAACTCGTCTTCAAAGAGCTCCAGGACCTCGCGGGTGAGATCCTCGGGGTCGATTCGGACCAGGTGCAGCTCGACAAGAGTTTCGCCAAAGACCTCGCCGCGGATTCCCTCGACCTCGTCGAACTCATCGCCGCCGTGGAGGACAAGTACGACGTCGAGCTGCCCGAAGAGGAGCTCGAGAAGATGAAAACCATCGGCGATCTGTGGAAGTTCCTGGAGCAGAAGACCGCCGAGCGGCTAGAGGCCTGAGCTGAGATGGCGATAACCAACGCATACCGCACGCGGTCGGGCGCGGTACCGCTGCGCTCGTTCAAGGCCAACGGAAGGCCCAGCGCCATCGCCGGCGTCGGCGCTTACGCGCCCGAGAAAGTGATCACCAACTTCGACCTCGAGAAGATGATGGACACGTCGGACCAGTGGATCAGGGAGCGGACCGGAATCCACAAGCGCCATATCGCCGAGCCTGGAACGACCACGCTGGAGCTTGCCACCAAGGCCGCGCGCGCCGCGCTCGACTCCGCCGGCATCAAGGCCGAGGACCTCGACATGATCCTGGTCGGCACGTCGTCACCGGACGGGCCGTTCCCGTCCATCGCATGTCGCATCCAGGACGCGCTCGACGCTCCGGGCGCCGTGGCGTGGGACACGCTGGCCGCCTGCACCAGCTTCATGTACGGCCTGTCGATCGCAGACTCGTTCATTGCGACCGAGCGGGCCGACAACGTGCTCGTGATCGGCGCCGAGGTTCTGTCACGGATGCTCGACTATGGGAATCGTGGCACCGCCGTGATCTTCGGCGACGGCGCCGGCGCTGCGGTCGTTCGACCGGCGCCGAAGGGAGCTGGTTTCCTCAGCTGGTGTCTCGGATCGGACGGGCGCGGCTACGCGCAGGTGACCTGCGGCAACATCGAGAAGGGCGCCTACGCGGCCCAGGATGCGCACCCCTACATCGAGATGGTCGGACCCGACGTCTTCAAGTTCGCGGTCGACATCTTCATCAGGCAGGCGAACGAGGTCTGCAGCAAGGCTGGAGTGGCGATGGAGGACATCGACCTCTGGGTCCCCCACCAGGCCAACTTCCGCATCATCGACGCCGCCGCGCGACGCATCGGTCTGCCTCTCGAGCGGGTCGCGATCAACATCGACGAGTACGGCAACACGTCCAGCGCCTCGATCCCGATCGCGCTGGAGGAGGCCGTTCGCAACGGTCGAATCAAATCTGGCGACCATGTCCTGCTCGCCGGCTTCGG
>DATLUC010000022.1:0-19882 GCA_035533335.1 Candidatus Baltobacterales bacterium
GCCACGAGCCTCACCGAGGCCGGCTACGTCGGCGAGGACGTCGAGAACATCCTGCTGCGGCTCATCCAGGCCGCCGACTTCGACATCAGCCGCGCCGAGCGCGGGATCATCTACATCGACGAGATCGACAAGATCGCGCGCAAGTCGGACAACCCCTCGATCACGCGCGATGTGAGCGGCGAGGGTGTTCAGCAGGCCTTGCTGAAGATCCTCGAAGGCACGGTGGCCAACGTTCCGCCCCAGGGCGGCCGTAAGCACCCTCACCAGGATTTCATCCAGATCAACACCACCAACATCCTGTTCATCTGCGGGGGCGCCTTCGACGGCCTGGAGAAGGTGGTCGAGCAGCGCATCGGGCACCGCGCGATCGGTTTCGGCGCGCCTCACAACAAGATCGAGCGCAAAGCCTTGTCGGAGATGCTCAAACACCTCCAGCCGCAGGATCTTTTGAAGTACGGGTTCATCCCCGAGTTCATCGGCCGGCTGCCGATCATCGTGACCCTGCACCACCTCGACCAGCAGGACATCGTCCGCATCCTCACCGAACCGAAGAACGCGCTCGTCAAGCAGTATCAGAAGTTCTTCTCGCTGGACAACGTCGAGCTCGTTTTCCAGAAGGGCTCGCTCGATGCCATCGCGGAGCTTGCGCTCCACCGTGGCACGGGTGCGAGAGCTCTCAAGTCGATCATCGAAGAGGCCCTGCTCAACTCGATGTTCGAGATTCCCTCCCGGCCTGACATCAAGCGCTGCCTGATCTCCGAACGCTCGATCCGCGAGGCCCTCGAGCCGGAGTTCGAGCTCACCGAGGAAGGCGACGCGCCTGCTCGGGTGGTCGGAGAGTCCGCCTAGGACCGACTATTGTTCGGCCTGTGGAGGACCTGCGCGGCAAGACCGTGCTCCTCACCGGCGCCTCTTCCGGGCTGGGACCTCACATCGCGCGCCGGCTGCATCGCGCGGGCGCGAAGTTCGTCCTGTCGGCTCGCAGCGAGCCTGCGCTGAGAAAGCTTGCCAAAGAGCTCGGCGCGTCGCGGGTCGAGGTGGCGGATCTATCGCTGCCAGGCGAGCCGGAAAGGCTTGCCCGAGCGGCAGGCCTGGTGGACGTGCTGGTGTCCAATGCGGGCCTGCCCGCAAGCGGGCCGCTGACCAGCTTCACGATCGAAGAGGTCGACCGCGCGCTCACGGTCAACCTGCGCGCGGGCGTGGTGCTGGCTCGTGAGCTGGCGCCTGCAATGGTGAAGCGCAAATCCGGCCACATGGTGTTCATGTCCTCGATCGCCGGGCTCGTGCCCACTGCGGCCGCCACCCTGTACCACGCCACCAAATTCGGAATCCGCGGTTTCGGCCTTGCGTTGCGGGAGGAGCTGTGGGGGTCAGGCGTCGGCGTGTCTGTGATCTGCCCGACTTTCGTCAGTGAGGCCGGAATGTGGGCCGAGACCGGGCTGAAGGTGAACCCGATGGCCGGCGAGGTCACCCCGCGGCAGGTGGCCGACGCCGTGTGGACCGCCATCGTGAAGAACCGCGGCGAGATCGACGTGGTGCCGATCGGGCTCAGGGCCAGCCTCAGGATCCAGTCTCTCGTCCCCGGCTTGTTCGCGGACGTGGCACGATCTACTGGCGCCTCGGCGGCAAGCGACGAGTTGAGCGAAAGGCAGCGCAACAAGCGCTAAGATTCGAGCCAACATGAGCCGATCCGAGCGTCTGAAGGGGTCCTCGCGAAATTACGGCGAAGTCTCTGATTTCGTGGGGTCGGTATCCGTACCCTCGCCGGCTCTGTCGCTCTAGAAGCGAGCACCATGCCGGCGCATTCGACCTCCTCCAAGCGATGAAGCACGCCCTATGAGTGAGACCCAGATGCCGAAAGCGTTCGATCCGCAGGCCGTCCAGGCCGGCTGGTACGCGCGTTGGGAGGCGGATGGACTCTTCCTGGCCGACGCCTCGAGCGACAAGCCCAAGTTCACCATGTGCTTTCCGCCGCCGAACATCACGGGTGAGCTCCACATGGGCCATGCGCTGCAGACCTCGATCTACGACCTGCTGGCGCGCTACAAGCGGATGACCGGGCACGAGGTGTTGTTCTTGCCGGGTTACGACCATGCCGCGATCGCAACGCAGAACGTGATCGAGAAGCAGCTCGCCCGGGAGGGATCGAGCAAGGAAGAGCTCGGCCGCGAGAAGTTCGACGCGCGGGTGCAGGAGTGGTACGAGAAAGTCGGCGCCACGATCATCAACCAGCTGCGACTGATGGGCGCGTCGATGGACTGGAGCCGGCTGCGCTTCACGATGGACTCGAGATACGTCAGGGCGGTCATGACCTCGTTCGTCGCGTTTTACGAGCGGGGATGGATCTATCGTGCGCCGCGCATCGTGAACTGGTGTCCCCGCGACCGCTCAGCCATATCGGACCTCGAGATCCAGTGGGAGGAGCATCACGATGTCCTTTACTACATCCGCTACCCGATAGAAGGGGGCGGGGATGTCGTGATCGCCACGGTGCGACCGGAGACGATGCTCGCGGATACCGGGGTCGCGGTGAATCCGACCGACGACCGCTACCGAAACCTGGTCGGAAAGATCGCGGTGTTGCCGCTGGTCGGCCGCAAGCTGCCCATCGTCGGCGATGAGCTCGTCGAGAAAGACTTCGGCACCGGTGCGCTCAAAGTGACGCCCGGCCACGACCCGATGGACTACGACATCGGCCAGCGACACTCGCTGGAGATCGTCAACGGGATGCATCCGGACGGCAGCATGAACATGCCGGGCCTTCCCTATGACGGAATGCCCGCGCTGGAGGCGCGGAAGAAGGTCGTGGCCGACCTGCAGGCGCAGGGCTACCTCGTCAAAGAGGAGCCGTACACGCACGACGTCGGCCACTGCGACCGCTGCCACACCGTCATCGAACCGCTGATCAGCGAGCAGTGGTGGTTGCGCATGGAGTCTCTGCGCGACAAGGCTCTGGAAGCATCGGCTGCCGGCAAGGTGCGATGGCATCCGGAGCGCTATGAGCGGACCTATCTCGACTGGCTTCACGGCCTACGCGACTGGAACATCGGCCGGCAGCTCTGGCTTGGGCATCGCGTCCCCGTCTACTACTGCGAGAACGCTCACCAAATTGTGGCCATCGAGAAGCCGGCGGCTTGCACGGAGTGTGGCAGCCGTGAGCTGACCCAGGACCCGGACGTCCTCGATACGTGGTTCTCCTCGGCGCTGTGGCCGTTCGCCACGTTGGGCTGGCCCGAGGACACAGATGACCTCGACGCTTTCTATCCGACCAATCTGAACGCGACCGGCCGCGAGATTATCAACCTATGGGTCAGCCGCATGATCATGACGGGCCTTGAGTTCATGGGCGAGGTGCCGTTCTCGGACGTCGCCATCCACTGCCAGGTGCAGGCGTCCGACGGCCGAAGGATGTCGAAGTCACTTGGGACAGGTGTCGACCCTCGCGAGCTGATCGACAAGTACGGGACGGACGCCCTCCGCGCCTGGGCGGCATCGGTCGCCATGTCGAGCCAGGACGTGCGATTTGACGAAAGCCGCGTCGAGGGCTATCGACGTTTCAGCAACAAGCTCTGGAACGCCACGCGCCTGGTCCTGGGCTCGCCGGGCACGCCACCGTCCGGCTCGCCAGGAATTCTCGAGGCCGGCGAGCACCTGGAAGACCGGTGGATCCTTTCCCGGCTGGCGTACACCGCGTCGGCGGTCACCGCCGGGATCGAAAGCTTCACGTTCCAGGACTCCATCGCGGCCGCGTACGGCTTCGCCTGGAACGAGTTCTGCGACTGGTACCTGGAGGCGGCAAAGGAGCGGCTGCGCGATGGCGACGCGGCTGCCCAGGACGTTGCGTACTTCTGTCTTGACAACATCTTCCGGCTCCTGCATCCCTTCATGCCCTTCGTCACGGAGGAGCTGTGGTCACGGATGCCGGGCCCCCGCGACTACCTGATGCGCTCGCCGTGGCCCGAGGGGCTCGATCGTTTCGTGGCCCCCGACGCGGAGGAGAGCTTCGCACTCGTCATGCGAACCGTCGAGGAGGTCAGGGGCCACCGCCAGGCGGCCGGCGCCCCGCCGCGCGGGGGCAGGATCCGGCTCGACCAGCAGACCGGCCGGACCGTCGCCTTGCTGGCAGCGCGGCTGGCATGGCTCGAGCTTGACGATGACCTCGAGGGCGGGACGCCCCTGGCCGTCGTGCCAGGCCAGGTGAGCTTTCCCGCCGGGACCGGCGATGCTCGAAGGTTGTCCGAACTGAAGAGGTTCAGGGACGACCTGGTGAAGGCCGAAGCGAAGCTGGCCAACCCCGAATTCACGTCTAAAGCGCCGCCTGAGATCGTCACCAAGCTCGGCGAGCGCGCGGCGGAGCTTCGCGCTGCGATCGACCGACTCAACCCTGGGTGAGCTCCGCGCCCGGGACCCCGCATCGCCGAAGCGTGGCGGCTCCGGCGCGAATCATGCCGCGCACGCTCGCGTCGCTACGCTAGCGCGATGCCGTCACTCGCCGTGCTCGCGCCAATCGTCATCCCACTGGTCGCCGCCGCCGTCATCACCGCATTCGGCCTCGCGCGCGTCGACCTCGGGCGGATCGCGTGCGCGTTCGGGGCCTGGGGATCTGTCGCGGCGCTGCTGGTCGTGTGGCTCTCGGTGCGCTCCACGCAGCAGCTGCACCTCGGGCCCCTGGGTTTCGGCTCGTCGCTGCTGCTGCGGATTGACGCGGTGGGCTTTGCGTTCGGTCTGATCGTCACGGTGCCCGCGGCCGTGCTGCTGTCGCTCCAGCCACGCACCTGGCAAGAGGCCACCGTCGCCATCGTGGGGGTAGCGGCGGCGGTCACGGCGGTCGAGGCAGGCGGCGTGGTCCTGACCGCTCTAGCTGGCGGCACGGCGGCCACCCTGGCGGTGGTTCAGCTCGATACGGAAGAGGTGAAGGCGCCCCACCCGAGCTGGGGCGTGCTGCTCGGAGCGTGGCTGGCCCTGAGCTGGGCGGGCGTGATCTTCGAAGTCGGCGCTGGCACCGACGGCTTCTCCGCGGTTCCGGTCGCCAGCCTGACGGTCCCGGTTTTCGCGCTGATCGCAGTGGCCGCGCTCGGCGCTTCGGGACTTTTTCCGTGGCGCTCGTGGCCGTCGCAGCTGTGGTCCCGGCCATCTCTACGGGCGGCCGGGATGTCGGTCGCAACCCTGTATCCCCTTGGGTTCTACCTCTTGGTCCGGGAGTACGAGTTCGGAGATGGCCGTTACCCACAACCGGCCCTCAACGTCGTGCTGGCCGGTCTTGGCGTGGCCGTCGCGCTCGGCGCCGCGATCCGCGCCCAGGGGGCGGCGAACCGGCGCGAGTTCCTCGGCGAGGTCATCCCGGGCTTCGGTGGCTTTGCGCTCATGACGATCGCCCTGGGCACGCCGCTGGGGCTGGTCGCCGGACTGCTCAGCCTCGCCACCGCGGGCGCGCTGACCGCGTGCCTCGCGCTTCTGCCAGACCGCTCGGGCCTGCCCTCCCTGGTCGCCATCGCCGCCGCCGTCGGCTTGCCGCCCGGCCTTGCCTTCGGCGCTCGCGTGCTGGGGTTGGAATCGACCTTCGAAGCGGGCAACTCAATCGGGTTGATCGGCCTCGCCGGGGCTGCAACCTGGGTCGTCTGGGTAGCCGCAGCCGCGAGGGCCGTGGGCCTGCCCGCCGGGCGCGGCCATGCGGTCGCCGAGACTTTCCCTCGGATCGCGCTGGCCATCGCTGCGGCCACGATCGTGGCGGGTCCTGCGCTCGCGGCTTTCCAGTCCTCGTTCGCCGACCCGGCGCAGGGCGAGGTGATGACGGGGAGCGCGGCCGGTTCGGTGGCCGGCGGGCTCGTGACGGTGGAGACCGTCTCGACGGTGCTTCCTGCCTTGACTCTCTTCATCCCCTTGGTCGCTATGGCAGTGCTGGTTTACGCATTCGCCGCCACGGCCCCGGTTAGGGGGCAGGCGCGGCCGGCGCTCTTCACGATGCCCGGACGGGAAACCTCGGCCCGGCTGTGGGCCGCCATCCGCGCCGCCCGTCTTCCCGAGCAGTACCGATCGGTCGTGGACCTGCGCGCCATTGAGCCGGCGGCAGCCGGTGGTCACGCCGTGCTCTGGCTCGCAGCCCTGGCCGCCCTCGTTTTCGCGGTCACCCGCTAGTGGCCTGTTGATCGCGGCGGTCGCTGCGTTTTTCGCCTGGTTCGGCGTCTCCATCATCGTGCTCGCCGACGGGCGCCGCGGACTTGCCGTGGGCCTCGCCGTCTCGGCCGCCGGCCTCGCTGCGATCGCGTGGCAGGACGGCGACGGGGTGGCCGCGCTGATCGTGCTGGGTGGTGGCGCCGCGGCAGCGGTGCTGCGCTACCGCGCCGGCCCAGGCGGCTGGATGCTGATGCCGCCGGGATCGACGGCGCGGCTCATCCTGTGCGTGGCCGGCGGCTTGGTCGGCTTGTGGTTCGCCGCGTCCGTGACCATCGGCCCGGACGTGGCAACCCGGTTCGCGGTGCTGAGCGTCATCGGCATGAGCGGTGCTCGGATCGTGTCGAGCCGCGAACCTTCGAGCGTCGTGACGGCCGTCGCCACTCTTGCCCTTGCCACCGCTGTCGCCACTCACCTCGGCGCCGGCTCGGCCGGCCTTGCGCCATACGTCGCGGCCGCGTTGATCGCCGCCGGCGCTTTGCTGGTGCCCGTACGGGTCGCGAATGTCCCCTGACCTGGCCACATGCCTTCCCCTGCTGATCGCCGGGGCGGCGACGCTGGGGCTGGCAGTCGCGATGTCACCTGCGCGAGTCTCGAGGAGGACGCTCCTCGCGAGAGGAGGAACCGGGCTCGCCGGCCTGATCGCCATCGCCGCGGCGCCGAGCCTCGACCTCCTGGTGCTATCTCTGCTGGTCCTGGCGGTGCTTCACGCCGCCCTCCCGGGGAAACGCGATTTTGCATCGCGACTCCAGATGCCAGTGGTCGCCGTGGTCCTGGTCGCAGTGGCGCTCCTGTTCGTCCGGGTGCAGGGTCCGGAGATGCTGCAGCGGTTCGCGGCCGTGGGGCTCGCCGCGGGGCTCGCCGCATGCGTGGGACTGCTGCCCTACATCCACGTGCTCGAACCCGAGGACACGGCGGTCGTGTCGCCCACCGTATGGATCGGATTCGTCGGGCCCGTCGCTGCGACGGCGATTTTGATCAGGGTCCGCGGGCTGCTTTCCCCGGACGCGGGCACCGACCTGGGGGCGATTCTCATCGGCCTGGGGCTCGTGAACATGCTGTGGGGCACGCTCGCGGCCTGGCGGGCCGAGGACTCCACGCGCGCGTGGCACTACTCGTTCATGGCGGATTGGGGTCTCGCCCTGTGCGGCTTCGGTCTGACCGTCGCCGACGGCCAGGCGGCCGCATTGTTGATCCTGGTGAGCATCGTGTTCGGCAGGCTGCCCCTGTATCTCGCGTCGCGGCAGGCTTTGCGTGAGAACCAGTCGGCAGACCGACCCATCAACCTCATGGTGGCCGCGGTGCTGGCCGGGTCGGCCCCCTTCGCTGGTTTCGCCGCCAGGGTGCTGCTCCTGCGCGGAGCGACGCAGATGTACTGGCCACTGGCCCTCGTGCTGGTGGCAGGCATGCTGCTGTGGCTCCCGGTGTCGCTCCGCCTCGGCCGCACCTTGGGCCAGCCACGCGGGCGCCAGGCGCTCGGCGTGGGCATCGTGATCGCCGCCAATGCGGTCGTGGGTCTTTACCCCTTGCCTCTCCTCGCGCTGGGGGGCCGATGATCCAGATCCTGTCGGCCCTCGGCGCCGACTCGCTCGCACTGGTGGTTTATCCGGGCCTGGTCAGCCTGCTCGTCTTCGGCGGTCTCGTCGAGATCACGTGGGGCCGGTTGGCACATGGGTGGTGGAATCTCTCCGAGCTGCCGCGCCGCAGGCCGACGCCCGTCGCCGCGACCGTCGCCATCTGCTCGGTCCTCGCAGCGGTCCAGACCGCGGCGCCTTACAACCCCGTCCCGACCGAAGAGCGCAGCGTGGTGCTGGCCGCGATCGCGCTCGCTTTCACGGTCTGGGCCGAGCTTGCGCTGACCGTCGAGCACGTCCCCGAGCCCGGCATCCTTCTTGTCGTCGAGTTCTGCTGGCTGCTGGCCGTGCTGGGCCCCGCGGTGCAGCCGGAAAGCCTTCGCCCGCAGGTGCTCGGCAATGTGCTCGTGCCAGCGCTGCTCCCGGTCAAGGTCGCAAGCGGGCTTCTCTACCTCTTGTGCCTGCCCGCGTTGCTCCGTGTCTGGCCGCTTTCACCGCCGGCCGACCGGAGAAGCAGGCAGAGGTTCGACATTGCGAGGGCGCTGTCCTGGTTCTCGTACTGCGGGCTCTTCACGACACTTTTCGTCCCGCCTGCGCCTGACGGGTGGGAGGCGCTGTTGCGATTTTTCGGGATCACCTTCGGAGTCGCCGCCTTGATGGTGGTGGTGGGGCTCGTGATGGACCGGCGCGGGCCTGCGCTGGCACGAGGCCTGTACACCCGGGCCATGCCGCCGTTCGCCCTTTTGGTGCTGCTGCTGGTGATCGGGACCTCATTCATCGTCCGCTGACCAACCTCGTCAGCGCCCCACATGTGGGGCCAACCTGTGGAAAGCACCGCTACCCGGTGTATGATCCACCCCGACCCACCACATTTTGACCCACGACTTCCACGCGCTTTGAACCTGTTTTCGTCCGTGTTGGGGATCTGGTCGGCCGACGTCGGCATCGACCTCGGGACCGCCAACACGCTTGTCCACGTGCGGGGCCGAGGCATCGTGCTCAACGAGCCGTCGGTCGTGGCAGTGAGCAAGCGAACCGGCCAGGTGCTCGCGGTCGGCACCGAGGCGAGGCGCATGCTGGGCCGCACCCCGGCTGACATCGTCGCCAGCCGCCCGCTGCGCAACGGCGTGATCGCCGACTTCGAGAGGACGGAGCAGATGATCCGCCACTTCATAGCCCGCGCTCACAACCGCGCGTGGCACGTGAGCCATCCGCGGATCGTGCTCGGGATCCCGTCCGGCGTCACCGAGGTCGAAAAGCGTGCAGTCACCGACGCAGCGTCGATGGCGGGGGCGCGGGAAGCCCATCTCGTCGAGGAGCCGATGGCCGCCGCGATCGGCGCCGGGCTGCCGATCCAGACCGCGGGAGGATCGATGATCGTCGACATCGGTGGCGGCACCACCGAGGTGGCGGTCATCTCGCTGGGCGGGGTGGTCGCCGCAACCTCGGCGCGCGTCGGCGGCGACGAGATGGATGACGCGATCGTGCAGTACGTGCGCCGGACGATGGGGCTGCTCATCGGCGAGCGCACCGCAGAGGACATCAAGGTGGCGATGGGCTCCGCCTTTCCAATGCCCGAAGAGCGCTCGTTCCTGGTCCGCGGCCGCGACCTCGTAACCGGTCTCCCGAAGACCGTCGAGATGACGACGGCGCACGTTCGCGAGGCGGTGTCCGGCGTGCTCATCGATATCGTGCGCGCCGTCAAGGCGACCCTCGACGCGACCCCGCCCGAGCTCGTCGACGACATCATGGAGCGGGGCATGGTCGTCTGCGGTGGAGGCGCCCTCCTGGCGGGGCTCGACCAGCTTTTCGCCCACGAGACCCTGATGCCGGTGCGCATCGCGGAGGACCCGCTGACCTGCGTGGTCCGCGGCACGGGGATCGTGCTCGAGGAGATCGACACCCTGAACCGGGTTCTGTTGCGAACGCGTCGCGTCAGGGCCCTGCGCTACTAGTGGACCACTAGAGCCGGACCGTGTACGGGAGGACCCAGTCTCGATCGACCGGGCTCTTCCTTTCGATGTGCGCCGCCATGCTCCTGGTCGCGATGGTCAGCCAGCAGTCGTGGGCGGCGGGCATGCGCGGCGCCGCCAAGAGCGCCCTGGCGCCGTTCGAATCGGGGCTCACCGCAGCCGCAGCTCAGCTCGACCGCGTGACCTCGGGGCTCGGGGACATGTCGACCCTTCGTGCTCAGAACCAGCAGCTGCTCGCCGACGACGCGGCGCTGCGGCGCCAGGTGGTCGAGCTCAACGCCGCGGCCCAGGAGAATGCCACGCTGCGCCAGGCGCTCGATTTCGAGAGGTCGTTCGGACATCGCATGGTGGCCGCGCAGGTCGTCGGGTTGGGCCCCGACGGCTTCAGCCGGACTCTCGAGATCGATCGTGGTACATCCGACGGCGTCCAGGCTGGAATGATCGTCACCACGGGCGCAGGGCTGCTCGGCCGGGTCAGCGAGGCCGGCCCGCACGCCGCGATCGTGCAGACGCTGGCCGACCCGCAAAGTCGCGTCAACGTGTATCTGTCCCGCTCGGGTCTGCAGGGCACTGTGGTTGGCGGTCCGACCGCGCTGCAGCTGCAGGTAGAGCACAGCATCGGCGTGGTCGCATCGAATGGCGAATGGGCGCTCACCAGTGGGGTCGGTGGCGGCTACCCGCGTGGCCTGGTGGTCGGCGAGATTGCCAGCGTGACCCACCACGACGCCGCCACCTTCGATGATGCCGCGCTGGCCTGGGTGAACGATCCCACGAACATCAGCCTCGTCCTCGTGATCACCGACTTCACGCCTTCGTGAAGCCCGCGATCGGCGCTGCCTTGATGCTGGGCGCCGCCCTGGTCCAGGTGACCTGGGCGCCCAGGATCGAGATCCTCGGCGCGTTTCCCAATCTCGTGCTGATCGCGGTCGTCGCGCTGACCTGGACTCGCGGCGTCAGGACCGGCCTGGCGTGGGCGTGCGTGGGTGGCCTCTTGCTCGATCTCACCGCGGCCGGCCCGGTTGGGCCGCACGCCCTGGGACTCCTGACAGGCGCCTACCTCACCGGGTTCTGGACCCGTAACCTCGACCGGCAGAGCTCAATCCAGGTCGCCCTCGCCGCCGCGGTGAGCACGGTGGCTTATTCCCTGGTCCTGGTCGGATCCGATGACACTCTCGGCCTCCCCGTCCCTCCGCTCAGCGTCGTGGCCGAGCTGACCCTCGCAGCTTGCGCGTACAACGCCATCCTGATGCCGGCCGCGCTGGCGCTCCTTCGGAAGGCGCGCCTGACGGCTGCCGAGGCCGTTTGATCGAGCTCACACCACGGGTCGAGCTCGGCGGCGCCACGCCGCGGGCTCGATGGTCGATGCGCCTTGTGGCTGCCGCGAGCCTCGGCGTGCTGGCGATCGGCACGCTGGCGATCAAGCTCGCCGAGCTCCAGGTGCGCGACGGCGTGCAGCTGGCCGGGCTGGCCCGAGCCAACTCGGTGCATCGCGTCGTGCTGGAGGCGGACCGAGGGATCATCTATGACCGCCACGGGACGCCCCTGGTGGAGAACAGCCCGGTCTGGAGCCTGGCCGTGGTGCCCGCAGCGCTCCCGGTGGATGCGGCCGCCCGCGCCTCGGAGCTCGCCGAGCTGGCGCGCATCGCCGGGGTCGACGAGACGAAGTTAGCGGACCAATTGCTCGCGGCCGATGCATATGCGGGGCTGACGGTCGCGTCAAACCTCACCCTGACCCAGGAGCTCGCGCTCCAGGAACGGCTGCCCCAGCTCAGCGGGGCGTCCATCCAGCAGCGCTCGATCAGGACCTATGTCGACCCGCTCGTGTTCGGCCACGTGATCGGCTACGTGGGCCCGATCGACGGTACGGAAGCCAAGCAACTGGAAGGGCTCGGCTACCAGCCGGATGAGTCGATCGGAAAGGTCGGGGTGGAAGCGGGCCTGGAGTCGATCCTGAGGGGAAAGGACGGCTGGGCGGACGAAGAGGTGGACGCGCAAGGGCAGGTCGTGAAGACGCTCGCCATGCAGCCGCCGGTCCCCGGCGAGTCGGTATACCTCAGCCTCGACGCCTCCCTGCAGCGCGCGACCGCGCGCTCGCTGGCGGCCGGCCTGGCGCGAGATCACAAGACTGCCGGCGCGGCGGTGGTGATCGACCCTAATACCGGCGAGGTCCTGGCCATGGTCAGCCTGCCGGGTTACGACACCAACCTGTTCACGCACGGCATCAGCCAGTCGGCTTACAACCAGCTGCTGAGTGACCCCGACCGTCCGCTTCTGAACCGCGCCATCGCGGGCCAGTACGCGCCGGGCTCGACTTTCAAGATGGTCACAGCGACCGCCGCCATCCAGGAAGGCAAGATCACCCCGCAGACTCTGCTCAACTGCCCGCCATACATCAACGTCGGCGGCTGGGTCTATCACAACTGGGCCACCTACAGCCTTGGGCTGATGAACGTCGCCAAGGCCCTGGCGACATCGTGCGACACGTTCTTCTACCAGGTCGCTGCAATGGTCGGGGATTTAACCTTGGCGAAGTACGCCCGGGCCTTCGGCTTCGGCCAGGCGAAGTCCATCGAGATGCCGGGAGTGATGCCCGGCCTCGTCCCCGACAGCATCTGGAAGCAGCTCCAGTGCGGGGTGCCCGACCTCAATTCCGACTCGTGCCGCTGGACCGAAGGCGACACCATCACCTTTGGCATCGGGCAGTCCTATCTCCTGACGACGCCCCTCAACCAGTCGGTTTACGTCGCGGCCCTGGCCAACGGCGGCCAGGTGCTGAAGCCGACGCTCGTGCACGAGGTGCGCGACGACGCCGGCCGCATCGTCGCGACGCAGCATCCCGTCGTGACCAGCACCGTGCCGGCGTCGCCACAGACCATCCAGGCCGTGCGGGAGGGCATGAGGGAGGAGATCAACCCTCCGTACAACATGAACTACTCGTTCCGCGCCGCCGGCGTGCCGGCCGACGGTGGCGGCAAGACCGGCACCGCGCAGTGGGGCGGCAGCGGCCTCGACCTTCCGACCCACGCGTGGTTCGTGTTCTTCGCGCCCTACTCGTCGCCGGATATCGCGATGTCGATCTTCGTCGAGCGCGGGGAGCTGTCAGAGGTGGAGGCGGCGCCCATCGCAGTCGACATCATGAAGTTCTATCGCGCCAACCGCGCCGCGGTGCGCGCGCCGTGACGGGCCGGTCGGCCTGGAGACGGCTGGACCACGCGCAGCCGATGCTGGTGGGGATCCTGTGCGCGCTCGGTGTGATGACGGTCTTCAGCGCCAACGCGGATTGGGTGCGGCAGGTGCTGTGGGTCGTCCTCGGCGCGGCCGCGTACGTGGCCGCGTCGGCCTTCGATTACCGGCGCCTGCGCGCGATCGCCCCCGGCCTGTACGTGGCGATGCTGCTGATGCTGGTCGCCGTCCGGCTCGTCGGCCGCTCAGCGCTGGGCGCCCGCCGTTGGCTGTCGGTGGCCGGGTTTCCGCTCGAGCCCTCCGAGATCTCCAAGCTCATCCTCGTGGTCGTCCTGGCCGCCTACCTCGCGCGGCAAGAACGCCTGTCGTGGCGCGCATTCGGCGGAGCGCTCGCGCTGCTCGCGCCACCGGCCGCGCTGGTCCTCTTACAGCCGGACCTCGGCACGACCATCGTCTTCGTCGCGCTCCTGCTCGGCATGCTTTTCCTGGGTGGCGCCCGTCCCGCCCAGGTGCTGTCGCTGGTCGCCGCGGGCGCGGTCGCGCTGCCGCTGCTGCCCCACCTGCTCCACGGTTACCAGCGGCGCCGGCTCGAGATCTTCCTCGACCCCAACCAGGACCCACTCGGGGCTGGCTACAACCTGCTGCAGGCGCGCATCGCGGTCGGTGCAGGGGGGCTTTTCGGCCAGGGCTGGCTGCACGGGCTGCAGGGGCAGCTCGGTTTCGTGCCCGAACGCGCGACCGACTTCGTGTTTGCGATCTTTGCGGAGGAGTTCGGCCTGCTGGGCAGCCTGGTCCTGCTGGCGGTCTTCGGGATGCTCCTGATCCGTCTGCTCCGCTCCGCCGCGATCGCCCCAGACCGGTTTGGCGAGCTGCTGGCGGGCGGGGTGTTCGTGATGATGTTCGCCCAGGTCGTCCAGAACGTGGGCATGAACATCGGAGTGCTTCCGATCGCGGGCATCCCGCTGCCACTGATCTCGTACGGCGGATCTGCCACGATCACGACCCTGGCTGCTCTTGGCGTGGTCCAATCGGTGGTGCTCCGGCGGCGGACGGTGCTCTATCGGGAAGGCTCGAGCCCCGCTCTTGGTACAATCACACGCCGTGCCCAAGCCTGATGGTTCGCTGTCGGCTGTTGTCGTCAGCGGTGGAAAGCAGTACCGGGTGGCGCCTGGCGACCACATCCTGGTCGACCGGATCGCCGCGGAGCCGGGTTCTTCCCTGAAGCTCGACCGCGTCCTGCTGTTCGACGACGGAAACGACATCAAGATCGGGACTCCTTCGATCGATGGCGTGGACGTCGAGGTCAAGATTCTCGCCCACCGGCGCGGGCCACGCCTCGAGAGCCTCCGTTACAAGTCCAAGAAGAGGGTCCGCGTCCACCACGGTGGCCGCGCCGACCTGACCGCGATCGAGATCATCGCCGTCGGCGGCATCAAGGCGGAGCCGCGCAAGGAAGCCGTCGCCAAGGACAAGACGGCGGCCAAGGCGAAAGCTCCCGCCCAGCCGAGAGCCAGGTCCAAGACCGCCTCGGCGCCCAAGGCCGAAGCGGTCGAACAGGCGCCCGAAGCGCCGGCCAAGCGAGCCCCTCGCAAACCGCGCGCAGCCAAGAAGGAGACGGATTAAATGGCACATAAGAAAGGAGGCGGCTCCTCCCGCAACGGCCGCGATTCGAAACCGAAGATGCTCGGCGTGAAGATCTTCGGAGGCCAGGTCGTCGACGCCGGGGCCATCATCGTCCGGCAGCGTGGGACCAAGATCGCCCCCGGGGCCGGCGTCGGGCTCGGCCGCGACCACACCCTTTTCGCCCTCGTTCCGGGCGAGGTCAAGTTCGAGCGGGTGGGCAAGGACGGCCGCCGCGTCACAGTAGCGAAGAACGCCGAAGCCTGACAGCCGGCGCCAGCTCATCGATACCGCGCACATCCACGTGCGTGGCGGTCACGGAGGAAAAGGCTCGGCCTCCTTTCGACGCGAGCCCTTCATCCCGCGCGGCGGGCCTGACGGCGGCGACGGCGGTCGAGGCGGCTCGGTGATCCTCGAAGCCACCACCAACCAGTCCGATCTTTCGCTCTTCAAGCAGCGTTCGCGCTGGCTGGCCGAAGCCGGCACCGACGGCGCGGGTGGTCGTAAGACCGGGAAGCGCGGCGCGGACATCACCGTCAAGGTGCCGGTGGGCACGATCGTCCTCGATGCGGAAGGCGCTCTGATCGCCGACCTCGACCTGCAGGGTGCGACCGCGGTGGTCGCCAAAGGTGGCGAGGGAGGGCGGGGGAACGTGCATTTCAAAAGCTCGACCCGTCGAGCGCCCGACTACGCGGAACCTGGGCTGAAGGGCGAGGAGCTCAATCTCACCCTGGACCTCAAGCTCATCGCCGACGTGGGCCTGGTCGGGGCCCCCAACGCGGGCAAGTCATCGCTGCTGCGGGCCTTCACGGCCGCGCACCCCAAGGTCGCGGATTACCCGTTCACGACGCTCGATCCTGAGCTGGGAGTGGCCCAGTCGGACGCCGGTCGGATCGTCATCGCCGACATCCCGGGCCTGATCGAGGGCGCCGCACAGGGCGCCGGCCTGGGCCGGCGGTTCCTGCGCCACGTGGAGCGGACCAGGATCCTGGTCTATGTGCTCGACGGCTCAGGTCCCGATCCCTGGCACGACCTCGCGACCGTGCGCAAGGAGGTCGAGACCTTCTCGGGCGAGATGGCCGAGCGGCCCCATCTCGTGGCCGTCAATAAGCTCGACCTGGAGGCGACGCGGCGCTTGCGGACGCGGACCCGGCGCAAGGGCGTCCACTTCGTCTCCGCGCTCACCGGCGAAGGCCTGCCCGAGCTCATGGCCGCGATCGTGGCCGCCCTCGCCGTCGCGCCGGAGCCGCGCATGCCGCAGCGGCCGAAGGCCACCGTCCTGCCGGTGAGGGCCCGTTCGGAGCTGGTCGTGCACAAAGAGACATGGGGCTACGCCGTCCGAGGCGAGCGGGTCGAGCAGCTCGTCGAGCGGACCGACCTCGAGTCGGAGGGGGCGCTCGCGCGCTTCCAGTCCGAGCTCGACCGCATCGGCGTCAACACCGCGCTCGAATCGGCCGGAGTCCAGCCCGGCGACACCGTGCGCATCTCCGGCATCGAGTTCGAATACCAGCCGTGAGAGTCGGAGTCCTGGGCGGGACGTTCGACCCGATCCACCTCGGGCACCTCGCCGCCGCCGAGGCGGCGATCGCCTGCGCCGAGCTGGAGAAGGTCCTCATCATGCCGAGCGCGCAACCTCCGCACCGGCCGGGCGCCATCGCGACCTCCGAGCAGCGCCTGGCGATGTGCCGCCTGGCCGTCGAAGGGCGGCCGCTGCTCGAGGTTTCGGATGTCGAGGTTCGTCACGGCGGGCGTTCCTACACGGCCGACACCTTGGTCGAGCTCAAGCGGCTGGCGCCGCACGAAGAGCTCTTCCTGATCCTCGGCTGGGACGCCGCAGCGCTCTTCTCCACGTGGCACGAGCCTGCGAAGGTGCGGTCGCTCGCCTCCGTGGTGGTCATCAGCAGGCCGGGGACCCAGGCGCCAGGGGCAGAGCAGCTGTCCGCGGCCGGCCTGGACGTGGGGCGGACCGTCCTTTGCCTGCGGCCGACGCCCGACATCTCGGGGAGCGCGCTTCGCCGCGCGATCGCCGCGGACGAGACGGTGGCCGGCAAACTGCCGCCGGCGGTGGCGCGTTACATCGCCGCACACGGCCTCTACAGGGATAATCGGAAGAGTTGAGAGCCACCCGAAGCAAGGGTCCGACCCCGCTGCAGCTGGCGCGCCTGCTACGCAGCGCGGCGGTTGAGAAGAAGGCCTGGGACCCGGTCGTCATCGACGTTCGCGAGCAGACCTCCGTCGCCGATTACTTCGTGATCTGCGAAGGCGAAACCGACCGCCAGGTTCGCGCGATCGCCGACGGGATGGTCGAGGCCGCCAAAGGCAAGGAGCTCCGGCCGCTGGCGGTGGATGGCTACGAGGACGCCACCTGGATCCTGCTGGACTTCGACTCCGTGCTCGCCCACGTGTTCCTGCCCGGCGAGCGGTCGTATTACGACCTGGAGAGCCTGTGGGCGCCGGCCGCCAAGCGGCGGCGCAAGGCGG
The DNA here is from genome assembly GCA_035533335.1 of Candidatus Baltobacterales bacterium. Lineage (GTDB taxonomy): Bacteria > Chloroflexota > Dormibacteria > Dormibacterales > Dormibacteraceae > DATKSS01. The sequence continues at coordinate 17,003 of DATLUC010000022.1, forward strand.
CCAGCGCCTAGATCACTTCCACTCGCGGGGAAGTAATGGGCTCCTAGATCAGCTGCGCGTATCGGTCGAAGACGTCGCGCAGCTCGGCCGGCGGCTCGACGCGGTGCTTCTTCATGACGTCGAACAGGCTCAGGATGTGGCGCACGCCGGCGAGCGTGACGCCCTTCTCGCGCGTCAGGTGCTGGATCACCTGCACCTTGCTGATGTCCCTTTGCGAGTAGCGTCGCCGGTTGGTCGTAGTCCGGTGCGGCTCGATGAGGTTGGCGTCTTCGTAGAGCATCAAGGTCCGGGGATGCGTTTCGAGGATCTCGGCCGCGACGCTGATGGTGTACAGGGGCTTGTCCAGGTCGCTGAACGACGGGTGCGGGCCCCGCGGGCCCAGGCGCTGGTTCGACACGCTATCTGACGGTCTTCAGGATCTGGATGATGGCGGGGCCCAGGAGGACGATCCACAGCACCGGGAAGATGCAGCCCACCATCGGAAAGACCATCCGGGAGGATGCCTGGGCGGCACGCTCCTGCGCGGTCTGGCGCTGACGCCGCCTCATCTCGGTCGCCTGCACCCTCAACAGTCGGGCGATCGGCACGCCCATCTGGTCCGACTGGACGATGGACTCGACCAGGTGATGAAGGTCGGCGACACCTGTCGCGTCCGCCATGTGCTCGAGGGCAGCCATGCGGGGACGGCCCAGCCGGATCTCTCGCAGCACCTTGCCGATCTCGTCGCCCAGAGCGTTGTGAAAACGCTCCGTGATGCTGAGCAGGCCCTCGTCGAGGCTCATGCCCGATTCGACGACGAGGGTCAGCAGGTCGGTCGCCTCGGCGAGCGAGCGCTGGATCTGAACCCGGCGCCCGGCGATGCGCTGCTCCAGCCACAGGTTGGGCGCAAAGTAGCCGACCGCGGCGAGGACCACCCCCGACAGCGGGGCCATCAAGAGCACCGGCAAGGGGCTGGGGATGAGCAGCCCGCCGCCGAGTCCGATGACCGCCAGCAGCGCAGCCAGGCTGTAACGAACCGCCTGGAATCCGGCGGGGGTCAGGCCTCCCGGGTCGCCCGCTCGGCTCAGCTTCTGGCGCAGGCGTCCCGCCGACCGAGGCGTCAACCGGGAGGCGAACGGTCGGACCATGGACTCGAGCTGCTTGACGAAGCCGCGCCGGGGGGGTGTTGCAAGGAAGCCGCCGCTGACGGCAGGAGCAGTCCTCTGCATCTGGTCGATGGCGATGAAGTAAGCGGCGACGATGACGCCGCAGATGACGCCCGCCGCGAGCGCGATCGGCAGCATCAGCTCTCCAGCGCGGTCATGCGCTGAATAACGAGGTTGCCGACCAGGACCAGAAGGGCCGCGATACCCAGCAGCACGTAGCCGGCGAAGGTCGTGGTCATCGGGGCGAAGTAGCCTGGCACGAAGATATAGAGGCCGAGGGCGAGCAGGATGGGCAGGCCCGTGATGATCGTCGCCGAAGCGCGTGACTGGGCGGTGAGCACGCTCATGTCGCGCTTGGTCTGCAGGCGGTCGCGAAGCGTGTCCGAGATGGTGTCCAGGACTTCCGCCAGGTTGCCGCCGACCCGCACATGGAGCAGGATCGCGGTCACGATGAACTCGAGGTCAGGGCTGTTGATGCGAAGCAGAAGCGCGCTCAGTGCGTCCTCCACCGACGTGCCAAGGGTGATCTCGGTGGTCACCCGTTCGAACTCGGTTGAGACGGGCGGTTGCGATTTCGCCGCCACCGTCTCGAGCGCGCGGTCGATGGCGTAACCGGTCTTCAGCGAGTTGGACAGCAGCTGGAGCATGCTGCCGAGCTGGTCGTTGAACAGGGTCTGGCGCCGGCGCTGGAGGAAGCCGACGACCAGGGGCGGCGCCACGAAGCCGACCACTCCGAGGATCAGCGGCCCGGCGGATATCCCGAACCGGAACAAACCGACGAGAGCCCCCAGGGCGACCGCGCCGATACGGATCAGCAGGTATTCGGAGGGCGTGATGGTTAGTCCGGCTCGCGCGAGCTCCTCGGTCAGCGTCGGCTTGCCCTGCACGCTCCGCCGCTGGCTCAGGTTGTCCGCCGCCGGCCGCAGCAACCGCTCGACCAGCTCCCTGGGCGTCGCCCTCGGCGCAGTGGACTCGGGCCTGGGGCTCACGTGCTCTTTGCGGACACGGTCGAGGCTCCAGAAGAAGACCGCGATGGCCGCCGCCATGGGAACGGCGACGATGACTTGTGGCGGGAGGCTCACTTTCGGCTGCCTAGAAAAGAGTTGGGTACGTGGCCTGGATGAGCTGTAGGGTGACGCCTTTGGCGGCGGCGACCGAAGGGCACGTGGGGTCGGGGGTCTGGGCGCCGGGCTGAAGGTAATCGTGGTACGACTCGAGCGCATATTTCATCGACGCGTAGGTCAAAAACCAGGTGATGACCTCGGCCTGGCACTCCGTTACGACCACCGTGAGGCTCGTGGCGGTGGAGGGGCCGCCGCCGCTGGTCGAGGATGCCGCGGGCCCCACCCTGATCACGTGCAGGTTGGTGAAGATCGTCTTGGAGGCCACCTTGGGACCGGTCGAAACCGTGGCGATCACCGAGATGTAATCGTCCGGCTGGATGTAGTTGGCCACGCCCTGCTGCTCGCTGGTCGGGATGGTGATCGCGACGTAACCCGACGGGATGGGCAGGTATTCCGACTGTGACCCCAGCGCCTGGCCTGGCTTGGCGACGTCGTTGGAGGTCACCGCCTGGCCGCTGGGGATCGGCACTAGGGGGATCGTGCCGGCGACGTCTTTGACCTGGGTGAAGTACACGTCCGGGTAGTTCGCCGGGACCGGGATCGTCTTGAGAGCCAGGAAGCCGGCGTCGATCGGGATCCGCGGCGGCAGATCCCTGGTGGTGACCACGATG
>DATLUC010000023.1:0-21120 GCA_035533335.1 Candidatus Baltobacterales bacterium
CTGGCCAACGTCCTGGCCTACATCGAGGCGCACAGCGACGGAGCGCGCGTCACCGACGTCTCGACCGAGCTGCTCAGGCTGTGAAGGCGATCGAGTCGCTGGTCGACGAGTTCGAGGCCGGCCTGCCGTTCAAGCTGGACCCCTTCCAGCGCGAGGCGATCGAGAAGCTCGATCGCGGGCGCGGCGGGGTCCTGGTCAGCGCGCCAACCTCTAGCGGCAAGACCATCGTCGCCGAGTATTCGATCTTCCGCGCGCTGAAAGAAGGCGTCAAGGTCCTTTACACCACCCCCCTCAAGGCCCTCAGCAACCAGAAGTACCACGACTTCGTGCGCGAGTACGGCGAGGCGATGGTGGGCCTGGTGACCGGCGAGAACACGATCAACGACGACGCGCCGGTGGTCGTGATGACCACGGAGATCCTTCGGAACCTCATCTACGAAGACCCCAAGCGTCTCGACCTGGTCCGCTATGTGGTACTCGACGAGGTCCACTACATCGACGACTTCCCCCGCGGTTCCGTCTGGGAGGAGATCGTGATCCAGGCTCCTCAGACGATCAAGCTGGTCGGGCTGTCGGCCACGATCGGCAACTACCGGGAGATCGCCGACTGGATGGCCGAGAACCGGGGTGGCATGGAAACGGTCTTCCACGACGTCCGCCCGGTCGAGCTGAAGATGTGGCTCTCAATCAACAACCGCTTCCTGCCGCTGTTCAAGGAGGACGGCGGAATCGACCAGAGGACCTGGAGCAAGGGGGCCCAGGAGGAGGAGGCGTCCTACCGCATCGGAGGCTACCGCGGCCTGCCTTCCAACGACCTGCTGCACGTGATCGAGCAGCTCCGGGGAATGGAGATGCTGCCCGCGATCTACTTCATCTTCTCGCGGCGGGGGTGTCGCGAGGCCTTGCAGCGCTGCTCGTACCACGAGCTCGACCTCACCACGGCAGCCGAAAAGGAGGCGATCGACCGGGTCGCTGCGGAGCGCCTGCAAACTCTGACCGACCACGACGAAGAGGCCCTATTCCGTCGGATGGTCGACGCGCGGCTGCTGCGTCGCGGCCTGGCCGAGCACCATGCAGGCCTGCTCCCGTACCACAAGGAGATGGTCGAGGAGCTGTTCCAGCGGGGTCTGATCAAGGTCGTCTTCGCCACCGAGACGCTGTCACTCGGCATCAACATGCCGGCGCGCGGCGTGGTGGTCTCGTCGTTCACCAAGTTCGACGGGGTCAACTTCTCCAACCTGACGACCGGCGAGCTGACCCAGCTCATGGGGCGCGCGGGCCGGCGGGGGATCGACGTGATCGGTCACGGCGTGATCCTCAAGGAGTCCGACGTCGAGGTCGGCACCATCTACGAGGTCGCGATGGGCCCGACACTCGTGGTCGAGTCCAAGTTCCTCCCGAGCTACAACATGACCCTCAACCTCCTTCGGGTCTACACGCCCGAGGAGGCCGAGGCGCTGATGCAGCGATCGTTCGGCCAGTTCCAGAAGCGCCTGGCCGCCACGCAGACCTCCGAGCGCATGGTCAACGTCCGCGACCAGCTTTCCGACGCGAGACGGATGTGGGACGACCGCGACGTCTCGATCGAGGACGTGGCCCAGTACTTCAAGCTGGAAGATCGGCGGCGCGCGATCCGTATCGAGCTGAAACGCCTGCGCCGCGAAGGGGGCGGGCAAAAACGCGGCCGGCGGGGCCGCCCCACGCGCGCGATGGGATCCGGGAGCCGGGTGCTCCAGCGCCTCGAGATCGAGGCCAAGGGCCTGCTGGAAAGGCAGCGCAAACTCAAGGTCGTGCGCTCGCCACGTTTTGGCGAGCTCCTGCAGAAATACGGGGAGATCCGCAACCTCCAGAAGGAGATGGACGCCGGCCAGCGAGAGGTGGTCGTGCAGATGGACGAATACCCCCGCAAGCTCCGCCGCCTGGCCAGGATCCTGACCGAGACGGGATTCCTGTCCGCCGACAAGCCCACCGACAAGGGCCTGTTCGCCGCACGGATCTACGGCGAGAACACGATCCTGGTCGCCGAGGCGGCCTGGCTGGGCTGGTTCGAAGGGCTCACGCCGGAGGAGCTGTGCGCGGTGATGGTGATGCTCGCTGCAGAAGACCGGGAGCGAGGTGGTCGGGATCGCCAGGCGCACGGCCCGCGCCGCTATCCCACGCCCGCCATCGCCCAGACGGCCCGCTTGATCCGCTCGCTGTACTTTCGGTTCGCCGACATGGAGAGCGACCTCGACGAGCCCAACCTGCGAGCGCCTTCGCACGGCTACATCGACTTCGCGTTCCGATGGTCCTCAGGCGAGCCGCTGGACAAGATCCCGCTGCCCGCCAACGTCGACATCGGGGACGCCGTCAAGGCGATGAAGGCGCTCTACTCGCTCCTTCGCCAGCTCGAGTTCGCGCTTCGCCAGGCGAAATCGCCCCTGCTCGGCACTGTCTCGCGCGCCGTGACGCAGATGGAACGGGACGTCATCAAGCGCACCTATTAGAGAGGTCACTTCCCCACTCGTGGGGAAGCAACCCGCCCCGCGGCCGAGGGGGATGGGGAGAATCAACTCCCCATAGACTGGACATCAGTGAAATCCAAGAAGCGGCGGATCCTCGTTACCGGCGTCGCGCGCTGGTGGGGCGCGCTGCTCGTGCAGCGGCTGGTCGAGGACCCCGACGTCGCCGAGGTCATCGGCATCGACACCCGGGAGCCGCGATACGACCTCGGCCGGGCGGACTACCTGAAGCTCGACATCCGCCACTCGCTGATCGGCAAGCTCGTGCGCTCGGTGGGAATCGACACGGTCGTCCACACGCTCACGCGCATCGACTCGTTTGACATGGACCCGCGCCGCGCGCACGAGATGAACGTGATCGGGACGTTGAACCTGCTGGCGGGCTGCTCCGGCGAGGGCAGCCCGGTCCGCCGCTTCATCCTCAAGTCCTCAGGCCACGTGTACGGCTCACGATTCGACCTTCCAGCAAGCCTGCGCGAGGACCACCGGCTCGACAGCAACTCGCGCCACCAGTTCGTGCGCGACATCGTCGAGGTCGAGTCGTACGTGAGCGACTTCGCTCTGCGCAACCCGGAGATCGCGATCCTCGTGCTGAGGTTCTGCAACAGCCTCAACCCGCAGGAGCCGCAACCACTTGCAAGGTACCTGGACCTCGAGGTCGTCCCGACCGTCGCCGGCTACGACCCGCCATTGCAGCTTCTGCACCGTGACGACGCCGTCGACGCGATCGCGCTCGCCACCAAGCGCGGCCCGGCCGGCGCATACAACATCGCTTCGGCCGGCGCCGAGCCGCTGTCGAAGCTGCTCGACGCTGTCGGGAAGCTGCATGCTCCGCTGCTGCCCCCGATCGGGCTCGAGATCGCCGCATTCGGCATCCGCAAGCTGGGGGTCGCGTTTCTCTCGCCGCAGCTGCTCGACCTGCTTCGCTGGGGACGTTCGCTGTCCACAGCCAAGGCGGCGCGCGAGCTTGGCTTCAGGGCGTCACGCGACACGCGGTCTGCTTTCGAGGACTTCATCCAGCAGAGGCGCGTCCTGCGTTACGAGCCCGACCGGCACGGCTACCAGTACGAGAAAGAGCTGGAGGACTTCATCCACAGCCGGCAGCCGCCGTCGGAGAACGGGGACGGCGAAGCCAACGGGGCGACGCCGGAGCACGAGAGAAGACGGGCGGCTAGATCTCGCCCCCGCCTCCATCGATCACAACCACTTCCCCGTTGATGTAGCTCGCGGCGTCCGAGGCGAGAAACACCACGGCGCTGGCGACCTCTTCGGGGACGCCGATCCGGCCCATGGGATTGACCGCGAGCACGCGGTCGAGGATGGCCTCGTTGCCCCAGAGTGCCTCCGCGAAACGGGTCTTGATCAGTCCTGGTGCCACCGCGTTGACCCGGACTTTGCCGCCGATCTCCCTGGCCAGCTGCCTAGTGAACATGATCACACCGGCCTTGGTGATGTTGTAGACGCCAAGGCCCAGACCAGGGCGCAGTCCGCCGACACTCGCCACGTTGACCACGGAGCCGCCGTGGGCCTCCATCGAAGCCTCGTACACGAGCTTGGTCAGGATGAACATGCCCCGCAGGTTGACCTCGAAGGTCTTGTCCCATGCGGCCAGGTCGGCGCCCAACACGGGGCCGATGGCAGGGTTGGTGGCCGCATTGTTGACCAGGATGTCGATGCGCGAGAAGCGCTTCATGACCGCGCCGACGAGCCGCTCCAGGTCGTCCGGGCGGCCGGCGTGGGCCGCGATCGCGGTCGCAGCCTCCGGGTACTCGGCGTTGATGCGGGCGGCCTCTTCGTCGAGGTCGGCCTGCTTGCGGCTGGAGAGCACGACCTGCGCGCCCTGCTCGACCATGGCGTGCGCGATTGCGCTGCCGATTCCGCGGCTGGCGCCCGTGACCAGCGCGACCTTTCCGGACAGGTCAAAGCGGGACATCGCGGGCACGGCTGATACGATAGCCGCCCGATGGCGATCGAGGGGAAGGCTGCCGAGGACATCCTGGAGCGGATCTTCCAACCCACCACCAAACCCAGCGCCCGGGACCAGGCCGAGGAGACGCTGCGTCATCCCAAGCGGCTGGTGTACGTCGCGATGTCCAACAAGGTCTTCTACTGGCGGGCCCACATCCAGAAGTTCGTGCTGGACTCGGGGTTGGTCCCGGTCAGCCCCTTCATGCTTTTCGACTACTACCTCATGCACACGGTCTCGAAGGAGATAGTTCGCGAGGCGATGAACAACCTCCTGGCCAAGTGCGACGAGGTCTGGGTGTTCGGCCGGCTGTCCCTGGGCGTCAAGGTGCAGGTGGGAATCGCCAAACGCATGAACAAGCCCGTCCGTTACTTCGACATCGGCGACCTGCCGGTCGCGGTGATGCCGATCAGCGAGGACACGGCCCAGGAAGAGCTCCGCGACTGAGCGGTCGGATCGCCCTTAGGGCCCGACCCTCCTGAACCACGCGGACGGGTCGCCCAGCTCGTCGAGCGTCGGCATTGCCTGGGGTCCGTCCCAGACCCGGTTGAGAACGTGGATCCCGTGCTCGTCGAACACCGCCCGGCAGAAGGCCTCGCCACAGCGATACTGCTGCAGCTTCAAATCCAGCCCGGTCACCTTCCAGATCAGCACTTCGAGGGCGCTCTTGCCCGAGTTCCGCTCCCGGTACGCCCCTTCGAGCTGGTCGAAGCCGGGCAGGAGCCTTCCGCCCAGCTCGTTCATCACGAGGTTGCTGTACCCCTCGATCACGGACATCGTGCCCTGGACCTGGCGCATCACCCTCCATTGGGCCGGCAGGACCCCTGCCAACGCAGCCACCCGCCCCAGCGGAGCCCCTTTTCGAGTCACCGACTCGAGCAGGGTCCGCATCGACTCCTCCATGTGAGGACGCAACCATGGATGGGCGGCGAACTGCCACGCATGGGTCATCTCGTGGAGGATGAGCCAGCGCCGCAGGTCCTTTTCGGGTAGGTTGGCCCGCCTGCCCCACACCTCGACGTTGGTCTCCACGAGGTACAGACCCTCGCCGCCCATCGGCTCCGTGCTCATCAGCTGCGGGTCGTACTGGCCCAAGACACGCTGCCCAAGGAAGGCAAGCATGTAGCCGACGTAACGGTCGACGCCCGCTCGCCCCACCTCGACTACCAGTGAGTTGGGCACGCGGCCCGCCTCGAGCACCGGGTCGATGGCTCGACGCAGGATGGCGAGGTTCAGGTCGAGCCAGCCATCGCGGTCGAGGGCCTCGAACCTGGGCATGACGGCGCCCGAGGGCAGGCTTCCGACAAAGTCGAGCAGCGGCTTTTCGAGCTGGCGGGCAAGCGCTCGGTACGCCTTCTGCGCCGAATCCATCGCGGCCTGGTCCGGAGCGGGCGTATCCAGGCGGCCCCTTGCTGTGCGACGAACCTCGTCCCAATCGACGAGCACCGCCGTGCCTCCACGCGGCCGGACCGCCTCGACCACGGCGGCCGTGGCGACGCCCATCAAGATGCCGTAGATCGCCGCCCGGCCGACGGTTCGCCTCATGCCCCTACCCTACGAGGGCTCTGCGATCAGGCGCTCAGTAGATGTACGGCCAGCTCCGGTTGCGCTTGAAAACGACCTTGCAGCCCTCGCACCGGAACACGATCTGCAGGTGCCGCCGTCCGATCGCCGCCGCGTCGCGCCCACAGACGGGGCAGGAGGCGGTCTCCAGCTGATACGGGGCGGGAAGCGGGTCGACCTTGATCTCTAGACGCCGTCGTTTCTTTGACATTTACCTCTTTGCCTTCCTGAATCCGAGTGGTTGCTTAGACGTCGAGCTGGGACACATCCAGGTTCTTGAGGTCCGCCGGAGGCTCGACTCCGGCGTTGTGCAAGCGCTTGAGCAACGCGAGGATGTAACGGACGCCGGCCAGGTTGACGTGATGCTCGCGGGTCAGCGACTGGATGGCCTGGAGCTTCATCACGTCACGGCGTGAATAGCGACGGCGATTGGTCACCGTGCGCTTGGGGTTGATCATGCTCAGGTGCTCGTACATCATCAAGGTGCGGGGATGCACCTCGAGGATCTCGGAAGCCACACTGAGCGTGAAGATGGGCTTGTCGAGATCGATGCCAGAATCGTGTGAAGCCACGGCGGCGGCCGCGACCGGGTCGCGCTGCTTGACCTTCATTTCTTTGTGGGGTGGGCGGAGTATATCGTTTGAGCGATTGCGGGCCTAACTTTGGGTTACAGAAGCGGTTGCAGATTCGGTGCCATTCTGAACGTGGTTAAGCAAATCGACAAAGTATTTTTGTTAAGGAATGCCAGCAAACCTACTCCCCGGCGGCCCGCCAAGCAACAGTTCCTCGCCTACATATAGTTAGCCGGATGCCTGCAATCGCCAGCCTGCTTCTCGTCAGCGTCTCCGTCGGCCTGAGCAACTTTGCGGGCTCGATCGGGATCGGCCTATCCGGCATCGACGCCCGCACGCGGATCCGGGTTGGCATCGCGTTTGGACTGTTCGAGGCGCTGATGCCGCTCCTCGGGCTGCTGATGGGCGAGGCAGTATCGGGCTTCATCGGGCACAACCTCGCCGCGTACGTCGCAGGCGCCGTCCTGATCCTCACCGGCGCCTACACGATCTGGCAGGGCCGCCGGGTCGAGAGCGAAGAACCACGCGCGCCCGGCATCAAGACGCACCAGCTGATCTTCACGGCGCTGGCCCTGAGCATCGACAACCTGGCAGTTGGATTTGCACTGGCGGTCCACCACATCCAGATCGTGCTGGCCGCAGCGACCATGGGCGTCGTCAGCGTGGCCATGTCCCTGGTCGGACTCGAGCTCGGCCATCGGCTGGGCAGACACGTCGAGGCCTGGAGCGAGGAGATCGGAGGCGGCGTACTCATCCTGGTCGGCATCGCGATCGCGGCCGGGATCCTCCACTAAGAAGCGACCTACGATTACCGGCGTGAGCGTGCAACCTTCCCTGGAACAAGTCAGGCTCGAGGCCGCGGGCCACGTGGTGACCATCACCCTCAACCGGGCCGACCAGCGAAATCCGCTGTCCGGCACCATGCTGCGCGACCTGGTCGCTGCGTTTCGGTGGGCCAAGGCAGAGGCGGAGGTGCGGGTGGTCGTCCTCACCGGCGCCGGGGACCGCGCCTTCTGCGCCGGCGCCGACCTCGGTAGCTTCGACGCCAAGATGACCGACGTCGAACGGCATCGAAGCCGTGATCTGTTCGTGGAGCTGTTCACCCTCATGGCTGAGCTGGGCAAGCCGATCGTCGGGCGCATCAACGGCCATGCGCTGGCCGGCGGCCTCGGCCTGGCCTGCTCGTGCGACATCCTGGTGTCCACCGACACTGCGACCTTCGGCACGCCGGAGATCAACGTCGGGATCTGGCCGATGATGATCCAGGCCATCCTCTCGCGCAGCATTCCGCGCAAGGTGCTGCTCGAGATGGAGATGCTCGGCGATCGCTGGACCGCAACACAGATGCAGGCTCTCGGAGTCGTCAACCGCGTCGTGCCCCACGACCAGCTGGACGCGGCGGTCGGCGAGATCACCGAGCGCCTGGCCGTCAAGTCGCCCGTGGCGATGCGACTCGGCCGCGACTCGTTCTACCGTCAGCAGGACATGGAGTTCCGGGCCGCGCTCGACTACCTCCAGGGCCAGTTCACCCTGGTGACTCTTTCGGACGACGCCAAAGAAGGGATTAAGGCTTTCCTGGAAAAGCGGCCGCCGGACTTCAAGGGAAGATGAGCAGTCCGCGACATCGCGAGCTGCGCGAGAAGGCGCTCAAAGGCGGGACACGATACCTGCCCAAGCTTCGCGAACAGCACAAGCTGACAGCGCGCGAGCGGCTCGGCCTTCTCCTGGACGCCGGTTCCTTCGTCGAGGACGGCCTTTTCGCCAACGTGCTCGCGGATGAGCTGCCCGCGGACGGTGTCGTGACCGGGCTGGGCATGGTCGAAGGTCGCCAGGTTGCCGTGATGGCCAATGACCCGACGGTCAAGGCCGGCAGCTGGGGCGCGCGCACCGTGGAGAAGATCGTGCGCATCCAGGAAACCGCGATGAGAATTCGCGTCCCGCTCTTCTACCTGGTCGACTCCGCAGGCGCCCGCATCACGGACCAGATCGACATGTTCCCCGGCCGCCGGCATGCCGGGCGCATCTTCTTCAACGAGGTCCAGCTCTCCGGGGTCGTGCCGCAAATCTGCTTGCTGTTCGGGCCGTCGGCCGCCGGGGGCGCATACATACCCGCGTTCTGCGACATCGTGATCATGGTCGAGGGCAACGCCTCGATGTATCTCGGATCGCCCCGCATGGTCGAGGTCGTGGTCGGCGAGAAGGTCAGCCTCGAAGAGCTCGGCGGCGCCCGCATGCACTGCACGGAAAGCGGCTGCGGCGACGTGCTCGTGGCCGACGAACAGGCCGCGATCGACTTTGCCCGGACCTATTTCCGGTTCATGCCGCAGCGCTCCGGCGAGAAGCCCGCCGCGGGCGCGTCCAGGGCGGCGCGAGTGGGGTCGGGGAAGCTTGGCGAGCTCATCCCCGTCGAGGCGAATCGCGGCTATGACATGCGCAAGGTCATCGATGCGATCGTCGATGAGGGAAGCTGGCTCGAGCTCAAGCAGCTGTTCGCCAAGGAGCTACTCACCGGCCTGGCCCGACTCGATGGGCACGCGATCGGCATCCTCGCCAACCAGCCGATGCAGAAGGGTGGGGTGCTTTTCAACGACTCGGCCGACAAGGCGGCCCGCTTCATCTCGCTTTGCGATGCGTTCGAAATTCCCCTGCTGTTCCTCGCCGACGTCCCAGGCTTCATGATCGGGACCGACGTCGAGAAGCGAGGCATCATCCGGCACGGCGCCAAGATGATCAGCGCGGTCTCGGAGGCGACGGTGCCCAAGATCTCGGTCATCGTGCGCAAGGCCTACGGCGCAGGCCTGTACGCAATGGCGGGGCCCGCGTTCGATTCGGACTGCGTGATCGCCCTGCCTTCGGCGCAGATTGCGGTGATGGGACCCGAGCCGGCCGTGAACGCGGTGTTCTACAACAAGCTGGCCGACCTGCCAGAGGCAGAGCGGGCGGCACGCCGCAAGGAGCTGGAGGACGACTATCGCGAGGACGTGGATCTCTACAAGCTCGCCGCCAACCTCATCGTCGACGACGTGGTCGAGCCGGACGATCTTCGCGCCACCCTCATCGCGCGTTTCAAGGCCTACTCCACCCGCGTTTCGCCTTACACCAACCGCAAGCACGGAGTCCCGCCGGTCTAGGTCCTATTAGCCCACGCGGTGATATGGGACGGCGTACCGGACGACGATCACGTAGAAGGTCACGCTGGCGGTGATCACCGCCAGGTGAAACAGCTCGTGATAGCCGAACACTCGCGGCCAGGGGTTGGGCCGCTTGAACGCGTAGGCGGCGGCTCCGAGCGAGTACTGCAGTCCGCCCAGTGCGATCAACACCGCAGCCAGCCAACCCAGCGCCGCCGTCAAGGGCACGAGGGCCACGACCGCAACCCACCCCATGGCGAGATACAGCGAAGCGAGGAGACGTCGCGGAATGCGGAGGAACGGCGCCGCGCCGGCGACGCCCGCGATCGCGCAGATCCAGATCGCGGCCAGCACGCCTATGCGCCACCAGCCATCGAGCACGTTGTATGCGAGCGGCGTGTACGTGGCGGCGATGAAGACGAAGATCGTCGCGTGATCGGCGCGGCGGAGCCAGTCTTTGACTCGCGGCGGCCAGTTAAAGAGGTGATAGGTCCCGCTCACGCCGAAGAGGAGCACCAGGCCCACCCCGTAGATGAGCATCGACACCAGCTTGCCCGTGTCGTCACGCGTGATCACGATCAGCGCGACCAGCCCCGCGACCGCGACGAGCGCGGCGATCGCGTGCGACCAACCTCGCAGCAGCGGCTTGACCTTGGTCGCGTCCGGCTGGCCCATGACAGGCCGCATGCTACGCGGCAAGGCGGGAGAGCACGAGCCCTAAGGAAAGGACCACGACAGCCCAGGAAAATGCACTCAACGCGCCCTCGAGCGGGACCAGCATCACTTTCGCGTCGACCTCGGATTGCGACCCGTCAGACATGGTCATCGTCCCCCTCACCGCACTCGTGTTGCGGCGCAGGGCGCGAGCCGGTTTGCTGAGCAATCGCTGGCCGTATGAGAGGGCGTAAGCGCCTGCCGCGACGGCGACGGCTGACACCGACACCCGTCCGGTCTGTGCGAAAAATGAGGTCAGTACGGGGAATGCCCCCCACGACAGCGCGAACCAGAAGTCACCATGCAGCCTGCCGCCGAGCAGCTCTAGGTTGTATGCGAAAACGAACAGCACGCCTGCGGCGATGAACGGCAAGAGGCCGATCCCGACCACGGGCAGGCCGGCGATCCCCAGGCCGACGGCGCCGGCCAACCCGACGATTGCAGCGCTCCACAAGACCGCAGACGGAATCTGCGTCTTCAGCGGACGGCCTCGCAGCTCGTCCAGGGCGTGAGCGGAGATCCCGACGGCGAGAAAGAAGGCAAGGAGCGTGGCTGCCAGCCTCGGCAGGCTGACGTGCGGAGCCAGGCTCGCCCCGATGAGCACGTACGAGAGGTGCCACGCGGTGTACGGCGGGTGCAGCAGCGCCCAAAAATCACGGCGCCACCCTGCAGCCAGGGCCGCATAGTAAGCCGGGCCTAGGGCTTCGACCTGTGCGCGCTCAGGCATGCCGCTTTCTACCCCACATGACGAGACCGCCTCCCAGGCTCATCACCTCGTGGTCGTCATCGACCATGCCGGCGGTCCGCCACGCCTCGAAAATCCGGTGCAGCGGCCATCTGCGATAGAACTCCTCGATGTTCGGTCCGAGAAAACGGCCCACGCCGGCCCACGGCCGGCCGCCGAGGGCGTATCCGGCCACGGGGAGCACGAGGCGCGTGTAGCCTCGCCAGGCCGCGCGCCAGACGAGACTTGGCGGAACGTAGAAATCCAGGCTTGTCATACCGCCTCCGGGACGCAGCACCCGGGCGAGCTCGGCGATAGTCGCCCCGGGGTCGGCGACGTAACGCAGCAGGTAGGTGAAGCTCACGGCGTCGAAGTGGCCGTCTGGGAACGGAAGCTCTTCGGCGCGCGCCACCTGCAGGCGGATCCGGTTGTCCAGGCCGGCGGTTCGCACGCGCTCACGACCGCGCTCGAGCATGGACTCGGTGATGTCGACCCCGACGATGTGCGCATCGCTCGCGTGGGCGAGCGCGATGGCCACGCCTGCCGTGCCAGTCGCCACGTCCAGGATGCGCTGGGGCTGGAAGCGCGTGACGTGGCGCACCAGCTCGCCACGCCACCGCCGATTCTGGTGGAACGAGAGCGTCTCGGCCAGCCGATCGTAACGCGCGGGCAGGGCTTCGAAAAGGTCCGCGGCGAAGGCGTTTTCGGGGCTGGCCGCCAGTGGGCCGGAGTTTCCCATGCTTCCTCAGGGTACGGTTTCACATGACGGCTTTGGAATCGAATCGCGCAAGAGATGCACTGCGCTTCAAGGCCTGGCAGCTCGACGCCCTCGAGGCGCGACCCGCCGGGATGGAGCTCCTTTCTGTCGGACCTTTCCAGGTCGTGATCTCCGCCAAGGCTGGCGCCGACAGCTGGGTGACGATGGTCGACGGCGAGGTCACGCAGGTAGACGTTCAAAACGCGGTGGGGCGACTCCGCTCCATGTTCGCGAGACGCCAGACGGAGCTGCAGATCGAGTTCAACGAATCGGTCGCCCCGCAGGCCGGCGCCTGGCTCCAGGCTTCGGGCCTCAGGCAGACCGAGCGAAACCCGTTGATGGCCTGCCGTCCCGACGGGTTCAGGCCGTTCGCCGCGGAAGGTGTCCTGCTGAAGCAGCTGGATCGCTCATCTCCGACGTCCGACCTGGCTGCCTTCCAGGAGATCAGGTGGACAGACGGCGGGGAGGCCGCCCGCCCCGTGCCTCCTGTGAATCGGCTGAAGAAGGACCTGGCTGCGCCTAACAGCGTGTACCTGCTGGCGCTGTTAGACGGCCATGTCGCCGGCACAGGCGTCTCGCATTCGCTCAAGGGGGCGGCCGAGATCGTGGGAATCGTCACCCGCATCGAGATCAGACGCCGCGGCGTCGCCGGGACGGTGAGCTCCGAGCTCGTGGGGCGACATTTCGCCGGCGGCGGTGATTTCGTCTTTCTTGACGCGGCCAACGAGGAGGCGGCACGCGTGTACGAACGTCTCGGCTTCGTCCGGTTTGGAGCCAATCTCGTTTACCGCTGACATCCGACCGCCCCGGATCCGAACGCTATGGTTGGTCTGCCGATGACGTCCCCTCCCAATCCCAGCGATCATGGCCAGCGGCGTGATCCCAAGAGCCTTCCGCCGATCGTGCTCAAGGAGGTCTACGAGCTCCGTTTCGACCAGGCCGACCATGCCACCAAGGATGCGATCTGGCGGGAGCTCGGCCGCTACCTCCAGCGCTACATCAAGCCTGATGCAAGAGTGGTGGACATCGCGTGCGACGTCGGGTATTTCATTCGAAACATCCGCGCCGGCGAGCGTTGGGCCACGGACATACGCGACGTGGGCTCCGCGCTGCCCAGCGATGTGCGGTTTGTGCGCGCGAGCGGACTTGACCTCGCCGACGTCATACCAAACGACTACTTCGACATCGCGTTCTTCAGCAATTACCTCGAGCATCTGGCGTCCACCGAGGCGGTACTGCAGCAGCTCAGGGTCGCATTTGCCTTGCTCCGGCCGGGTGGACGCGTCCTCATCTTGCAGCCCAACATCCGGCTGGTCGGGGGCGCCTACTGGGACTTCATCGACCACCAAACGGCGCTCACGGAGAAGAGCCTCGCGGAAGCCGCCACCATGGCGGGCTTTCGCGCGGAGCGCGTCATTGCGCGCTTCCTGCCCTACACGACCAAGAGCCGCCTGCCGCAACACCCACTACTGGTCCGGGCCTACCTGGCGTTCCCACCCGCACGCTGGCTGATGGGCAAGCAGACCCTCTACATCGGGGTAAAGCGGGCCTAACCGACTCCGCCGATCTCCCGCGCCGTGAAGATCAGCCGCTGGGTCGCGTAGGCCCCGGCCCACAGCGGATAGCAGGTCGTCAGCGTGAGCTGGTGTTCCGACGTCGATTGGAGCACGGTGCGATCGTCAGGTTGGACCACCTTCGACCCGGTGATCTCATAGAGATACAGCCCATGGGGGGTCTGGATCTCGACTCGGTCCCCGGCCTTCAACCGGTTGAAGCTCAACCAGTACACGTTGTGCGCAGCAATGCCCACATTGCCGGGGCGGCCGGGCCACGCGGTCGTCGGGTAGTGTCCCGGACCCTTCTCGAGGTGCGCGGCATCCACGCCTTCGACCACTGCGGAGCTGTAGCCGATCGCGGGTATTCGCATCTGGAAGGCGATCCCATTGACCGGACGGTCGATCACGGGCGGCGCCGTGATCACCTGTTTGACGGAGCTCTTGATCGAGTCTGAGATGGAAAGGCCGCCGGTCGAGTCGATCGCCGGCGGTACGGGCGCGGCCTGGACCGCTGTCACGGTCGCCGTCTCGGCGCCTATCCCCCACATGGGCGCGAGGCTTGCGGTCAGGACCCCGGCGCCGGCGAGGAATGCGGTCGCGCCGGCTGCGAGCAGGGTCCCTGCCCAGGGCCGCCGCCGGAAAAGACGCGCGGGGTGGAACGTTTTCCACCCCGCTACGCGCAAATGGAGCGCCATTTCAGGCCTCGCGTCGCCTCCAGGCGAACGCGCCTCCCCCCATGGCGATGAGACCCAGCGCGATCAGGAACAGACCAAAGCTCTGGTCGGGGGTGCTGCCGCCGGTGGCGGCCAGGACACCACCCGTCGGAGTCGCCGTGGCCGCGAGAACGCCGCCGCTAGGCGAGGGCGAGGTCTGCGGGGTTGGCGAGGTCTGCGGGGTTGGCGAGGTCTGCGGGGTTGGCGAGACTTCCGGCGTTGGCGAGACTTCCGGCGTTGGCGAGACTTCCGGCGTTGGCGAGACTTCCGGCGTTGGCGAGACTTCCGGCGTCGGCGAGACTTCCGGCGTCGGCGAGACTTCCGGCGTCGGCGAAGTCGTCGGTGTGGGTGATGTTGCCGGGACAAGGTTGCAGCCGTTGGCCAAGATGGCCTGACCCTCGGCTGTCCAGTTCAGGCCTGCGTGAACACCGGCGAGTGGCGGGATGATGTCTCCCCAGTTGCCCTGGGCGTCGGTCTGCGGATAAATCGGCCCCTTGTGCACCCCATAGTGATCAGCGTTACCCTCACCGTCGATTGAGGCAACGTCCACACTCTCCTCCACATAGGGATTCGTGTGGGATGCCGTTGAATGACAGATCGTGACTTTATGGTCATCCCCCTGGGTCGCCGACGCGACAAGGACGCTTCCTCCGATCATCGCGACTACGAGGCCTAACGAGAAAATAAGGC
Organism: Candidatus Baltobacterales bacterium; assembly: GCA_035533335.1. Lineage (GTDB taxonomy): Bacteria > Chloroflexota > Dormibacteria > Dormibacterales > Dormibacteraceae > DATKSS01. Next base: position 14,888 of record DATLUC010000023.1, read on the forward strand.
CGGCCCCTAACCTCCATTTGCGCATCATGGTTGTTTCACAACCTCCTTTGTCCCGAGGCTAGCCCCGGCAAGAGGGGTGAAACCTGGGACAGAAGTCCCGGTCGGGGGGTCTCCCGGATGGCTCGTTAAGGGCCGATCGGGTCCGCGAGAGATCAGGCGGCCAGGCCCTTGTGCAACGCGTAGAGGATCGCCTGAGCGCGGTCGTGGACCCGGAGCTTCGCGTACATCAGGCTCGCCTGGTTCCGGACCGTCTTCTCGGCCACGCCAAGCTCGCGCCCGATCTGCTTGAGCTCCAGGCCCAGCGACATCAGCCGCAGGATCTGGAACTGTCGGACCGAAAGCCCGGCCGGTGGATGCTCTTCCTCCGCTCTGCCGAGGGCGGCGGTGACAACCGCTCGCTGGCCGTCATGGCTGAGCACGTGCCTGCCCTCCGCGGTTCGCATGACCGCCTCGACGAGGCCGGCACGCCCGGCGTCCTTGAGGACATAGCCCCAGGCGCCCGCGCGCAGCGCCTCGACCACCGAACCATCCGTCTGGACGGATGCCAGCATCAGCACACGCACGTTGGGATGAGCGGCGACGATCCCGGCGGTCGCCCGGATGCCGTCCAGCCTGGGCATGTGCACGTCCATCAGAACTACGTCCGGAAGCAGGGCCGAGACTCGACGAAGCGCGTCCTCCCCGTCTTCGGCCTGTCCGACGACGTCCAGGTCCTTCTCCGCCTTGAGCAGCGCGACCAGGCCCTCGCGAAAGAGAGTCTGGTCGTCCACGACCAGGACTCGAATCCTGGGCGATCCTGGCCCCCGTTCCCTCATGCCGAAGGCGCCTCCACGTCGATCACGGTCCCGCGGCGGCGATGCCTCACCTCCAGCCGGGCCCCGATCAGGGCCATCCGCTCACGCATGCCGATCATTCCAGCCCCCTCCGGGGTGCCGGGACTGATCCCGTCACCATCGTCGGTGATCGTGACCTTGAGGCGGCCGGGACGCGTGCGGAGGTCCAGAAGAATGTGGTCGGCCGCCCCGTGACGCACGGCATTGTGCACGGCCTCCTGCACGACCCGCAGAAGGTTGAGTGCGACGAGCGCCGGGACCAGCTGCGGCCATTCAGGCGAAACCACCAGCGTGAGCTCCGCCGCGCTGGATTTCCGATACCTCTCGATCATCGCCTGGATGGCGTCTGGCAGATCCTCAAGAGGCGCTTCGTCGCGGAGGTCGCGGATGAGGTTGCGCATCGACATCAACGCCGCCCTCGCGTGCTCTTCGATGGCCGAGATCGCGATCTGCATGTTCGGGTTGTCACTGAACGTTCGGAAGTTCTCGAGCCTGACTACGCAAGCAGTCAACTCGCGGATCGGCCCGTCGTGCAGCTCGCGGGCAATGGACGCGCGGAGCTCACGGCGATAATCCGCGTCCACGCCCCTGGTCACTTCCGTGGTCGACAATCGGTGCGATCCCTCAAATCCACCGTAGTTGCCTTCAGCCGGCGTGACGAGGGTCCAAAGTTGGGCGAAGCAAGGACCATTGGCCCCCCGGCTGTCCCCGGCGAATTGCCGCCATAGGCCTCCTCTCCGTATGCTCAACCGCCTTGGCGACGTGGGCGGAATTCGAGTCGGCTGAGCCGGAGTTCGCGTCTCGGGTGCGCGCCTTGATGGCCTTCCGAAAGCACCTGACCATGGCGACCCTGCGGCGCGACGGATCTCCGCGCATCAGCGGCACCGAGGTGGAGTTCACCGGCGGCCGGCTGCAGATCGGATCCATGCCCAAGGCGGTCAAGGCTCTCGATCTTCGGCGCGACCCCCGGATCGCGATCCACGGGCCGACCTTCGACCCACCGGAAGGCCATCCGTCGGCCTGGCTCGGGGAGGCCAAGATCACCGGCCGGGCGGCCGAGGTCGATTCGGGCGGCGATAGCCATCGTTTCGTGATCGACATCCAGGAGGCCGTGATCACCCGGCTGACCGAGGCCGGCGACCGGCTCGTCGTGGAATCGTGGACGCCGGAGCGCGGGCGCCGAGTGATCGAGCGCGAGTGACGCCGTTGGGGCCGGCAGGCCACAATACGTCGGTGCGGCAGACCGAAGAGCTGACTCGGCTGGAGGCGGAGCTGGACTGGATCCGCGGTGCGCCCGCCGATGACGGGACGGTCGAGCTCCTCGTCCGCCGACCGGCCGAGGACCAGCGCGAGGTCCTGGAAGAGGCGTGGCTCGATCTGCGGAACGGCCTCGAGGGCGACACCTGGAGGGCGCGGGGCAGCAGCCGGAAACCGGACGGCGGTCCCAACCTCGAGGCGCAGCTGACGCTGATGAACGCGCGGTCGGCGGCCGCCGTCGCGGGCGACCGCGACCGGTGGGCGCTCGCCGGCGATCAGCTGTTCGTCGACCTGGACCTCAGCGTGGCAAACCTGCCTGCCGGAAGCCGGGTCCAGCTCGGCTCCGCCGTGATCGAGTTCAGCGAGGCTCCCCATACGGGTTGCGCCAAGTTCTCGGCTCGGTTCGGCAACGATGCATTGAGGTTCGTCAACTCACCGGCGGGGCGAGAGCTGCGGCTGCGTGGCGCCAACTGCCGCGTGGTGGTGGCCGGCCGCGTGCGGCCGGGGGACCGGATCCGGAAGCTGCCGGCCTGACCAGGGCCGCCGGGCCCCCTTATGTCATCGGCCGGCGGCGACGAGCTCCAGGCGTGTGCCCACACAGTTGGGAACGAATGAGCTGCCGAACACCCGCGCCATCGCGTGCTGGGCACGCCAGCCCGTGCAATGGCCGGGGACGATCCAGCTTGGTCTCAGCTCCAGCAGGTCGGCGCAAACGCGATCGATGAGGGGCTCGAACAGCGGGCCGCTCAGGTGGAAGCCGCCGATCACGGCGCAGACCCGATCCTCGCCGGTCAGGATGCGGGCGTACCGGGTGGTGTTGACGACGCCGGCGTGACCGCAGCCGGTGATCACCACCAGTCCCTGGTCACGCACGTTCACGACAATCGCCTGGTCGTCCAGGACCAACGGGTCCGGCTCCCAGTGATCGCTGCGCCAGGCCTCCTGGAACGGGAAGCCCGGTTCATAGCCGGTGACTCTGGGCACCTCGCCCGTCACCAGCACGGACCCATCGAGCAGGAAGCTCGGCTGCCGGTCCTCGACGATGGTGAAACCGACGCCCTCGAGGGCCGCGCGGCTGGTGGTCGGCATCTCGATTGGATCGCGGCCGGGGAACAGCGCGCGGCGCCGGTTCCAGAAATCCGGATGGATGATGACCGGGAGGCTCGAACGGCCGACGTACCGCGCCAGGCCGTCCAGCCCAGCGGTGTGATCGAAGTGGCCGTGGCTGCACACGATAGCCTCGACGTCCTTTGGATCGATGTCGAGCCGGCGCATGTTCTCGACCATCCCGTTCGGACTCACGCCGAGGTCGAAGAGGAGCTTGTGTGTGCGGCCCCGCCGCGACACTTCGAGCAGCACGGAGAATCCGTGCTCGGCCACCAGCTGGTCCGGAACGAAGCTGTTCAACATCGTCCGGGTGCCAAGCCGGCCCTTGGTCGAACCCGGACCGGAGCGGTGAGCCGGGGGCTGGTCGGGCATGAAGACGTCGTACACGTTCTCGACCAGCGTGGTGATGGTCAGGGCGTCAGCCGGCTCGAGTGGAATCCTTGTCAAAACGCTCCCTCGCGGCTAATAGGACCAGAGCCTGACGGAGTGCCGGCCAGTTGTTCTCGAATGCGACTCGCGTACTGCGTCATCTCCTCCTTGGTCAGCAGTCCTCCGATCTCGCTTCGATACAGGTTGTCTCGATCGAATCGGGGGAAAACGTGCACGTGATAGTGCCAGACGTCCTGGTTGCCTGCCGGTTCGTTGTGCTGGCGTGTCGATGTCCCATCGCAGCCATATGCCTTCTTAAGAGCAATGGCACCGCGTCGCGCGGCGCTGTGGACAGCCGCACCAAGATGATCCGGAAGCACGTACAGGTTCTCGTGGTGGTCCAGCGGCACCACGATCAGGGCGCCGCGGTTGTTCGGCCAGAAGCGAGGAGAGATGATTGTGAACGTCGCGTCCGTCCGCTCGACGATGTGTCGCTGGTCGCTGAGATTGGTGTCTCGCCCTGCGCCAAGCGCGCAAAACGGGCACTCGTACCCAGCTGGTTCATGCTTGGCGAATTCGCCCATCGCACCCATTGTGCCCTCGACGAACGGACCGGGACATGCGGCGATTCGACCGGCAAGCCGTTGCCGCTCAAGGGCAGTATGCCCCAGGGCTGCTGGAATGGAGGTGCACCCGGCTTTCCACAATAAGAACCTTTTGATCATTCTTAACGGGCGCCAGATTGAGCTGACCAGCCGGCACGCGAAGGTCCGTAACCATGGCCATCGTGCGCGGGCGCCCCAAGGTCTCAATGCGTTCTCTTCGGCAGGCGTCGGGGACCCGGCCACCGGTGACTCAAGAAGGTATGGCCCTTGAGAGAGTTCGCCGGCGGCGGTCAGGCGACCTTACAGGCCCATACGTATTGCAGCGAGGTCGGCATCTGCGGTGGTGAGCATGTACGCAGTCACTCCCTTCGGCACACTGCGAGCGCTTGGATGCGGTAGAGAAGGACGTGCGAAGACGGCTCCCCCCAGTCCCCTGGACTGGCATCCTCCCTGGCCCGACAGCCTGCACAGCGTGACGGGCGAGGCGGGGTGGGTCACGTCCGCGATGGCGTCCTGGGATCCTCCCGGACAGCATGTCAATCCGCCCTTGCACCTAAGCTGCGCCGTCGAATGAGCGACCGCCTGGAGCAGAACCGCCCGAGTGCGCGCCGAATCGTTTTCGTGGGCGCACTCGTGATTGCGTTTGCCGCGGCATGGTTCGGCGCCGGCTTCCTCCCCATCGTCCCCACCGACCTCGACATCTTCTTCTGGCCGTCCGCGCAGGCGGCCCTCGCCGGGCACCCGCTGGCGGCCTACTCGCAGACGCCGCCGGACCAGTACCCGAACGTGAACCAGAACGGTCCCGTGTTGTTGGTTCCGCTGACACTCATCGGCGCGCTCGTGCAGGCGCTCGGGCTCATGCAAACGCTCTATCCGCGCCGCGCGATCACGCTTGCCTTCTTCAGCCTCTTCATCCTCTTGATGGCGCGCGAGGGCGTCGCTGCCATCGAAAGGCTGCGCGGCAACAAGCTCGCGGGCGGCTGGCGCCTGCTCGCGTACGGCGCGCTTGCCGCCGGTCCGCCGGTCTGGCAATCGCTTGCTGGCTACGGGCACATTGAGCAGCCATTCGAGGTGTGGTTCGTGCTGCTCGCCATACGTTGGCTCGATGCAGGTTGGCCTGCGCGCAGCGGCACAGCACTCGGCCTTGCGGTTCTCTCGCGCAGCATCGCTGGTCTATATGCAGTCCCGCTCGCGCTCCACGCCTGGCGGCAGCGTCCGATGGCGATTCCGCTGATGGCGATCGCAGCCGCCGCCACCGCGCTTCTCGGACTGCTGCCGTTCTACCTCGCCGACCCCGCCTCCTTAATGCAGTCGCTGTTCACCAACCGAGGCCTGTTGATCGTTGGCGCCGGTTCGATCTGGACCTTGTCGACGGGAACCGTCTTCGAGCAGGTGGCCCAGCACGACGACGTGGTCTTCGTCGCCCTGCTTGCTCTGGCGACAAACGTGTGCCTCGCGACGCGACCGGGAGGCCTCACGGCGCAAAGGCTGTTCGCGGCGGTGACGCTCACTGCCGCGAGCTTCATGCTGCTGACCAAGACCGTGTGGCCCTACTACCTGATGGAGATCTACGTGTTCGCGACCGTGTGGGCCGCGGGCACATGGCGAGCGAAATACGGCTGGCAGCGGCTCGTGCTGCCGCCTGTCGTGATCGCCGCGCTTGGAGCGCTGGCAGAGTTCGGCTCGACCCCCCACCTGGCCCGCGACGCAGTCATGCTCGAGAGCGTCGCGATGTTCGTGGTGTTGGGCGCCTTCTTCGTTTGGCTTCTCACCGCCGCCTCAGGTCAGCCAGCGCGGTCCTCGATCTCCCGGGTGTGATCGAAGCACGTACCACACGGAGCGGCGCACCGCACAAACCGCTGGCCTCGAGGGCCGGCTCATGTCTCGCCATGGCCTCGCTGATGACGTGCGACTGCTGACTGAACTCGACAGCTGGCGCCTCCCGGTCGCCGATCACGACGGGAATGACCAGGTATCCGGGACTCGAGTGCCATCAGCCCGCGTCGCCTACAAACTCCCTAGCGGTTATACAAGACAGTGTTATGCAAGCCTGTATAAGTGC
>DATLUC010000024.1:0-15199 GCA_035533335.1 Candidatus Baltobacterales bacterium
CGGGTCGCGTGCTGGCGTGCCCGCGGGCGCGATTGCGACAGCGCTCGAGGGCGCGTCCAACACGACCTCACCGGGCAGTCCCACCTGGACGATCGAGGCGAACTGGCCGACCACGGGCAGCGCGGTGCCGAAGGCCACCTCCACGACCGGCAGCCCGCCGCGCAGCAGCCACGCGGTGGGGACCGTCACCGTCGCGACCAAGCCTGAAGCGGGTGGCTCGATGGCGCTGAGCTGAGCCAGGGGGATCCAGCCCGGGTAGCCGCGGGAGTCCAGGGGCGTGGCCTGGTCAGGAAGGACCACGTGAGCCCAGGATCCACTGACCGCGGTGACCTCCACCCGGTCGCCCAGAAGGACCTGGGAGTCGGCCCTGCCGATCAGGCCCGCCTGGTCGGTGGGGCTCAGCGCGGCGAGCCACTCCCTGATTCGCGCCGGGGCGGCCAGGGCCGGCGCGTCGACGGGCCGGGGCGAGGATGGGCTGCGCCACTCCGTGGCCACCGACACCGCAACCCAGGCCGGCGCCCCCGCGCGCACCAGGACTGGAGTCGGACTCGGGGTCGGTTGGGCGGAGGGAGTCGCAGTCGGGGCGGGCGTTTCCGCGGCGGACGGGCTCGACCCAGGGGAGCGCGCCCCGACCCCAGGCGACACGGGTCCGCAGCCGCCCAGCACGAGCACGGCCACGGCTGCCGCAAGGAGGGCGCGCCTCATGACCTGACGCTAGGCCCAGGGCCCCGCGGGGCGGCGGGCCGAACGGCCACCCGATTCGGGGTCCCGGTCCCTCTATCTGGTCGCGGAGACGTGCGACGGCAGGCGCAGGACGATCGGGATGCCTGCCAAAGCCACCACGACCAGGGCCCCCAGGGCCAAGTAGGCGCTGCCGATCACCACCTGGACGACCAGCACCAGCAGCAGGCCGCCGAGGTTGCCGGCCATCATGAGGAAGCCGACCGCTCCTCCCTGTCGTTCGGGCCCGGCGTGGATGTCCGACCAGTCCAGCACGACCGGCAGGGCCGCCAGCAGGAAGAAGCCCGCGGCGAACATCCACGCCCCCATCCAGACCAGGTTGTGGACCGCCCCGACCGCCACCAAGGCCATCGCCGACACGATCAGGGCCACGACCAAAAGGGAGCGGCGGCGATCGCGGCGGGCGGCTGCCGTGGGCAGCACCGCCGCGCCCAGCACCCCGGCGAAGGTGAGCACCGCGATGAGGTTGCCAGCGGCGTCGCCCTCCCCAAAATGAGCGAGCACGGGCTGCAGCCAGGTGGCGAGGGCGTTGTAGGTGCCCATGCCGATGAAGACCAGCGCTGCCAGAGTCCACATGAAGCGGTCGCCGGCCAGCCAGCGCAGGCTGATGGTGGCGGAGGGGTCGTCGGGGAAAGCGGGCCGGGCGCGGAATGCCAGGAGCACGAAGAGGGCGGCGACCACCGAAGGCACCGCCTGCACCCACAGCAGCAGAGAGAGCCCGCCTGCATCGAAGAGCGGCCCGGCCATGAGCACGGAGCCCAGGATGCCCACGAACAGCGCCGCCGTGCCGATCGAGATCGCGGTCGGGCGCTCAGCCGGGGCGAAGTACCGGGCCGCCACCTTGGTCACGCTGTTCAGCACCAGGGGCTGGCCGGCCGAGATCACGAGCTGCCCGGCCATCTGCCAGCCGAACGAATCCGGCGAGACCAGCCTCACCAGCGCTCCGGCGGCGGTGAGGAGGGCGCCGGCCCCCAGGGCCCGCGTGAAGCTCATGTCGAGCCAGCGCCCCATCGGCAGGGCCAGGACGATGTAGACGAACGGGAAAACGGCCGCCAGGTCGCCGACGGCGCCCACGTCCACCTTCATCGCAGCCGCGCTGCGGGTGTCCATCGCCGCGAAGGTCAGCCAAAGCAGCTGGGTGCAGGCAGCCAGCAGGGCGTAGGCGCCAAGGACCATCCAGCGGTTGGCGCCGAGCCGGGGCATGACTGCGAGGTTGGTTGTCATGGGTTTTCTCCTCTCGCGTTGAGGCGCGCGTAGCTGCCGTGAAGGCTGCCGTAGAACCGTTTGAACTCCGAATACATCGGCTCGTATGTCGCGCTGGCCCCACGGTCCGGCTCGAACGCATGCGTGACGCGGACGAGGCCCTTCACGTCGTCGAGCGACAGCTTGCCGAGCGAGATGGCAGCGAACAGCCCGGCTCCTCTAAGGCTGGCGAACATGGGGTCGGCCACCCTTTCGATGCGCCGGTTGAGGATGTCCGCGTGGATCTGGCACCACAGGTCCGATTGAGCCCCGCCGCCCAGGATCCTCAGGCTCGGGATCGGCCGGCGGACGAAATGCTCCACGGCATCCAGCAGCCAGCGGGCGTTGAAGGCCACGCCTTCCATCACGGCCCGGACCAGGTGCGGCCGCTGGGTGTGCAGCGAGATGTTGAGGAACGCGCCCCGCAGAGTGCGGTCCTCGACCGGCGTGCGCTCGCCGTTCAGCCAGGGCGTGAAGATGAGTCCCCCCGATCCAGGCGGCGCTTGGGCGGCCAGGGCGACCAGGCTCTCGTAGTCGGACGGCCCCATGGAGTCGCGAAGCCATTGCAGGCAGAGCCCGGCGGTCTCGTGGTTGTTGGCCACGAGGTAGCGGTTCGCCCGCAGTCCCGGCACCGACGCCATCTGGTGGACCACGTCGGTCCGCTTGAACGGCACCTCGCACGCGATCCATGCCGTGGTGCTGATCGTCACGTGCGCTTCGTACGGCGCCACCGCCCCCGAGCCGATGAACGAGGTGTGTAGGTCGGGCACGCCGGCGATCACCGGGACCATCGGTATGCCGAGGTCGTCGGCAACATCCTGCCTGACCGGGCCCAGCACGCTTCCGGTGGGCAGCAGCTCGGGCAGCCGGGCGGAGTCGCGGCCTGATCGCTTGACCAGCTCGTCCACGTAGGCCACCTTGGCGCCCGGCCGGTTGTCGGTGAGCCAGGAAAGGATCATCGAGGCCGGGGTGGCCGCGGCCCGGCCGGTGAAGCGAAGGCCCAGGTAGTCGAGCGGCTCGAGCAGAGTCTTTGCCTTGGCGTAGACGTCGGGCTCGCGATGGCGCAGGTGAAGCTGGTGACCGAGCGGGTCGGCGCCATTCGGTGAAGGCGCTCCGCCGGTGACCTGGATCCAGCGCACCATGTTGCCCGGCGAGTAGCCGAACAGCGCGAGCGGGCCTCCGACGGCCCGCGCGGAAAGCGGGCCCCCGCGCGTGTCCGCCCACAGCCGGCAGTCCCCCACCGCCCGGCCTTCGGCGTCCACCGGCACCGTGGAGCCCCACTGGCCCGTGATGCCGACCCCGATCAGCTCCCGAGGGTCGACCGCCCCTGAGGCCACCGCCTCGCGCACCCCTGAGCGGACGCAATCCCACCATTCGGCGGGGTCCTGCACGGCGCCGCCGCCCGCGAAATAGCGCGTGTGGACTGCGGCGACGCGACCGGCCAGGACCTCGCCGCCGAGAGAGATCGCGCCGGTCTTCGGGCCGCCCGTGCCAAGGTCCACGGCCAGGATCCACGGCTCAGGCACGGCCTTTGTCCCTCACTCGGTCGGAGCCACCTCGTACATCGCGTCGAGCGCCGCGGTGAACAGGACCTCGAGGATCTCGTTTCCCGACGGCGTGCCGCCGAGTCCATAGAGCGCACCGCTCTTGGGCTCGTCGCGCGTGGGGTGTTTGGCGTACTCCACCGCGTCGTGGAGGTCCGCGACGAATGCCTCAGCGACCCCTGGCGCGGTGTTCGGCCGGGTCACGCAGAAATGCAGAGCGGGCGGAAGCTGCAGGCCGTTCAACCGCCATCCCCGGGCGATCAGGTGGTCGTTGACGTGATAGATGTTCAGGTTGGGCGAGCGGAACGCGACCAGGAAGGTGGGGTCGCCGATGACTTCGAGCTCCGGGATCGAATCGACGCCGGAGCGGATGGTCGCGGCGGCCTTGAAAATCCGGTCCGCGACCTCCAGGTAGCCCTTCTCGCCCAGGCTCACCATCGCCGCCCACGTGGCGGCCACGATGCCGCCAGAGCGACTCCCGGACAACCCGGGCGACATGTAGATCCCGCCCGGCCAATCGGTGAAGTTGAAGTACTGGTACTTGCGCAGGTTGCTGTTCCGGTACAGGAGCACCGACGTGCCTTTGAGCGCGTACCCGTACTTGTGCGTATCCGCCGAGATCGAGGTGACCCCCGGCACGCGGAAGTCGAAACGGGGGATGTCGTACCCAAGTCGCTCGCCCCACGGCAGGATGAATCCGCCGAGGCAGCCGTCGACGTGCAGGCCGATGTCGTGCTCGAGAGCGATCTCTGCCAGCTCCTCGATCGGGTCGATCAAGCCGTGCGCGTAGTTGGGGGCCGACCCGACGAGCGCAACGGTGTTCTTGGTGACGTGACCTCGCATCCACTCGACGTCCGCCTTGAAGTCGTCGCGGAGCGGCGCTTTGAGCAGCTTGATCCCGAGCATGTGGGCCGCCTTTTCGAGGGCCACATGAGCGGTGACCGGGATGATGACCTCGGGCTCGGTGATGCCTTTTTCCGCCCGACCCCGATCGCGGTATACCAGCATCGGGTTGATCAGGCTCTCGGTGCCCCCGAACGTGACCACACCGCACGCGTGCTCGCCGGGATGATGCTGCGGCACCGACTCGCCGTGCAGCATCGAGGCGGTCATCGCGACGATCTCGGCCTCCAGCTTGGTGGCGCTCGGGTACATGTCGCGCTGGAGCACGTTGGAGTGGGCGAAAAGCCGGAACACCTCGGTTAGGAAGGCGTAATGGTCGTGGCCGCCGTGGTAGATCGATCCGGACACGCGGCCCTGGTCGGCGATGCGGTCTTCCTCAGATGCCATCGCGGCCAGCTCGTCGAGGATGCTCTGGCGGTCCCTGCCCACCGGCTCGAGGCGCTCATAGACCCTGAACCGGGCGCGATAGGGATAGAAGTCGATCAGAGATCCGTCGTTGTCGTCCGTTCCCATGGCGAGGCCAGCGTAAGCCGTCCGGTGACGCCACATCGAGTCGGATGGTCCCTGCAAGTCAGGGGCCGTGCGACCGCGCGGTGCTCCCTAGGCGACCTTCTCGATGCTCTCGGCCCAGCGCTCGTCGATGCGCCGCGCCTTGTAGATCATCAGCGCGGCGACCCACGCCAGGATGAAAGCCGCGACGATGAAGTAGCCGGCGCGGCCGATGAGGTCGAAACCGGCGATCGCTCCGAACACGCCGCCCTTCAGACCGAGCGCCTGGATCAAGACCTGCGTCAGCTCGATCACGCCGACGAAAAGGGCGACGAACACCGACAGGCTGGTCATGGTGAGGTTGTAGAAGACCTTGCGGATGGGGCTCGCGAACGCCCATGAGTAGGCCTTGGCCATGAACGCTCCGTCGGCGGTGTCCATCAGCGACATGCCGGCCGCGAAGATCAGCGGCAGCGAAAGCACGGCCATGAACGGGAGCCCTTTGGCGGCCGCGCCCGCGGAAATGGCGAGGATGGCCACCTCCGAAGCGGTGTCGAAGCCGAGCCCGAAGAGAAAACCGATCGGGTACATCTGCCAGCTGTGCCTGATCAGCCGGAACAGGCGCCCGAAGATCCTGGTCATGAAGCCGCCGGCTGTCAGCTCGTGCTCGAGCGAGTCGCGGTCGTACCCGCCCGCCCGCATCCGCCGGTAGACGCGAATGACGTCGAGCAGGATGACCAGGTTCATGACCCCGATCAAGACCAAAAAGCCGCCCGAGACCGCGCCGCTCAGCAGCGTTCCGATGGCGCGCAGCCGGCCCCCGTCGCTGACGACCCCGTCCACGATCCACTTGACGGTCAGACCGAGCGCGGCCGCGATAAGGAAGACCACGGTCGAATGTCCCAGGGAGAAAAAGAACCCCACCCCCACCGGTTTGCGGCCGTCCTGGAGGAGCTTGCGGGTCGTGTTGTCGATCGCAGAGATGTGGTCTGCGTCGAAGGCATGCCGCAGGCCGAAGGTGTAGGCCAGTCCGCCGAGAGCCAGAATGGTCGGCTGGTGGGCCGCCAGGACCAGGAGCAAGCCCCATCCTGCGACGTGCAGGAAGGCCACACCGCCGAAGAACCCGAACAGGCGGTTGCGCTCGCCCCGGTCGAACGACTCGCCCAGGACAGCCCGCATCGACCCCATCAGTCGAGCCTAAGCCTTATTGCTACACAGTCGCAACTTTGTATTCGAATGGGGCCATCCAACCTGCGACTCCCTCTCACTAAAACCGTGCTGTAGGCTTCGGTTGATGGACCTCGACCGACTGCCAGTCCAGGCTCGCGCCGTGTTGAGCGCCCTCGCGCAGGCAGTCCACAGCCGCGAGCCGGCGATCCGCGCCCGTGTCGAGCGGCTTCGCGCGGCGCACCCGCCTCACACCAATCATCAACTTGGGCTGGAGCTCATCCGTTCCACCAGACGGCGGGTCGCGATGACCGGCGCGGTCAGCGGTGCGGCATCCATCGCCCCGGGAATCGGCACCGTGCTCGCGCTCGGCACGATCACCAGCCAGTCCCTTTATGCGCTCGAGCAGGAGGTCGAGCTCGTGCTCGGCATCGCCATGGTCTTCGGCCACGAGCTGGGCGGCTCGGACGAACGCGTGCTGGAGGCACTGGTCGTGGTCGGCATCACGAGCGGGGCGGTCAAGGTGCGCGAGAACGTCCTGGTCTCCGGTGGCGAGCGCATTGCGGTCGAGGCGTTCCGGCACCTGCCCAACCTCATCCTCGTGCGCGGCGGGGGCCGCGTGATGACGCGGATCCTCGGGCGCTTCGCGACCAGCGGCGCGGCGAAGGTGGCGGCGCGCATCGTGCCTTTAGGGGTAGGCGTGGCGGTGGGCGCAGGGTTTGACTGGGTCGCGGTCACCGGCCTCGGCCACGCCGCCATGAAGTACTACGGTCCGGGCGGGCCCGGGGCCAAGCCCCTGCTACTTGCGGCCAAAGATCCCGAGCACGTCAAACTCAGCCGCTGACGCGATCTGGTCGAAGCCGCACTGCTTGGGCTTCTTGTCGGTTCTCCAGCGCAGGAATCCTGTCGCGTGCCTGAACCGCTCGCCCGCCTCGAGCTTGTCGTAGCTCACCTCGCAGACGAGCTCCGGCCGCACCGCCACCCACTCGGTGTCCTTGCCTCGCGACCAGCGGCTCATGCCGCCAGGCATGCGACCGGGGTTGGCGCGCCACTCCTCCTCGGGGATCTCGGTCTGCAGCGGCTTCAACCGAACCATCAGCTCTTTTCGCTCCGCGGCGTTGAACGACGAGGTGTGCCCCACGTAGTGCATGGTGCCCCTGGAGTCGTACAGGCCAAGCAGCAGCGATCCGAGGCTCGTCCCATCGCCGGTCTTGCGCCAGCCGATGACCACGCAATCGCAGGTCCGGTGGTGCTTGATCTTCACCCACAGCCGCTTGCCGGGGACATAGGCCCCGGTCCATGACTTGGCCATCACGCCATCGAGCCCGGCCCCCTCGAACCGCTCGAACCATTCCTGGGCGGTGTCCGGGTCGCGGGTGTACGGGGTGAGGAAAATCGGCTGCTTGACTCCCTTGAGCAGCTTTTCCAGGCGCTTGCGCCGCTCGCCCAGGGGCTGGCTGCGCAGATCAGCGTCGCCCTCGGCCAGCAGGTCGAAGGCCACAAACCACGCGGGGGTGGCTTCGGAAAGCATCCTCACCCGCGATTCGGCCGTGTGGACGCGCTGCTGCAGAGCTCCAAAGTCGAGCCCCCCGTCCCCTACCACCACCAGCTCGCCGTCCAGCACCAGCCGGGCCTGCGACAGCTTGCGAAAAGCCGGCAGCAGCTCGGGGAAGTAGCGCGTCATCGGGCGGCCGCCCCGGCTCATCAGCGCGACCTCTTCCCCGTCGCGGAAGGCCAGCGTCCTGAATCCGTCCCACTTGGGCTCGTACTCCCAGCCCTCGCCCTTGGGGATCGCCTCCGCGGGCGCCGAGAGCATCGGCTCCATCTCGAGCGGAAGGGGCAGTTTCAACCTATTTGTCCCCAGCTGTCTATATCTTGTGGACGGCAGGACACAGTGCTACCATATCGACGGCCGGTGAGCCGGCCTCTGAATTCGACTCTACGCCCCCACCCCAGCCTTGGGAAGCTCGCGCAAGCGGGCTTCCCGCTTTTCAGGGGGCAAATCGCTTGAGCAGGTCGGCGACGGTGAGGTTGCCGTAGTCCTTCCCCAGCACCTGGTTGGCGGTCGCCCAGACGGCCCGCGCCGAGGCCGGGCCGCGACTGACGAGGTCGTTGAGCCTCAGCGCCCCATAAACCTGGATGTCGGGCACGCTGCGGAGCCGCTCAGCGAGCCATTTGGCCCACTGGTCGACGTTGCCTTCGAGCGGGGATGCGGCGTGGACCGCACCCGAGGCCGCCACCTTGGCGGCCACCGCGGCTGCCTTGGTCTCGGCCGCCGCCTGCTTCGCCGCGGCCTTGGCGTCGTCCGCCACCGTCTTGGCTTCCGTCTCTGCCTTCGCGGCCACCTCGTCAGCTGCCGCCTTGCTCGCGGCTGTCGCCTCTGCGCCGCGGCTCTTCAACGCCGCCAGGCCTTCGCCCGCAATGTGGCTGATCCGGTCCGCGGCCGACCCGCTCTCGCCGTTCCCGACGCCCTCGCCGTCGCCGCTGCGCAACCTCTCGCCAAACCCCCGCCCCAGCGCGCCTCCGATGAGGTTGGGCACGTCGAGCCCGGTAAGCCCCTTGATCGCGGTCGTCGATTCGATCATCGCCCGCGTCGCATTGCGAACGATGTCCGAGGCGCCATCTGCGCTCATCACGGTCAGCGAGTCGATGTGGCCCATCGGCTCGGCTGCCGCGCGCACGATTTCGGGGAGGGCCGCGAGCACCGTCTGGATGATGGCGGCCTCGTTGAACTGCTTGTAGGCGTCAGCCCGCATTGCCAGGGCCTTGGCCTCGGCCTCGCCCTTGGTGAGCACGATCTGCGCCTCCGCCCCACCTTCGAGCCGCGTCGTCTCGGCGTCGGCCTCGGCGGATGCGATCCTTGCGCGTTTGTCGCCTTCGGCCCGCGCGATGACGGCCTGTGCTTCGGCCGCGGCCGGCTTGACCGTGGATGAGAGGAGCTCCTTTTCCTTGCGGTCCGCTTCGAGCTGCGCCAGCTCGGTCTGCTTGCGGACGACCTCCTGCTGCGCTTCGGCCTGGGCGAGCGGACCGGCCTGGTCGGCGCGCGCCTGCGCGGCGGCGACCTGGGTCTTGGTCTCCGCCTCGCGTAGAGACACGTCTCGCGCCGCGTTGATCTTGACCTGCTGCGACTCCGCCTCTCTGACCGCCGCCTCCTGGTCGGTCGTGGCTTTGACCATGCGCGCGTCACGCGTGACGGTGGAGACGCTCTGCTGGCCGAGCAGCTCGATGTAGTTCGACTCGTCGGAGAAGCTCTGGATGGTGAAGGCGTCGATCTGCAGGCCGCTGGTCGCGAGGTCGCCCTTGGCCGCGTCCTGCACCTGCTGCAGCAGCTTCTGCCGGTCGCGGATGAGCTCCTCGATGGTCAGGGTTCCCACGATCGAGCGCAGCGATCCTTCGAGCACGTTCTTGACGATCGAATCCACCTGCTCCGGCTTGGCATCGAGGAAGCGCTCGGCCGCGTTGCGGAGCGACTCCACATCACGCCCGATCTTGAAAGTGGCCACGCCCTGGACCTGGACCTTGATGCCCTGGCTGGTCACGGCGTCGCTCAGCTGCACATTGATCTGGCGTGCCGTGAGCTTCAGCTTGCCGACGCGGTCGAGTAGGGGGCGGATGAAGGTCCCGCCTCCGACCACCACCTTGACCCCCTTGTCTCCGGGATGGGCGGCGACCTGACCGCGCTCGTCGCGAACCTTGGCCCCGCGCGAACCGGCGACGATGAGCGCCTCGTTGGCGCCCGCCACGTGGTAGCGGCTGGCCACGAACGCGATCAAAAGGATGAGGATGATCACGCCGGTGACGGCGAGGAAGGGCGTTGACGTCAAGAATTGAGGCATCGGACCGTGCTCCTTAAGTGCTTGCTTCCGAATTGGGGGTGACGACGAGGTTGCCGCCGGCGACGGAGACGACTTTGACCACGCGACCCGCGGGGATTTCGGAATCGGCCGTCGCGGTCATGTTGTGCGACGAGCCGGCGAAGCTGATGAGGACGGTGCCGAACCGGTTGGCGGGGATCCCCACGGACACCCTTCCGGTCGCGCCCACCATGTCCTGGAGGTCGAACGTGCTGCTCGACTCGGCCTGGCGCAGGACCTTGAAGGCACCGAACACCACGCCTGAGCCGACCAGTCCGGCGCAGACCCCGATCAAGGTGGCCACACCGACGCCCGCGCCTATGCCGTGGAGGCCGAACAGGCCGCCGATCCCGAACATGGCGACAAAGCCGAGCAGCATGGGAGTCGGCGAGACGCCCGCCACGTCGAAGCCGAGATGGATGGCGCCCAGCAAGCCCCCGAGGATGTCGTCGACGATCAGGGTCATGAGCAAAAGGCCGCCCCCGAGCAGGAGGCAGACGCCGAATACCAGGTCAGCCGCGCCCATGCCCTACCACCAGCGACTGCATCTTAGGACGAGGGCCGGACGGGTGCAGCCGGGCGCTAGCGGTCGAGGAACTCTCCGATGGCGCGTGCCGCCTCTGCGTTCATGCCGACTGTGTAGTGGTTGGCGTCGACCTCGGCCCCAATCGCCCCGGGCACCTCGCGCAGGAAGCGCTCGTAGTCCTCTTTGGTCAGGATGTAGCCGAAACCGGGCGGGATCTCCTGTGCCGCGCGCAGGAGCAGCACCGGCATGGTGAGCGCGGACCAGAGCTTGTAAGGATCCTGCTGCAGCCGATACTGCTCGTCCTCGAACGGCGCGGGCTTTTGGGTCCGAAACGAGACCCCTCCCTCGACGTCGACCAGCTCGTAGTCGAAAAGACGCTCCCAGGGCGCCCACGGGTGGTAATGCGGCATGTTCCGGGCCAACGACATGAATGCGTCTCGTGATGGAAACACCGCGGCCAGCCTCTCCAGGCCGGCATAGACGGGCACTTTGGCCGACTCCTCGGGCAGGCCCGCGGCGTCAATCAGAACCACCCGGCGCACGCGCCTCGGCGCCATCTGGGCGACGACCATCGCGATCCAGGCTCCCATCGACCAGCCGATGACATCAAACGTCTCGGCATGCAGCTGATCCGCCATCTCGATGACATCCTTGGCGTGCGCCGGCCAGCCATAGGTCCCGGGCCCGGTCTTGGCGCTCCATCCGCGGCCACGAGGGTCGAAGGCCAGCTTTCGGTGACGCTCGCCGTCGAGGGCGTCATAGATCACATCAAAGCTGCGAAGGTTGGCGCTCAGACCGGGGATGCCGACCACCAGGCGGCCTGCCTCGGCGCCCGAGATCTCATACGCGACCTCGCCCGATTTCAGGTCGAATTTCTTACCCGTGGGGCCGGCCACGCGACAACGTTAAACGACCACGTTTTCCGGCGCGTGGAGGTCGCACCGCTCGTCGGCACCACCTGGCAGCCTGTGTCCACAGCGAGCAGACTCGCTTCGGTGAGGCGCCTGGTCGAAACCTCGTTGTGGCGCTCACCGCTGGCGCTTGTGGTCGTCGCAACCATCGCAGCCTGCGGAGGTTCGTCATCGCCGAGTCCGTCCACTTGGGGGTAGTGGGAGACCAATTCTGTAAGTGACAGTCCGACTGGGAACAAGTAAGGCGGTTGCCGAAACCGTTGCGACGCAGACTTACCAACTCGTTGCCAATTATCGGGAGCCCGTCGTCGACGCAGAGTCGGGCGGCGCAGTAGGTGTGGGAGGGCGGGTTGCTCGCGTGTTGGATCTTCCGCCCCGTCGAACAAAGTGCAGTTCATGGGCCCGCTGAATGCGATCGGCGCTTAAGTCATCGATGCCGGCAGATTTGGCAAAGGTCCTCCAATCGCGCACAACGGCCTGGACTTCCGCCACGATTGCTTCTGCTTGTCCGCGTTTGAGCGCCGCGACTCGGCCGCACGCACGGAAATCGTCAATGTCGAAGTTGCTGAATTTGCCATTTATCGACATTTGATGCTCCTTGGTCCAAGGCCCGGAAGGGTTGTATGAGTAGGTGACGTCGAACGCGGGCGCCAAAGACCAAGTGCCGTCACGGCCCATCAAATAAGCAATGTTCTTCACATGATCATCCTGGTTACGAGCAACGACATTGAAGACCATCCGCCGAAATTGCTGCTCGACAGCGTCTGGGCCAAGGTCCAAGCGTCGCATGGTGAGGAATGCCTGTTCATACGAGTTGACCCCCCGTTGGTTGAAGTCAAAGTGCGCGATGGCACCGAGCGACTGCATGTGAATCTTTGAGCCGTCATCAAGTCGATCAAAACGCTTTGTCATGAAGTGCCGGCGATCGTTCTCTTCGAGGAGCCTACACTCGGACATCTGAATCCCGGCACGCCGGGCCATTAGCCAATATGCGTACTCGACGGCGCAATACCCCTGTGGATCCTCCAGTTCGCGGTCTTTGTTGCCCTTGACCCCGTCGAACTTGAGGATCCAGTACTCGAATCCTGGACCAGCTTGCACCTGACCCGAGCGTACCTGGTTGGTCGCCGGATTAAATGCGATCACAGCCTTAGCTCTAGCACCGCCAGCTGATGTGCTAACGGACAAAATGTCACGCATCGCCGCCTCTTGGTGACCCTTCTTGAGAGACGCTATCAACGCCTGCCGCTCCGAAAGAATTTCAGACGCCAACCGGACCAGCGCATCGACCTTCAAGTCCTTGCTCCGCTTAGATCTCGGTCCATGTTGAGGCGCGAACTCTAACGCGCCCATTCCGCGAGTACCGACGTAGCAGAGACGCTCGACGGCATTGAAACTGTCGGGACTTCTACCCTGGGACGCGAGCCATGAGTCAATTACTGCGTTGCCGAACCGATCAGGTAGCGAATCGGCGAGTAGGCCTGGCAGGCCTTTGAAAGACTCCCTGTTTAGCCCAGGAAAGGCATACGGCTCGCGCCTCAGTGGCATTGTTAGAGGTGCGACTTGTATTCCGCTGCGGAGAAAGCCTGGGTCATATTGGAACGCCGCAACATCGGAGTCGTCCTCAACAGACACCGCTCCGATGAGAGAGCCCCACAAGCGGACCGACGCGGTAGTGGTCAGGTCGCCTCCGCTCCGCTGCTCTCGTCAGCCCATCGCCACGGTTCAGCCCTGGGAGTGGTTGCCGGACCCTCTGGCTTTGGGCGCGCCCGTTGGCGTTGTCGCCGAAGCATCCTCAAGCGCTCAATTGGGCTGGCAGAGGGCCCCGGCAAAGCGACTTCCAGGCCTGGCAGCAAATCGAGGGCCCTCAAAACCCGGATGAAGGTGGAGAGATCCGTTGATTCGCCGGCCTCGAGCCTTTGAAGGGTGGCGCGAGCGATGCCCGCTTTGGTGGCGACCTGGGCTTGCGTGAGGTTCCGTTCCAAACGGATGCGCGCGATTCGGCGAGCCAGCTCCCCGAGAATGGCTTCGTCCGTCTGCGTAGACTCAAATCTCATATCGTCAGCATTATAGAGCATTATCGCTGCTCCAGGCGCTAGCGACTCAATCATGCGGCGTTATCCATATAGAGCGATAGCATCATATCTGAGGTATTAGACGCATCCTGGCTGCTAATGCCTGGCCAATCAGGCCTTAACCCATATCAGATCCACGAGCGGCTCCGTTAGCTCGGCGACCTTGAGCAGCACGCTCGAGTCAACCCACTCTGGCGCCCGCGATTCAGCGCCCAGGCCGGAGCACTTCTGCGGTCGTCGTTCAGAGCCCGCAACCCCAACACCAATAGAACAGTCGTTCGTTGTCCTTATCCGGCTCGTTCCATCTCGTTACTCCATTAGCGGGCCGCTGGTCGGCACCCGGCGCGACTTCCGGCCCTTGGCGCCGGCATCCCAGCGCACTCGGAGCTCGACCCATCCCCGCCCGAGTGAGTCGGTCATCACATCGGAGAGACCATCAGGACCCAAAACGGCCAGCCCGCAGATCTCGGCCCGCCGCAGCCCGGAGCCGACCAGGATCCGGACCACCAGGTCCTCGGTCGGCACCGCGGGGTTGCAGGCGGCGAGCACCTTGCGCACCTGGGCGATGTGATAGACCGTCGGCTCCTTGTCGGGGACCCTCGGCGCTGTGAGCTCGAGGATGCGGCCGTCGACGTGGTAACCCTCGCGTCGCGCCCAGCGCAGGAAGCAAAGAATCGCCCGATGCGACTCCAGGATGGTCTTGGGCTGCAGGGACTGGCCGTGCCGCCCTGGCCTCGTCGCCAGCTGGGCGCGGTAGACGCGCAGACGAGACACGTCCAGTGCCTTGAACCTCTGCACCCCGTCGGCCTCCACCCACCGCAGGAAGGGCAGGACCATGCCGTCGTAGTACTCCAGCGTCCTCGGCGACACCAGCATCCCCTGGCGATCCAGGCGGAAGTGCTCGTACGCGGCGAGGATCGGCGGCTGGCGCCGCGTTGGGCTCGGAACGCCGCTTAACTCGGCAGGTTCCAGGGTTTTCCACAGCCGTTCCAACCCCGCGCCCATTACCTTCCCAACGGGCCGAAACAAGATCAGAATCGGCCGTTTTCAGCGATCAGAAACGTGTTGGTCGGGCGGGCGAGATTCGAACTCGCGGTCTCCTGGTCCCAAACCGGAGGCTAAGGCCTACCGTATTCGGCTCGATCTTAGCGCGACATCGATATTCGCGCGCAAGTCTCTTAACTCGGCTGCATGCATTGTGCATGCTACGCTAAAGGGCGTGGGAAGACCGCTGCAAATCAGGAACGTGCCCGAACCGGTCCTTGAGAACCTTCGTGAACGTGCGGACGAGGTCCACATGTCTTTGGCCGCCTACGTGCTCGAGGTGCTGACAGAGCATGTGGCGACCAAGAGCATGAGCCAACTCCTGGCTGGACCCAGGCTGCGTCACGGGAAGCCTCTAGCCAATCGCGAGATCCAGGATCTAATTTCTCACGGCCGGCGCTAATTGACCGTCACGGACGCGGGCGTGTGGATTCGGGCCATCGTCGACGAGGAGCCCGGAGGCCAAGTGCGCACTCGGCTCGGCGAGGAAACATCGGTTGCCTCGCCTGCCTTAATCGATCTCGAGTTCACGAATGTCTTGCGCGGCATGGTTGCGAAAGAGCTGATCAGCCCTAGGCACGCGGAACGAGCGCTCACCGAGTTTATGCAGGCTCCGATTCAGCGCTATGGGCACCTGGCGCTATTGCAGCGCATCTGGCGACTCAGGGCAAACCTCACCGCCTACGACGCTTCCTATGTCGCT
>DATLUC010000025.1:0-8039 GCA_035533335.1 Candidatus Baltobacterales bacterium
CCTACCGCGATGCGACGAAGCTCCTAGGGTGCACAAGCTGGTCGGATCGCACTGACCTCGGCGCCGCCGTGCGTCAGCTCCCTCGTCCGATCCGGCCGAGTTCATCCAGCTCGTTCGAATAGCGTCCCGCTTGGGCTACCAGTCGCCCGAGGCCGGCTCATGCGGGCACCGGAACGGTCCCCACCTGCGATTGATCGCTTATGAATCGGTAGGCGGGGGCGTCCTCGGGTTCTGAAGGGCGCGTATTGACTCGATCACGCCGAGGTGTCGGCTCAGGTGCTCGAGGTAGATGAGGACGTTGTCGAGCTTGGTATCGCCATCCGGATCAACGCTGGGAGCCGCGAGCAACTGCTCATCCGATACCAACGTGATTGCCTTTTCGGCATATGCGAAGGCGAGCCTGGCGTAGCGCACGACTTCTTCTTGGACCGGAAGCCGCATCTCTTCTGCCGCCTCGTCCGACATCTCCGTTCCTGTGTCGCGCCGGCCGGCCGAGCCTGAAGCGATCGACCAGCGTTCCACCAGCGCCTCTCGGTCCCACACCTGCGAACGTGGGTCCTGGGCCAGTGCCTTGTGAAGGTAGGAGGCGAAGACGTCGTCCCAGCGCGCGGCGTGCCACAGCTGCCACGCGACCGAGTGAAGGCTGCGACCTGCGCTCGAGGTGAATTGCTCCGAAGACGTCGCCTCTGCCGCCGTCAGCAGGCGCTGATGCGCCAGTCGCAATGAGCGCAAGAGCGAATCGCCAAGAGAGCGTGAGCGTGCGGCCATATGCAGTTAAGTTACCCATCCCACGACTTTCCCGGCATCGAGGGCTAGAAATTGATTCGCGTAAGGCGCCACCACAGGTCAGGCGGGTCGAGCGATTCCCCTGTGACCAGCGGCACGTCGACCTGCTGGTCGCCAAGGACGATATGGAGGTTTCCCTCGGCCTTCCCGGTGGGCACCGTACCGTCGCCGGTGGCAGCCGGGGCGTCCAGGCGCTGGCGCAGGACCATGCCCGGCCACTCGACCAGCGTGACATCGGCGGTCGCGACCAGATCTGAGTGCGTCCCCCACGGCGCTTGGTAATCGCCGGCGACGTCGTAGCGGGCGATGACCTTTCGCACGCTCAGCGCAGGCAGGAGGGCGCCGATCAGCGCCTCTGCCCCGCCGAAAGCAGCGTCCAGCGTCGGCTGGCCCATGACGCAGCCGTAAACGGTCAGCGGCTGACCGTCGACGGTGGCCGACGCGGCGAACAGGAAGTTGGCGCCGAGGTCCAAGCCGGACCCCGTCTTGATCCCGACGATCCCGGTCTGACCGAGCGCCGAGTTGACGTTGTAGACGGTGCCGGCGACCGGCAGGATGGCCTGCGGCAGACCGACGACCTGGGCGAGGACGTCCTGCTGCATCGCCGCCATCCCGAGCACAACCAGGTCGGCAGGCGTGCTGACCGTCTGAGTGGACACGCCCGCCGGGTCTGCGAACGTCGTGTGCGTCAGATGGAGCGCGGTTGCGCGCTGGTTCATCTTGGTGACAAAGGACGCGACCGATCCCGCGTCCCAGCGGGCCAGCGTTTCCGCGATGTTGTTGCCCGACGGGATGAGCAGGGCCTCGAGCGCCTGGAACTCGCTCAGCTGCTCCCCCGCGGCGACTGGCACCACCGACTGCTGGTCGGCGGCGTCCCTGATGTACGTCGCCACGTCCTGGTCGGTGATGACCAGGATGGGGCCCGAATCACCCAGGGAAATCGGCTTGTCGCCGACCAGCACGAGTGCCGTCATCACCTTCGCCACGCTGGCCGCGGGCGCTGGGGCGACGTCGCCGTCGGTGGCAATCAGGCCAAGCCCGGAAACACCTACTGCCGCTGAGCCGACACTCGGCCAGGGCAAAGCGGGCGCGCTCCCCTCGATGGAGGTCTGGGCAGGACGGAAGCTCGTCGCAGCGACCGCGGGAACAGGTCGTAAGTAGTTCCAGGCCCCCACGGCGACGAGCACGACGCCCAGGAGCAATACGGCCCGGGCAAGCCAGCCGGGAGCGGCCCAGCGCCGGCGCACGCGGCCGCGAGACGCAGCGGCGGGTCTCCGAACGCGCCTGGCCCCGGGCGCTGGCCCCGGGCGGACCTCGACCGTCAATCGAAAGCGAGCCACTGCCGACTATGTTGTACTGGGTGGCAGGAGATTTGATCGGGAGGGGCCACGTTGGCTGGTGACGGCGACCTGTACCGAGTGCTCCAAGTTGATCCGTCGGCCGATCCCGAGGTGATCGAGGCAGCCTACCGGCGGCTGGCTCAGAAGTACCACCCGGATCACAACCGTGGCGACTCGCAGGCGGAAGACCACATGAAACGGATCAACGAGGCCTTCCGGGTGCTGGGCAAGCCACAACTTCGCGCCGATTACGACTCCCGCAACCGCACTCGATTACCAGAGCTCGAAATAGTTCCGTCGGAGGTCAGGCTGCGAGCCATCGACCCCACCGCGCGGGAAATCAACTTCTCGGTGCGCGTGAGGCACGCATCAGGGCCGCCCTTCGACCCCTCGATTCATCGCATCGACCTCTCGCTTTCGCCCCCGTGGCACCAGGCGGACGTGCACTGGCACTGGAGCAATGACAGCCTGCCCGCGGACATCGACTTCACGCTCGCTGTCGCAGATGGCTTCCTCGCCGGTGGCACTACCCTCAGCGGCGATATCGAGCTCACCGTGACGTCGAGGGACTGACCGTGACCAAGATTGTGCCCAACCAGTCCGCCGCCGGCATCCGTTCCGGCAGCGAGAAGAAGGTCGTGCGCATGGAGATTGGCCGGGACTCGGCGAAGGCGCGCGCCGACTTGGTCTTCGTCATCGACACCACCGGCTCCATGAACGACAAGATCGACGCCCTCATCGAGACCTGCCAGTCGTTCGTCGACAAGCTCGCGACCAGGCGCATCGACTGGGTCGCGGCTGTGGTCGGCTTCGGCGACCTCACGGTCGAGGGTGACCGCATCGTCGCGACACCTTTCAGCTCGAGCGCCGACCGTGTGAAGGCACTGCTGCGAGGCCTACCGCGCTATTCGGGCGGAGGCAACGAGGGCGAGTCGTCGCTCGAAGCGCTCCAGGCGGCGCTCGACCAGCAGGGCTACCGCCCCGATGCGATGAAGGTCGTCGTCCTGATCACCGATGAGCCGGCGCTGCAGAAGAAGATCCGCCCGTCGGCCATGACCGGGAGGTTGCGCGAGGCCGGCGTGATCGCGTTCGTCCTGTCGCCGAAGATCAACTACTTCCGTTCGATGGCGGCGGACACGGGAGGCGAATGGTGGAACGTCGACTCCGGCGGCGACTTCTCGAAGATCCTCGCCGTATTCGACAAGATCGCCACCAGGGTCGCCGCGACGCTGGATTCGGTGCACAAGCTCACTGGCGGGAACGTCAAGGAGTACCTGAGCCTGCCGGCGTCCCGCAGGGAGGAGTAGCGCCCAGGCGCACGAGACATGCCCGAGGGCGACACGATCTGGCGGACGGCGGCCATGCTCCGCTCGGGGCTCGAGGGCAAGCGAATCGTGGACGCCCGGCCCGACGCCCTCAAGCGCCTGGCGGGGAGCTCGGTCACCGCGGTCGAGCCGGTCGGCAAGCACCTGCTGATCCGCTTCGATTCCGGCCTTGCTCTCCATTCGCACATGCGCATGCGCGGCACCTGGCATGTCTACAAGACCGGCGAGCGGTGGCACCGGCCCGAGTGGCAGCTCAAAGCGCTGCTGCAGACCGACGACGTCGTGGCCGTGTGCTTTTCCGCCCCGGTCGTAGAGCTGGTCCGCAACACGACCCTCGCGGTCGGACACCTGGGTCCGGACATCCTCGCTGACGACTGGTCGGCGGCCGAGGTCGTGGCGCGAGCGCGCTCCATCAGCCCGGTCGCGCTCGGCGACCTTCTGCTCGACCAGCGTGTCACGGCCGGCATCGGCAACGTATACCGTTGCGAGGCGCTCTGGCAGCGCCGCGTCAACCCGTGGACATCATCGGCGGATCTGACGGATGAGGCGCTGGCAGCCCTCTTCGAGACTGCGCGGCAGGCGATGCGATCGAACGTCCGCGGCGGATTCGAAAGGCGGTTCCCGGGCTACGGCAAAGGGGCCGTCCACGGCCGGGGGCGGCGCCCCTGTCCTCGCTGTGGCACGCCGATCAAGGTGCGCGCGCAGGGGGAGCACGCAAGGCTCACCTACTGGTGCCCAGTGTGCCAACCCGCCCCTGCGTCCAACGGGCACAGCGTCTAGCGCCGAGGCAGTGGGGCCGCGACGATTGGCGCCGGCTAGACCGTGGCGATGTCTACCACGAGCCGGCTGGGCGAGGTGAAAAGGGAGACGCGCAGGCACGGAGACCCCTGGATGCCCAGCGCCCACTGTTGGTATCCCTCGTAGTTCTCCACCAGCAACGCCTGCCGAAGGTAGGGGTACTGGGGATGAAACGCGGTCGGCCCGGAATAGCTGGTCCAGTTGTTCACCGAATGGATGACGACCAGAACGCCGGCGTTGCCCTCCAGCGTCACCTGGTCGCCTCTCGGCGAACGCGTGAACGTGGCGTTTGGCTGACGCGTCACGCTGTAACTCGGCACTCCGCCTCCGAACTCGATCACGAACCGGTCGTAGCCGGTCTGCCGGCCGACCCGCACGGTGGTCACAGTCGTATCGGCGACCAAGCCTCCGGACGTGTCGGTGCACGAAAAGCCGGCAGGCAGGGTGGGAGAGGGGGAAGGTGCTGGCGAGGGCGTCGGGCTAGGAATAGGACTCGGCGAGGAAAGCTCGCTCGGCGATGCCGACGGTGTCGACAGGGGGCTCGGGGAAGGGTTGCCGGCGCTGGGCGACCCACACGCCCAGAGCAGCACGGCCAAGCAGACCACGACGAGCTTGCCCACGAGAACATCCTGTGAGCGCTGCCAAACGATTCCAAGGGCCCGTCGACCCTGTCAAAGGCAGCCCTTTGACCTCTCTACGAACGCGCTTCCGCGGTCATTTTGCCGTCACCGTCTCGTCCCACATCTGCACGTCGGGGCCGTCGGGGTGATCGTCCACGTAGTCATAAGGCTGTAGTAGCTCGCGGATCCCGAGCTCGTAGTGAAACGTCCCGGCCACCGTCGCGACCCCGCTGAGGGAGAAGGTGTTGGTCGCGCCCTCGGCGAGGTCTCCGCAATCGAACGCCGACGCTTCGACCGCGATTGTGCAGCCCGCCAGGTCACTGACGTGATGAACCTCGTACCACCTGTCGGCGGTCGTGAACACCAGGCCAGGTGGGGGATGAGCGGACCGGTGTTGGACACCGGACTACCAGCTGTACGCTGGAGCCGACCACCTCGGAGCGGCTGCCGGCGAGCTCGACGCCGGCCGTGAGCGGCACCGGGTCGGCGGGCAGCCATCAGCCATATCGACACCAGCAGCCCGCCCAGCTTGAACACCTTGAATCCTTAACCCGGTGCTAAACGCAGTCGGTAAACGCGCCTACTGTGGGCGCCGTGCACGGGATCTGCTCCGGCGTAACGTCCTCGCACCTTTGTTCGTTGATCCCTTCTGTGAGGAAGGGGGTAGCACTCGCGTGCCTTCTCGTGGCCGTCCTCGGCTGCACGGCCAACGGGCCCCTAGCCGCGCACTCCAGCCCGAGCCCATCGAGCCAACCGAGCCCGAGCCCCAGTCCGTCGCCAAGCCCGAGCCCAAGCCCCACGCCCAGCCCCGTGGATTCGCCCTCACCGGTGCCCAGCCCCGCGTCGGTGCCCGCCTGGGCCGCAATGCACGCCTCGTGCTCGGGCCAGGCCGCGAGCCTTGAGGCCGTGCTCGTGATGCAGGGCGCTTCGAGCCCGATCGTGGCCGACGTCACCGATGCCAAGAACCCCAAACCGATCTGCACCCTTTCGGGCGGCTCGTTCCAACCGCGGCTGGTGACGCAGACGATGGTCTCCTGGTACGCGTCGCAGGGCAGCCCGAGCGCTCCCGGCACCAGCCTCATCGGGGCGCTCGACCTGTTCACCGGCACGGCGATCGTGGCCGCGAGCTGGCTGGGCGGCGGTTTCCTCGACGGCCTGCACGCGTGGAGCCCCGACCGCGGCTTCCTCGCCTATGTCACCTCGGACCCCAGCGCCGTGAACCTGCACCTGCTCAGCGGTGGCGGAGACCGTGTGGTGGCGACCCTGGGACCGGTGCCGGGACGCGGCACCAACCCCAATGACGACGACGCCTACCTCGCCTTCTCGCCCGACGGCGCCTACTTCGCGTTCGTCCAGACCTTCACCGGGTCGGGAGACCAGCTCCAGGTCCGCCGCACGACCGACGGCAGCCTCGCCTTCTCGCTTCCGACCGGGACGATGGCCTCCTGGGGCAGCACCGGCAGCAAGCTGTACTACCGCCAGGCCGGGTCCGGCGCCATCCAGGCGTGGGATTCGAGCTCGGGCGTGTCGCAGGCGATCGGCCAGTCGCTGGCGTGGATTCACCCGCGGGCCGATGCCGGCGACGACAACCTGGCGTTCACGGTGCGCGACTCGGCGGACACGCCGCACGTCTGGCTGTACGGGCACGGCGGCCGCTCGGGTGGAGAGCTCCAGCCGGTCCGCTCCTCGGCCGAGTGGCTCAACTCGACCACGATCTTTTACGTCGAGGAGGCGGCCTGCTCGCCCAACTGCGGCATCGGGCCGGCGTGGCAGCCGGACGGCAAGACGTTCACGTTCGACCTCGCGCAGCAGGCTGAGACCGCGTCCAAGATCAGCCAGGTCTTCGGCGCCTGGCCGCGACCGGGGCAGGTCTGACAACAAACGACCCGAGGGATGAGATCATGACGCCGATCGACATGGAACACCTCTCGCCACCCGTCGATCCCGTCGCACCTCAGACGTCGGCGCCATATTCCGCGCCGCCTCCGATGCGCCCCCTGCGCCAGGCCCGAACCTGGAGGTCGGTCGTCGAGGGTCGAGAGCGCAGGATGTGGACCGCGGCCCTGGCGGCCGCCCTCCTGGTCGCAGTCGCCGGCCTCGGCGTCCTGTACCTCGACGACACGAGCAACCAGGCCACGATTCGATTGCTCACCACGCAGAACGAGTCTTTGACCGGGCGCAACCAGAACCTGAACGACCAGCTCAAGGCGACCCAGAGCAACCTGACCGCGACGCTAGGAGAGCTGGCCCAGACCAAAGCCGACCTGGCGCACCCCAACCTCACGATCTGGAACGTGCCCCAGCAGTTGAAGGGATCGTCCTGGTACCTCGCCGGTGGCATCCCGGACACGTTCACCTATCACCTGCAGGCGACCTCGACCGGTCCGATGTCGGTCAGCATCCTGACCCTCGAGCAATTTGCGACGGCCATGCAGTGTGTAAAGGACGGCGGCGGCTCGACCCATTACTGCATGCACCACTCCGGTTCTGTCATCGGCTTCCAGAACACGACCTCGGTGAACTACGACTTCCATCTGTCCGAGGGCTGCGCCGACTATCTCGCCGTCTTCACCGCGGCTTCGACTGTGACCGTGACGCCGAACGTCAGCGTCACCTACAACCCCGCGACCAGCGCGACCGGCGCCTGCTCCTGACCGATAACTGATTTCCCCATTCCCTTTGGGGCCCCTCGCGTCGAGTTTAGGTTATCCTATCTTTAGTGATAGGCAAGGCGGCAACTCGTATTAGGGAACCCTAGACTCGGTGGTCGACCATCTCGAGGGCAAAAGCAGCTTCACCCGCGCCCAGGAGGATTACCTCAAGGCCCTCTACCAGCTGCACGGCGACCAGCGCCCCGTCCCAACCCGAGAGCTCGCCCAGAAGCTGGGCATCTCCTCGCCCAGCGTCAGCGAGATGGTCACCCGGCTGTCGGCACAGGGGATGGTCGAGCATGACAAGTACCGCGGCCAACAGCTGACCCGCGAGGGCCGCAAGGTCGCCCTCGAGCTCGTCCGCCACCACCGCCTCCTCGAGATGTTCCTCGTCCAGGTCCTGGGCTACAGCTGGGACGAGGTCCACGACGAGGCGGAACGGCTGGAGCACGTCATCTCGGAGCGGATGGAGCAGCGCATCTTCGAGCTGCTCGGCCGGCCCGAGCTCGACCCGCACGG
>DATLUC010000026.1:0-47323 GCA_035533335.1 Candidatus Baltobacterales bacterium
ACCAGCGAGCCGCCCAGCACCTCGATCGCGCGTCGGGCCGCTCCGACGTCCTCCATCTCCGTCTTCTGGGCCAGCAGCCGGCCGCCGACGCGCACCAGGGGCAGGCAGAGCTCGACCAGGACCGGCATCGGCGCCAGCGCCCGCGCGATAGCGACGTCGAAAACCTCGCGGTAAAGAGGATCACGACCCACCTCCTCGGCCCGGCGAGCGACCACGTCGACATCGCGCAGGCCGAGCGTCGCGCAGGCCTGGACCAGGAATGCGGCCTTGGAGTGGTCGGCTTCGACCAGCGTCATCGACAGATCCGGGCGCGCGAGCTTCAGCGGCAGACCGGGCAGCCCTCCGCCCGAGCCGACGTCGACCACCCGCACGGCCGCGCCGAGGTGCTCGAGCAGGACCAGGGAATCCTCGACCAGCTCCGCGGCCGGTCCCGCGACCAGCCCGGGCCACGCCGAGATCATCCGCGCGAGTTCACCCAGCTTAGAATCTTGCATTGAGATGCCCATCTACGAGTATCGGTGCGAGAGCTGTGCAGGGCGGTTCGAGGTTCTGACCAGGTTCGCGGAGCGCGACCGCGCGCAGGTCTGCCCGGCGTGCGAGTCGAGCAGGACGAGGGTGCTGGTCTCGAGCTTCGCCTTCGCGGGCGGCGGCGAGGCCGGGTCGTCCGAATCGATGGACCTCGGCGGCGTGGAAAGCAGCGGCGGCGGTTGCTGCGGCGGCGGCTGCGGCTCTTGCGGCTCCGGCCCGAACTGACCTTCTAGGTTGCTCTTCCCGGTCACGTACCGGGTCAACCCGGCCGGCCACATGGAGGTTGGCGGGTGCGACCTGGTCGATCTGGCACGCCGGCACGGCACCCCCCTGTACGTCTATGACGAAGCCACCGTTCGCCAGCGCGCCTCCGAGTACACGGCCGCCATGGGCAGCGCGGGCCAGGTGCTGTACTCGGCCAAGGCGTTCGCGTCGCCGCAGTTCCTGCGGGTCGTGGCCGACGAGGGGCTGGGGCTCGACGTGGTCTCCGCGGGCGAGCTCAACCTCGCTTTGAGGTCGGGGTTCCCGCGCGACCGGATTCATTTCCTCGGCAACAACAAGAGCCTCGAGGACCTCGAGTCCGCCTACCACGCCGGCGCCACCATCGTGATCGACGGCGAGCATGAGTTCGACCTCCTGCAGGAGGTCGTGCCGCAGGGCGAGCGCACGCCGGTCATGCTGCGCCTGTCGCCCGGCGTCAAACCGGACACGCACGACCACATCTCCACGGGGCAGCTCGACTCGAAGTTCGGCTTTTCGATCGAGTCGGGGGCGGCACGGCGGGCGGTCGAGGAGGCTCTGCAGCACCCGCGACTGGAGCTCGTCGGATTGCACTCCCACATCGGCTCGCAGATCTTCGCTCTGGGCGCATACAGGGACGCGATGGAGATCATGCTCGACCTCCTGGTCAAGCTTCGCGACGAGCTGGATTTCCAGCCTCGCAAATTGGGCGCCGGCGGCGGCCTCGGTATCGCGTACACGCGAAACGACGATCCGCCGACGCCGCGTTACTTCGTCGAGACGGTGCTCCACGCGTTGGTTTCGGGCTGCGCTCAGCGCGGTTTGAAGGTGCCGCAGCTCGTAGTCGAGCCGGGGCGCTCCATCGCCGGGGCTGCCGGCATCGCGATTTACACCGTGGGCTCGATCAAAGACATCCCCGGCGTGCGGCGCTACGTCGCGGTCGACGGTGGCATGGGGGACAACATCAGGCCCAAGCTCTACGGCGCGCGCTACGAGGCATATCTCGCGTCGGCGCCGGAACGGCCTCCCGACGGTAAGGTCACGATCGCCGGCAAGTATTGCGAGTCGACCGACATCCTGATCACCGACATAGAGATGCCCGCCCTCAAGACGGGCGACGTGATCGCGCTGCCCGCGGCGGGCGCCTACTGCCTGGCGATGGCGAGCAACTACAACGGGATGCCGCGCCCCGAGGTGCTCATGCTCCGGGACGGCGAGGCGCGCGTGATGCGGCGGCGCGAGACCCTGGACGACCTGGTCGCCGCCGAGGTGTTCTAGCCGCTAGGTAATCCTGAGGTATGCGGTCGCGCAGACCCGGTCGGAATCGCAGGCCGTAATCCGCGCATTGCCCGCGAGCGCTGTGGCGGGGAGTTTGATGGACTTTCCGAAGCCCCCGCTGGAGGTGGTGAGGGCGCTCCAGGACTCCAGCGCGAGCGTGGAGCTGGCGGGATCGAACAGCGCGATCGTGACGGCTCGAGAGCTGCTGAAATGCACGCCGTATACGTAGATCGTCGCACCCATCGGAACCGACGTCTTCGCGATCGACAGCGAGGCCGCCGGCGTGGCGATCGGGCTGGGGCTGGGGCCTGGGCTCGGGCTGGATGACGCGGCCGGAGAGGGGCTCGTCGACGCGATCGGCGTCGCCAGCGCCACCGGCGCCAGCACCCGCAGCTCCCTTTGCGAGTGGCAAGTCCCGTTCCAGCAGATCATCACCAGGTGGTCTCCGACCTCGAGGTCGCGCGGTATCGAGATCTGAACCACCACGCTTCCGCCCGGCCCGGCTTGAAACGGGATGATCCGGCGCTGGCTCCAGACCTGGATCTCCCCCGCCTGGTTGGCCGGCAGATGGCTGGCTGTGACCACGATGCTGTCGCCTGCGACGACGCTCGAAGGGGTGACGTTGAGCTGCACCGGCTGGTTCAGATACTCATAGATTCCCCAACCCACGAGGGCGAGGATCAACACGATCACGCTGGCCGTCAGCGCGAACAGGCCCTTGCGGGATTTCTTCTTGACGACCGGTGGCGGAGGTGATGGGTAGGCCAACGCGACCGGCTCATCAGCGTCCATCGCCTCCACGGCGGCAGCACCTGCGCCGGCTGCGGCCAGCGGCGCCGTCGAGGCGACCGGGGACGCCATCACCATGGTGCGCGCCACCGCCGGCGCCGGCCTCGGCGCCAGGGCCTCCTCGAGCCCGCGCACGAACGCGGTGCAGCTTTCCCAGCGCGCCTTGGGGTCCTTGGCCAGGGCTCGCATCATGACCGCGTCGACGCGCGGGCCCAGCGAGTGGTTGCGTGAGCTGGGCGGCGGCGGCTCGCGGTGCACCTGGGCGTAAAGGAGCTCCATCAGCGCCTCGCCGTCGAAAGGGATGACCCCGGTCAACATCTCGTAGGCGATGGTCGCCAGCGAGTATCGGTCAGCGGCCGGCCCCACCTGGCTCCCCGTCACCTGCTCCGGTGCCATGTAAGCGGGCGTGCCGGTGGTGACGCCGGTCATCGACTTGAGAGACGATCCCTGGAGCAGCTTGGCGAGGCCGAAATCGGCGATCACAGGCGTGTCGTCGGGTTCCAGCAGGACGTTGGCCGGCTTGATGTCGCGGTGCACGACGCCGCGCGAGTGCGCGTAATCGAGGCCGGCGGCGATGCCGCGCAGGAAATTCAGCGCGGCGGCCTGGTCGATCATGCCCTGGCTCAGCCGGTTGGCCAGGCTGCCGCCGGACACGTACTCCACGATCATGTACGGCGTCCCTTCGAACTCGCCGAAGTCGTAGACGTTCAGGATGTTGGGGTGGCGCATCTGGGCGATCGCCTGCGCCTCGTGGCGGAAGCGGGCGGTCGTGTCGGGATCGGGCGAGATCGCCTGCATCACCTTGACCGCGCCGGTGCGTTCGAGCTGCGCGTGGTAGGCGCGGTAGACAAGGCCCATGGCCCCCTGGCCGATGAAGTCCTGGACCTCGTACTGCCCTAGCCTGGTTCCCGGCGCGATCGACACGGCCCCTGATTATGCAGTTCGGCCATTCGAACTCAGATGGAGTTAACGGTTCGTTGATCCTTGCTTCCAGCCGCCCGGCGCGCGGCGGCTGACGGCGACCAGGCCGGCGAGGATCGAAAGGGCGATCTCCGCCGGGGTCCGGGCGCCGATATCGAGCCCGACGGGGGTCTGGATCCGGGCGAGGACGTCTTCCGCCACGCCCTTGGACCGCAGAGCGTCCAGGTGGTGGCCGGTGTGGCGCCCGCTGCCGACCAGGCCGATGAAGACGGGATGGGCCGGCAGCAGCACCTCGATCGACTCGACCAGGTCGGCGGCGTCGTGGTCGGTGTGCACGGCGTAGACCTCGCCGCCAAGGGCTTGTTTCAGCGCGCCGAGCGATGTGATCGCCACCGGCCAATCGGCATCGGCCAGGCGCTCGGGGCGCGTTTCGACCAGCACCGGCCGGAAACCGACTTCCGGAGCCCAGCGCAGCAGGGCCCTGGCGACCGGGGTGGCCGCAAACACCACCAGGGACGGCGTCGCCGCGTACGGCTCGACATAGACCTCGATCGAGCCGAGGTCGTGACCGTAGGTGCGCAGTTGCGGCGCTCCCGAACGGGCGACCTGCGCGGCGTCGGCGAGCGCCGCGGAGTCGAACTCGCTGCAGCCGAGCGTCCCCGCGATGGCGGCGGTGGTCGACATCAGCAGCTTGGCGCCGGGATGCGAAGGCGGCTCGCCGTCCAGCTTGATCACCGTCGCCAGCACAACCTCGTCCCCGCGCGCGAGGCGGCGCGCGAGCTCGCCCTCGACCGCCATCCTGCCGGGGGAGTCTGTCTGCTCGCTACGCATGGGCGGCCGTCCGTTTGAGGACCGAGGGGATGGTCGCGCTCGCGCGTGAGATCTCCTCGTCGGTGGTCGCATAACCGGTCGTCAGGCGCAGGCTGCCGAGCGCGGC
This sequence comes from Candidatus Baltobacterales bacterium, assembly GCA_035533335.1. Lineage (GTDB taxonomy): Bacteria > Chloroflexota > Dormibacteria > Dormibacterales > Dormibacteraceae > DATKSS01. Next base: position 4,694 of record DATLUC010000026.1, read on the forward strand.
ATCCAGGCTGAGGCCCATCGCGAGCAGCACGTGGGAAGGGTCGAGAGAGCCCGACGCGCAGGCGGATCCGCTCGACGCGGCGATGCCGGCGAGATCGAGCGCGAGAAGCATGTCCTCGCCTCGACGGCCGGAGAAGGCGCACGTGGCGAAGTTCGGCAGCCGGCGGTTGGAACCGGTGAGCTCCGCTCCCACCTCCGCCAGCAGTTGACGCAAAGCGAGGCTGTGCACCTCCGCGGTCTTCGCGCGGGCCTCGCGCTGGCGCTTGCAGACGGCCAGCGCCGTCGCCACCGCGACCGCGGCCCAGACGTCCTCGTGGCCGGCTCGGCGCCCCCACTCCTGCGGGCCGCCGAACAGCAGCGGATCCACCCTCGTGCCGTCTTTCACGTACAGCAGGCCGCCACGCCCGGCACCCAGCTTTGGCCCGCTGATCGAGACCAGGTCGGCGCCGGCCGGGATGGGGATCCAGCGAGGTCCCGCGCACGCATCGACATGGACGAGCGCCCCCAGCTCGTGCGCCCTCTCGATCACCGCGGCGACCGGCTGGACCGTGCCGACCTCGTTGTTGGCCAGTCCGATCGAGACCAGGATCGCGCCGGTGGCAATCGAGTCCGGGTCGGCGCGTCCTTCGTGGTCGACCCCCGCGATGTGGACCTCGTGCCCATCTGCCTGGAGGCGCCGCACACAGGCCAGCACGGCCTGGTGCTCGGCAGCCCAGGTGGCTATCGCGCCGCGCTTGTGCAGCCGGCGCGCGGCCCCGAACAGCGCGAGGTTGACGGCTTCGGTGCCTGATGAGACGAAGGTGATCTCGGTGCGTTTCGCGCCCAGCGAATGCGCGGCGACGTCTCGAGCCCGGTCGAGCGAGGCCCGCGCCTCGCGGCCTTCCAAATGCGGGCTCGAGGCGTTGCCGGCGGGGACGTCGAGGAGCGCCGCGCGGACCTCCGGGAGGACGGGCGCAGAGCCGGCGTCGTCGAGATAGATGCGATGCGGGGTTTGGCCGCCCGACGGCACGGCGCGATCAGCCGCGGCTGTGGTCAGGCTGGTGGATCAGCTCCGTGAGGGTGCCCTGGTAGCCCTTGAGGAAGAGGTGAAGGTCGATGATCTCGTCGACGCTGATCGGCTCCGCTGCCACCAACGGCTCGTCCGCCGGCTCCGGCACCGCGGCCTCGATCTCCTCGACCGCCCCGCCCGCGATGGCGAGCACCACGATGAACGTCACCTGGCATTGCGCGCAGGTGACCTGGAGATGAAAGCGCTCCTCCTCTTGGCTGAGGACCTGCACATCGCAGCCCTTGAGGCTGCGCCCGCACACCGGGCAGTTGTAGAAGCGGGCCCGGTCGCGGATGAACTCGATGATGCTCATCGCTCGGCCCATATTACGCCGCACCCAGCCAACCGAGGATCGTTAGCGGCGCCCTTCGATGCAGGTGCAGCCACTGTTCCCGACCACTGCGGAATGGACCATCCCAGCCTTCAGCACCATCCGGTCTCCAGCCTTCAGCGCCAGGCGTTTGCCCTCCGCTTCGAGGACGAAAGTGATCGACCCTTCGACGCAGTAGAGGACCTTCTCGTAGCCGTGGCTGTGCGCGGGGTACCGGTCGTCCGGCCCGTTCGACCACGAGTAGCAATCGCTTGCCTCAGACCGGAGCTTCTCCATCAGGTCGTGCGTACCTGGCACCGGCCGATTCTAAGATGCTGGATGTGAGGCCCAGGTTCGTCGCCGACTGCAACGTCGGGCGACTGGCGCGCTGGCTTCGCGCTCTCGGCTACGACGCCTCCTATCACTCGCGAATCGAAGACGCGGAGCTCGTGCGCGAGGCGGCGGCCGAGCAGCGTGTGCTGCTGACGCGGGATCGCGACCTGACCAGGCGCCGCGCGGTCCACAGCGGCCTGGTGCGCGCAATCCTCGTCCGTGACGACGACGTCACCGCGCAGCTGCGCCAGGTGTTCTCCGAGCTCGGCCTCGAGCTGAAGGAGGCCCTCACGCGATGCATCGAGTGCAACGCGGAGCTCGAGGAGCGCGTACCGGCGCTGGTCGCTGACCGCGTGCCTGCCTACGTGCGGAGCACGCAAACTCGCTATTCGCAGTGCCCGCAATGCGAGCGCATCTACTGGGCGGGCACGCACTGGCAGCACATGCGCGAGGTCATGGCGGGACTGTGAGGGATGTGCTGCGGCGCCTGGTCGCCGGCGAGATCGGTGAGGACGAAGCGCTGTCGGAGATTCGCAGCCAGCAGCTCGACGAGCTGGCCGGCCGGGCCAGGCTCGACCTGGGACGTTACCTCCGTCGCGGCCTGCCGGAGGTGGTGCTGGCCAGCGGCAAGTCGCCGCGAGAGGCGGCTCGCCTGGCGGTCTCGATGGCCGCCCGCCAGGGACAGGGCCTGATCAGCCGCATGACGGCGGCGCACCGCAGGGCGCTGGACCAGGCGGCCCGTTCGGCCGGCATGACGGTGATCGCATACGACACCTCGGCGCGCGTGGTCCGTGAGGGTTTCGCGCCCGAGCAGGCGGACGGCAAGGTGGGGATCCTGACCGCCGGCACCTCCGATGTCCCGGTCGCGGAGGAGACACGCATGGTCGTCGAGGCATGCGGCATCGAGGCGCGTCTGGCGGCTGATCTCGGCGTGGCCGGCCTGCACCGATTCGTGGGGCCGCTGGCGGCGATTCTCGAATGGGGCGCGGACGTGATCGTGGTGGCGGCCGGCATGGACGGCGTGCTTCCCGGCCTGGTCGCCGGGCTCACCGACGTGCCCGTGATCGGGCTGCCGGTGTCGACCGGCTACGGCCGGGGCGGCGCAGGTGAGGCGGCGCTGAACACGATGCTGCAGTCGTGCTCGACAGGACTGGTCGTGGTCAACATCGACAACGGCGTTGGGGCGGGCGCGGCAGCCGCCCTCATCGCCGCGCGCTCGGCTCAGGGCCGGCGGCGGGGACGCAACGAGGCGGCCACGGCGAAGACCAGCGCGCCGGTGAGCAGGACACCGAGGATCAAGGGAGCAAGCGCGCGCCATGCGTCGGGCCCGCCGGGAACCGCGAAGGTCAAGGCCAGCACGACGACCGCCGCCAGGACACCGGCCAGCAGCCAGGGGAAGCCTCGGCGCCGGCGCCCGTAGAACAGGAGCCACAGCGCTCCCGGACGCTTGCGCGCAGGCGCGGGACGGTCCGGTCCTCCTGATCGCGTAGGCTCGCTCACAGGATCCCCGGAAGCTCGGCCAAAGAGGCGATGGTCGGAATCCCAGCGAACCGCCGGTCGGCGGCATCCCTGGTCACGAGCACGGCGCGCATGCCCGCGGCGGTCGGTCCTTCGAAGTCCTCGCGCACCCGGTCGCCGACGAACAGCGTTGCCTCGGGCCGGGTGCCGATGGCGGCCAGGGCCGCCAGGTAGACATCGGGCGCGGGCTTGCGCCGGCCCACCTCGCTCGAGAAGACGACGCCGTCGATGTAGGGTGCGATGCCGTTGACGTCCAGCTGTCGCCGCATCATCGCCGGCGGGAAGGGCGCGTTCGAGCAGATCCCACGCTTGATGCCGTGCGCGCCAAGCCAGGACAGCACCGGCAGTACATCCGGGTCGACGCGGACCGCGCGGTCCCAACACCGCTGCTCGGCGTCCAGGATGTCGTGGAGCAGGCCGTCGGGTAGCTCCAGCCCCGCCCGGCGCCACGTCTCGCGATACACGTCCATGTACTCGACCTCGTCCTCGCTCATCGTGGTGATGTACTCCTCGAGCGGGTGCAGCACGTCGCGCAGGATCGCATCCGCCTCGGGCGCCGGCGCCCCGGTCGCAGCCTCGACCCGCGGCCGAAACTCGCGCAGCACCTCCAGCAGGTCCTCGGTGGGGTAGCTGAAGGTGACCAGCGTGCCGCCGTAATCGAACAGGACGCCTCGAAGGCCCCCCGAACTCGGAGCCGGCGGCGTGAGCTCGCGGGGATCCGTACTGGTGCTCGGCATCCGCATATCCTGATCCCGTGCCAACCCGCGCTCTCACCCACCTCGACGAGAAAGGCGCAGCCCGCATGGTCGACGTGGCCGAAAAAGCGGTCACTCGCCGCGAAGCCCTGGCCGAGTGCGTGGTGCGCATGACGCCCGCCACGGTGCGCGCGGTCCGCGAAGGGACCGCCAAGGGCGATGCGCTGCAGGTGGCGCGGGTGGCTGGGATCATGGCCGCCAAGCGCACGCCTGATCTGATCCCCCTGTGCCATCCCCTGCCGCTCACCAGCGTGACGGTGGACTTCGAGTTCGTGAAAGGTGGCGTCAGGATCCTGGCGCGGGCTCGCGTGCTCGGCCAGACCGGGGTCGAGATGGAGGCGCTCACGTCTGCGGCGGTGGCGGGCCTCACGCTCATCGACATGACCAAGGGCGTCGAGCGTGGCGTGTATCTCGAGTCCGTCCGCCTGCTCGAGAAGTCCGGCGGGCGCTCAGGCACCTGGAAAAGAAAGTAGGGCCCATGAGCCGGGCGCACGTGATCACCGTCAGCGACCGCGCATCGGCAGGGTCGATGAAGGACGAAAGCGGCCCGGCCCTCGTTAAGCGCCTGGAGCGAGAGCACTTCGAGGTCTCGGGCCCGGAGGTCGTGCCTGACCAGCAGGATCGCATCGCGGGCGCCGTCCTGGCGGCGGTCGGCAACAGTGTCGACGTGGTCATCACCACAGGAGGCACGGGCGTCGCTCCCCGCGACGTCACGCCGCAGGCGACGGCGGCCCTCCTCGATTACGAGGTGCCGGGCCTGGCCGAGGAGATGAGGCGCGCCGGCGCGTCCAGCACCCCGATGTCGGCTCTCTCGCGCGGGATGGCAGGCGTGCGTGGGCGCACCCTGGTGATCAACCTCCCCGGCAGCGTCAAGGGGGCGACCGAGTCACTCGAGGCGGTGATACCCGTGCTCGAGCACGCCATCCGTCTGCTGCACGGCGACACCGAGCACCGGTGACCCGGTGAACCTCAACTCCGACCTGGGCGAGGGTGCCCGCGAGGACGAGGCGGTGCTCGCGTGCGTCGACAGCGCGAACGTCGCCTGCGCCGCACACGCCGGCTCGGTGTCCATCACCATCGCCACCGCATGGCGATGCCGCGAGCTCGGCGTCGAGGTGGGCGCGCATCCCGGCTACGAAGACCGTGCGGGATTCGGCCGCAACGAGCTGTCGCTGTCTGCGAAGGAGATCGAAGCCAGCGTCGCTTTTCAGGTCGCGGGCCTCGCCGCGGTCGTGCCGATCACTTACGTCAAACCTCACGGCGCGCTCTTCCACCGCTGCCAGGCCGACGCGGCGGTTGCCGACGCGATGGCGCGCGTGGCGAAGGCGCACGGTGTCGGGCTTTTGGGGCAGCCGGGCCTCGGGCTGCTCGCCGCGGCCGAACGCGCCGGCATCCCCGGCTATCGAGAAGGCTTCGCGGACCGCCTCATGCTTCCCGACGGGAGGCTTGCGCCGCGCGAGCGGCCCGGCGCAGTGCTGGACGCCGACGGCGCGGTCCGGCAGGCGGTGGCGCTGGCGAGCTCAGGCGGCTTCGACAGCATCTGCGTGCACGGCGACACGCCGGGCGCGGGGCTCATCGCCGCGGCGGTACGCCAGGCGTTGCGCGACGCCGGCATCGAGACCGGCCCACTGGCTCCACGCTCGCGATGAACGCCACGATCAAGGAGCTCTGCGAGCTCGAGGACCTTCAGCAGCTGGCCGAGCTGTTCGCCGAGGTCTGGGGCCGGCCGGGCCCCCCCTCGGTCGACTCGGACATCCTCAAGGCTTTGTCCTATTCGGGGAACTACGTTTCGGGCGCGCACCAGGACGGGCGGCTGATCGGCGGGCTCGTGGGATGGCTTGGCGGCGTGCCGCCGGGCGAGCTCCACATGCACTCGCACATCCTCGGCGTGATCGCCGGCCGAGATGCGCGCGGTCTTGGCTTCGAGCTCAAGCAGCACCAGCGCAGGTGGTGCCTCGAGCGCGAGGTTCACCTGATGGAGTGGACGACCGATCCCCTCGTGCGGCGCAACGTTTACTTCAACCTGGCCAAGCTCGGCGCGAGCGCCACGCACTACCTCGTCAACTTCTATGGCGAGATGGCCGACGGCCTCAACGCCGGTGAGGAGTCGGACCGCCTTCTGATCCGCTGGCGGCTTCACTCGCGCGAGGCCGAGGATGCATCGGCCGGCCGCGCTCCGGCGCTCGAGACCGACCGCCTGGTCGCAGCAGGTGCGTCGCCGGTCCTCTCCCTGGGCGGCAGCGGCGAGCCGGTGGCCGCGCCGTCACGCGAGGCGCGAGTGCTCCTGTGCCAGGTGCCCGAGGACATCGTCGAGCTGCGCCACTCAGACCCATCGCTGGCGCGGTCCTGGAGGCTTGCGCTGCGGTCGGCGCTCACCGGCGCGCTCGCGCGGGGCTACGCCATCACCGGGGCCACGCGATCGGGGTGGTACGTGCTGGAATCCCAACCCGAATAGACTTTTTGAGTGCTGCAGATGGGGGACAAGGCCCCGGATTTCAAGCTGCCGACGACCGGCGGCCAGGAGCTCACCCTCGCCGAGGCGCTCGAGAAGCATCGAGCTCTCATCTTCCTTTTCTACGTGCTCGACTTCACGGGTGGTTGAAGGACAGAGCTGACCGAGTTTCGGTCAAGGAACGACGAGGCGCTCGCCCACGGCATCGGCATATACGGCATCAGCGTGGACTCGGTGTTCTCGCACACCGCCTTCGCCAAAGAGCTGGGCGGCCTGCCGTATGAGCTGATCGGCGACTTCGAGCGCAAGATGGTGACCGACTACGGCGTTCGTCGCGACGACGTCGCCGGATACTCGGGCACGGCCCGCCGCTCCGTCTTCGTGATCGACGGCAAGGGAATCGTGCGATCGACGTGGGTGGGCTCGAAGGAGCAGCCGCTGCCCGACTACGACGCCGTGATCGAAGAGGCCAAGAAGGCAGCGGCGGCGGGTCGTGACTGAGATCGACGAAGTCTGCGAACGCGTCGACGTGTCGTGGACCGACCTGTGGGAGCTCGTGGACTCGATGGGCCCCGAGACCATGGCCACGACAGGGCCCGACGGATGGGCGGTCAAGGACCACCTGGCCCACGTCGCCGCCTGGGAGCAATCTCTCCTGGCCATCTTCGACGGGCGCGACCGCATCCAGGCGATGGGACTGGGGGACGTGGAACGCGACACCGACGCCGTCAACGCCGCCGTCTGGGAGCTCCACCACGCCCGGGCGAGCGAGGACGCCGTCGCATACTTTCGCGACACGCACGCCCAGCTGATGGCCAGGCTGGAGAGCCTGGACGACGAGGGTCTCGCGCTTCCCTACTTCCACTACCAACCCTCGGCGCGGGGCGAGGAGAACAGCGACCTGCCGGTGATGGAGTGGATCGCAGGCAACACGTACGAGCACTACCTCGAGCACATCGACTGGATCAAAAACCTAGTTTCGCAGCGAGTCTAGCGCCGACTCCTGCGCGCGACGCATGCGGAGCGCCTCCTCGATGCTGACCTCCGCGAAACGCAGCTCGTCGCCGGGCGCAAGCTGAGCCGCGATGGGCAGCGATGCTCTCACCACGGTGGCGATGACGGGATAGCCGCCCACGGTCTGGTGGTCGGCCATCAGCAGGATCGGCTTTCCCCCGGCGGGCAGCTGGACCACGCCCGCCGTCAGGCCGAATGAAAGGAGCTCCTCGCCCGAGGTGTCGAGGGCGGGCCCATCGAGGCGGTAGCCCATGCGGTCGGCTTGATGGCTCACGGTGAAAGCCGACGAGAAGAGCGCGTGGCGGCCATCACGACCGAGCCTGTCGATGTGAGGGCCGGCAACGGCGTGCAGCACGCGGTCGTCGTAGTCGGGCCGGAGGTGGCGGGGCAGCTCGCGCCCGGCGACCGCCGGACTTCCTGGAGTTGCGGCTGCGGCGATGGTGTCGCCCGCAACCAGGGCGCGGCCGCGCATGCCGCCCCTGGCCGCCAGCAAATAGGTGGCCTGCGATCCGAGCCAGCGGTCAGCGACCACGCCGCCCGCCACCGCGACGTACGCGCGGGCGCCGCTGCGCCTGGTCGCGAGCGTGAGGCGGTCCCCCACCGAGAGGAAGATCCCGGCCCACATCGGGGCGGGCTGGCCGTTGACGCGCGGGTCGAGGTCGGCTCCGGTGATGGCGACGAGGCAGGACCGCTCGGCGACCAGGCGAGGGCCGGTGAGCGTGCACTCGAGCGTGGCGGCGCGCACGTCGTTGCCGGCCAGCAGGTTGGCAGCCGAGTGGGCGAAGCGGTCCATGGCGCCCCCGGGAGGCACGCCCGCGGCGACGGCATTCGGCCTCCCCAGGTCCTGCACCGTGGCGAGCATTCCCGCGGCCTCGACCCGCAGCGCGTCCATCACCGGTCGGCTGCGAAGAACTTGACGCGGTCGCCGGCTCGCAGCAGGCAGGGCGGGTCGGAGTCGGGCAGGAACACCCTGACCGAGGTGCGGCCGATGAGGTGCCAGCCACCTGGCGTCGGCAGCGGGTAGATGCCGGTCATCTGCCCGGCGATCGCCACCGAGCCCGCCGGGACCTGGGTTCGCGGGACGCTGCGGCGCGGCAGCTTCAGCACCTCGGGCACCGGCCCGAGATACGCCCACCCCGGCACGAAACCGACCACGAAAACGCGGTAGATCGCTTGTGTGTGAAGCTCGACGATCCGGCCGGCGGGTAGGCCGAGCGCAGAGGCGACCGCATCGAGGTCCGGTCCGTCGTAGACGACCGGGATCCGGTGCAGGCGCCCCGGCTCGTCCATGGGCGGTCGCCGGGTCGCCAGCCGCTTGATGGCCGACCCCAGCGCCCCATGGGTCGTCTGCTCAGGGTCGAAATGCACGGTCACGCTGGCGCAGCCCGCGAGGGCCTGTCGCACGTCGCGGCGCTTCTTCAACGCCGCGGCAAGCGCGATCGCACGGGTGTTGACCGCGGTGTCGAGCCGCGTACCCAGCTCGACGAGCAGGGCCGCATCACCCAGCGGGTGGAGGCGAATCCTTGTCGTGGAGCGCTGCGCTGGCATGTGCGCTCACAAGGATGGCGTAGAAGATGCCGGGCACGATGCCGGCGCACAGCACGCCGACGCAGGCCACCCCGACCGCCCACCCGGTGACGATCGCCGCCGCGGCGAGGTTCCACGTCGCGAAGTCCTGTCGGACGGTGCGAAGAGATGCCGCGAAGTCGAACAGGTCGCGTGGCCGGCCGCTGTTTGCGAAACGCGCAGTGGCATCCGGCATCACGAGCAGCAGTGCGATGCCCAGCGGCAGGTCCAGGATGAGGAACGCCAGCACGCGCGCGTAGAACAGCGACTGGCCGGCGTCGCCGGTGCTCCAGACGTGCGATCCGTACAGCCCATAGGCCAATGGTCCGAAGACGACGATGAAAGGCAGCGCGACGAGCAGCACGGCTAGCGCGGTCCATAACCCGTCGGTGACCAGGCGGCCGGACAGGCGCCAGGCGGGCGGGCCCTGCGTCGCGTCTTTCTCGGCCGCTCGCGTGGCCGCGATCGCGTACCCGAGAAGGGGGATGAAGAGGAGCGGAGAGAAAAGGACGACCAGCACGCCGACGAGCCAGCTCGAGCGCCAGGCGCCGCGAAAGGGCCACGCAAAGGAATCGGCGACCAGGTTCAACGAGGCAACCTTAAGCCGGAATAGGCAGGCCGCCGAGGCGTTTGATGCGGTACGTGCCGGTCGCGAAGGCAGCGCTGGCCGGGATGTTCTGTCCCGCCGTCAGCGGGTAGCGGCGCCGGCCTTCGAGCGGACGAAGGCATCGATCCGCTCGGCCACCTTCTCCCATCCTGGCTCGAGCATCAGGTCGTGCGCATCCGGGAACGTGGCCAGCTCGGCGCCATACGTGCTGGCGGTGCGAGCGACCTCGGCCCGGCTGATCGTCCAGTCGGCGTCTCCTCCCACCACGAGAATCGGCGTTCGTCGCACCGACTCCACGTCTGGACGGACGAAGAACAGCAGGTCGAGGTAGGCCATGTGCGCGTCGTCGGTCAATCGTCCCTGGTATTTCGCGACGAGCTCGTTCGAGAGCTCGCGTCCAAAGAACATCTCCCGCGCGCGCTCCGGCGTCTTGACGATGCCGTACAGGCTCCAGGTCAGGGTGGCGGCGAGCAGGCGCAATGGATGGCGGGCGCCGGTGGGCAGGGTGGCTCCGAGGATGCCGCCCGGCGGCACCGAGGCGACGAGGACGGCCGCCGGCGCGACATGGTCCTGCAGGTACATCTGGGTGACAAAACCGCCCATCGAGTGGCCGACCACCACGGGCGGCGACGGCATCTTCGCCGCGGCGTTGGCGACGTCTTCGACGTAGTCCCTGATCCGCGTCGTCCGCAGGCCCGGGGCATGCCGCTGGTCGTGGCGCCGCAGCGTGATCGCGGTCGCCTCATAGCCGTGCTCCCGGAACCAGGGTACGAAGTGCTCGTCCCAGCACCAGCCGCCGTGCCAGAAGCCGTGGACGAACAGGATCGGCGGCATGCGCGCGACTATAACGTCAGGCGCCGCGCCGGACGGCCCGGGCTGCCATCCACAGGCCGATCGGTTGCAGCGCGTCCGACTGCTGCCACAGCGACGGCTCGACGCACTCGCGCTGGCCGGCTGCCGAGATCGCGGTACGGCCCAGAGACGCTACAGCAGCGACTCGATGGCGCCAACGATGGCCGGGTCTTCCGGCACGACCTTGGAGCGGAACCGGCGCACCGGGATCCCGTCGCGGCCGATCAGGAACTTCTCGAAGTTCCATCCCACGTTGCCGGCTTTGCCCTTGTCGTCGGGTATCTGCGTCAGCAACGCATAGAGCGGGTGCTGGTGGGCGCCCTTGACGTCGAGCTTGGAGTAGAGGGGAAACGTCACGCCGTAGTTGCCGCTGCAGAACTGTTGGATCTGCTCTGCGGTGCCCGGCTCCTGCCCGAAGAACTGGTTGCACGGGAAGCCGATCACGCTGAAGCCGCGGGCCGAGTAACGCTCATGCAGCTGCTGCAGGCCGGCGTATTGGGGGGTGAAGCCACATTTCGAAGCGACGTTCACGGCGAGCACGACCTTGTCCCTGTACTCCGACAGGCTCGCCTCCTCGCCATTCAGGCGGGGAAGGCTGATCTCGTAGATCGAGCGAGCGAGCGTCTGTGCCACACGTACCACAAGCAGTTGCTGGGCCGGGCTATTCCTCGGCCGCCGTCAGCGTTTCTTGAGCTGGACGTCGAACCCGCCCTCGACGGGGTTCACCTCCACGTCGCCCGCCTTGATGCGCACGCCCTTGCCATCGCGGGTAACCACGATCGGACCTTCGAACACGAGCTCGTCGAAGCGCCACTCCTTGCCGTGCTTGCGCATCCGCACGATCACCCCTCCTGGGCTGCGCCAGACGCCCTCGCCGGCAGGTTTGAAGCCCCTGGTGACGAGCTCGCCGAACTGCTCCGGGATGGCCTCGGGCGGCGGTTTGGCCGCCGGCCAGACGACCCGTGCTTCTGGCGCAGATAGCGGAGCTGCGCTGGGCGCCGGCTTGCGCTCACGAGCCTGCTCCAGTGACAGGCGCAGCAGCTCCGAGCCCTCGTCCTGGGCGAAGAAGGCGCCCGAGATGTGCCCCTGGTCCTGGGACCTGCGGATGCAGTTGGTGCAATCGGCGGCATCCTCGACCGCGCCGAACGTGCCGGTCGCGAGCGTCTGGCCGCAGAGGGTGGTCACCGGGCCGGAGCGGGGAACCCGCGGCGTCAGGTGGATGCGCCCGCCCGAATTCCGGCGGACCGACTCGAGGCGGACCTTGGGGCCGCTCACGCGCTCCATGATGCGCCCGGAGGCTTGGCGTTCAGCCGGCGGGCCTGAGCGCCGGCGTTCGCTCACGCAGGTTGGGCAGCGGAGTGAGGTTGGCCTCGACCTGGGCCCGGAGGTGTTCGAAGTCAGGCGGCAGCGAGAGGCGCTCGCCGAGGTGCTCCTTGGGCTCGTCGGACGCAAAGCCCGGGCCCATCGTGGCGATCTCGAACAGCACCCCGCTCGGCTCGCGGAAGTAGATCGAGCGGAAGTAGAAGCGGTCGATCACGGGCGTCGGATCTCCGCCGCCCTCGATGACGCGCTCGCGCCAGGCCTCGTGGTCTGCCATGGTCGATGACCAGGCGACGTGGTGCACGGTGCCGGAGCCGCCGAGGCTGCGGGCCTCGGGCGCGCTGTCATAGATGTAGAAGGAGCCGCGGGCATCGCCACGCGATTCGTACGCGTTGGCTTGCGCCGGAGTGAACCCGAGGGCCTCGGTCAGAAAGGCCTGGCTCGCCGCGGGCCGCCGCGCGTAGGCGCGCACGCCGACGAAGCCCTGCAGAGCGAACTTTTCGGGGATCTCCGGGTGATGCGCCACCAGCGGCCGGTCCACCGGCTGGTCGGCGATGAGCTCGAGGTCCAGCCCTTCCGGGTCCTGGAAGCTCAGGCGTCCGTCTTCGATCGTCGACTCGATCCCGGCGGCTGCGAGGCGCCTGCCCCAGAACTCCAGCGCCTCGAGGGAGCCGACCCGCATGGCGATCCTGTGGATCATGCCGGCGCCCGCCCGCCCGCGGGCAAGGCCCGGGTACTCGAAGAACGTGAGGTCCGCGCCGGGGCTCCCGTCCTCGTCCGCATAGAACAGGTGGTAGACCGCCGGGTTGTCCTGGTTCACGGTCTTCTTGACCAGTCGCAACCCCATCACCCCTGCATAGAAGAGGAGGTTGCTGGTTGCGTCGGCGGTGATCGCGCTGATGTGGTGGATGCCTTCGAGTTTCTTCATGGCTCGCCTGTTGCAACCACCATCGAGTCGTGATTTGTTCCAGCGCGTAACGGTTCGGGGCCCCCGACTGTAGAACTGGCATGCAGGCTGCGCGCGTCGCGTTCGGCGTGGCGATGGAGGGACTGCTGCTTTCCTGCCAGTCGAGTTCCGGCGCTCATATCGCCAAGGCAACCCCGAGCGGAACGGGCGCGCCCACGATCTACCTGCCGACCGACGTGCAGCTCAGCGCCCCGTCTGGACAAGTCGTGTGGGCGCTCGTGGCCGAGACGTTGCTCTTCGTCTCGATCGACGGCGGAAGCAACTGGAGCCGGCGATCTCTGCCACCATCGCCTGGACTTCCCCCCTCGATCGCGTTTGTCGACGACGACGAAGGCTGGCTGCTCACGACCGGCTCACCCGAGACCCAGTGCAGCGCTGAGTCGGTGTCGATCTGGCATACAACCGACGGTGCCGCGACCTGGAGTCAACTCCCGGCGCAGGGCATTGCCGACCTCCAGTGCAAGCGGAACATCTCGTTCGCGGACTCCCAGCACGGTTTCTTCACCGCCTGGGACGACAACCATCGGCCGACCGTCTACCGGACTTCGGACGGAGGTTTCAGCTGGACTGGCAGCATCCTCCCGGACCCACCAGGGTTTTTGACTCAACCTGGCGGCCTTACCCTTCAGCCGAGCCTGGTCAGGAGCTTCGGCAACACGCTGCTGGTCGCGGCCTACGGGGGACAGGACGAGTATGTGTTCCACTTCGTCAACGGCGGAGCGACATGGACCAGCGTGTCGGCTTCCAGCGAGGTTCCGGAAAACGTCGCGTTCGTGACAGCCGCGCGATGGCTCAAGATCGGCAACGACGGCTCCGGCCCCGAAACCATCGACGGCGGCAAGTCATGGCACGCCTGGATGTCGGACTACTCCGACGCAGCGGGCATTGCGTCAGCGTTCGTGTTCGCCGACGCCAAAGTCGGGTACGGGACTGTCAGGGGAACGATCTACCAATCCCTCGACGGCGGCGCCCACTGGAGCAAGCTCGAAACGCCAGGGGTGTTCTCGCCCGGATAATCGGGTGCATGACCATCAGGGTCCTTGGGTTCGACGGCGACGACACGCTGTGGCACAACGAGACTCGATTCAACGTCACGCAGTCGGAGCTTCGCGACCTGATCCACCGCCACGTCCCCGACGCCGACGTGGACAAGCACCTGCTCGAGGTCGAGATGAAGAACCTCGGCATGTATGGCTACGGCGTCAAATCCTTCACCCTCTCGATGCTCGAGACGGCGATCCAGCTGACCGAGGGTCGCATCCCGTCATCGGACCTGGAGGTGATCCTCGGCTGGGGCAAGCGCATGCTCAATGAGCCGACCGAGCTGCTCGAAGGCGTGGAGGCGTCGCTCCGCGAGCTGAGCCGGCGATATGACCTCCTGCTGATCACCATGGGCGACCTCTTCGACCAGGAGAGCAAGCTCGCCCGCTCGGGGCTGGGCGACGCATTCCTCGGCGTTGAGATCCTGAGCGAAAAGAACGTCGACTCCTATCGCGCGGTGTTCGAGCGCCGCGGCATCAAGCCGGAGGAGTTCGTCATGGTCGGCAACTCGCTGCGGTTCGACGTGGCGCCGGTGATCGCCCTCGGCGCGCGGGCTGTGCATGTCCCGTTCCACCTCACGTGGCAGCATGCGCAGGTGCCGGAAGAGTCGATCCCGAGCGAGGGGTGGCGGCGCATCGCGCACGTCTCCGAGCTGGGTGAGGTCCTGGCTGAGATCGACCGCTGAGCAGGCGAGCGCGCCCAGATCAGAGGCCGGTGCTAGGATCTGGGCGAAATCTTGGTTCTGCCGGTCATGCCGCGCCGGAGATAGGAGAGGAACGATGTTGAAAGGTAAGCATTGGCCCCAGGCATTTGCGCTTGCGGGGGCCCTTTTGGCAGCGGCCTGTGGATCGTCTCCGACGACATCGTCTAGCAGCCCGGCGGGGCCACAATACCCCAACTTCCTGGCCTGCATGGTCACCGACACGGGCGGCATCGACGACCGATCATTCAACGCCAGCGCCTGGCAGGGCATGCAGAACGCCAAGAAGGACATGGGAGTGCAGATCAAGTACCTGTCCTCGAGCTCTCAGAACGATTACGCCCCTAACATCGACGCTTTCGTGAACCAGAGCTGCGGGATCATCGTCACGGTCGGCTTCTTGATGGGTGACATCACTCAGTCCAAGGCCCAGGCCGACGCCAGCCAGAAGTTCGCGATTGTCGATTACACATACTCTCCCGCGATCTCGAACGTGCTGGGCCTGATCTACAACACCAACGAGGACGCATTTCTGGGCGGCTATCTGGCCGCCGGGATGAGCAAGACGGGCGCAGTCGGCACGTTCGGTGGCATCCAGATTCCCACCGTGACCATCTACATGGATGGTTTTGCGGCGGGTGTCTACTACTACAACAAGCAGCACAGCGCGCACGTCAAGGTATTGGGCTGGGACCCGTCGACCCAGAAGGGCTCGTTCTCCGGTGACTTCACGAGCCAGGACAAGGGCCAGAACATCGCCAACGCTGAGATGCAGCAGGGTGCAGATGTCATCTTCCCGGTGGCGGGCAACGTCGGGCTCGGCGCCGCGGCCGCGGTTCAGGCCAGCAACGGGAAGGCGGTCATGGAATGGGTGGACACCGACGGCTGCGTGAGCGCCGCCCAGTACTGCCCGCTGTTTCTGACGTCGGTCAACAAGGGCATCGCGGCCTCGGTGGAGGCGGCGGTTAAAGAGACGGCCGCGGGAACCTTCCAGGGCGGCAACTACACAGGCACGCTGGCGAACGGAGGAGTCGGGCTAGCCCCGTACCACGACTTCGACAGCAAGATCCCGTCCGCGCTGAAGAGCGAGATCGACCAGATCAAGCAGGGCATCATCGGCGGATCGATCTCGGTCGATCCCAAGACCTGGCAGTCGTACGCCGCCTGACGCGACGGGTGACCCGAGGCGGCCGGTAATCACCCCGGCCGCCTCCGACGCGACGCTCCACGAGCCGCTCAAGCTCGAGCTGAGGGGCGTCACCAAGCGGTTCCCCGGCGTGCTTGCGAACGACCACATCGACCTCGTGGTCGAACCAGGCGAGGTGCACGTCCTGCTGGGCGAGAACGGCGCCGGCAAGTCGACGCTGATGAACATCCTCTACGGGCTGTACCACCCTGACGAAGGCGAGATCCTGGTCAACGGCAAGCCGGTCAAGTTCGAGAGCCCCAGCGATGCCATCCGGATGGGTATCGGCATGGTGCACCAGCACTTCATGCTCATCCCGGTATTCACGGTGGCCGAGAACGTCATGCTCGGGCTGGAGCTGACCGGACTTTTCGGATTTCTAGACCGCCGGCGTGCCAGCAGGGAAGTCGAGCGGCTGGGCAAGGAGTTTGGCCTCCCGGTCAACCCGGACGCACTGGTCGAGAGCCTTTCGGTCGGCGCCCAGCAGCGCGTCGAGATCGTGAAGGCCCTCTACCGCCGGGCGGGCGTGCTGATCCTTGATGAACCGACCGCTGTCCTGACTCCACAAGAAACCGACGAGCTCCTGGGGGTCATGGAGTCACTGAAGCGTGCCGGTCGCTCCCTGGTCTTCATCACGCACAAGCTGAAGGAGGCGATGCAGGTCGCCGACCGTATCACTGTGCTCCGAGGAGGCCGCGTGGTGGGCTCGACACTGCCCGGCCAGTCGACCGAGGCCGAGCTGGCCGCGATGATGGTCGGGCGGGCAATTCGACTGGGGGTGGACAGGTCGCCCTCCAAACCTGGAGCGGCAGTGCTCGACGTGAAGGGCCTGACCGTGCGGAACGCCCATGGCCAGGTCGCGGTCGATGACGTCTCATTCCAGGTCCGCGCCGGCGAGATCGTCACCGTGGCCGGCGTCCAGGGCAACGGGCAGACGGAGCTCGTGAGGGCGATCATGGGCCTGGATCAAGTTGCGTCTGGTCGGATCACGGCGGCGGGCCGCGACGTCACCACCAGCTCGCCACGCGAGACGCTCGCATCAGGTGTCGGTCACGTCCCGGAAGACCGCGTCAGAGATGGCCTGGTCGGTGACTTGTCGGTGGCGGAGAATCTCGTCCTCGACATGTACTACATGGCGCCGTTCGCGCATGGCCCGATGCTCGAACCGGCTGAGATCCAGCGTTCGGCTCAGCAGCGCATCAAGGAGTTCGACATCCGGACTCCATCGCCGCTGACGTTAGTGGGCACGCTGTCAGGAGGTAATCAGCAGCGCGTCATCGTGGCCCGGGAGTTCTCCCGACCGGTCACGCTCATGATTGCCTCGCAGCCGACCCGCGGGCTGGACGTCGGATCGATCGAGTACATCCATGAGCGGATCGTGCAGCTTCGCGATCAGGGCGACGCGGTGCTCATCGTGTCGAGCGATCTCGACGAGGTGTTCGCACTCGGCGATCGCATCGCAGTGATGTTCCAGGGCCACATGAGCGGACCGTTCGACTCCCAGCTCTACACCCGCGAGCAGGTCGGGCTCATGATGGCGGGGTCGAGCGCGGAGGCCGCCCCAGCCAAAGGTGGTGGGGAGAGCGCTTGAGCGAGCCGATCCCACCAAAGCCGAGCCAAAACCGCGTCGTCTCGGTACGCGATGTGATCCAGCGAGTGATCGCGCCCGAGTCGACAACATGGAACTCCGTCCTCATCGTGGTCCTCGCATTCTTCACTGCTCTGGTGCTGAGCGCCATTTTCGTCGTCGGGTCCGATCCCAACGTGATCCAGGCGCCCGATCCCCTCACCGCATTGAACGTCGCCTGGCTGGACATCTCGGGTGCGTACGGCGGGTTGCTCAGCGGTGCGCTCGGTAATCCGTCGACGTTCTTCAGCAAGGTTGGCAGCGGCAACGTGAAGGTGGTCGCCTCCGCTTTCTATCCGCTGTCGGAAACCCTGGTCGCCGCCGCACCCCTGGTCTTTACAGGCCTTTCCGTCGCCCTCGGATTCAGGGCTGGTCTGTTCAACATCGGAGGTGAGGGCCAGGTCATCGCCGGTGGTCTCGCAGCGGGGTTCGTGGGATTCTCCCTGCACGGCTTGACGGGATTTGTCGAGCTTCCCTTGGCGCTGCTCGCGGGCTTCGTGGCTGGTGCCCTATGGGGTTTCATCCCGGGCCTGTTGAAAGCCCGCACGGGGGCGCATGAGGTGATCACTACGATCATGCTCAACTACGTCGCGATCTATCTGACCTACTACTTCCTGAGCACGAAGGCCTTCCAGCGGCCGGGCCGCACCGATCCGATCAGCAAGATCGTCGACAGCGCAGCTGCTCTGCCGAGCCTTGCAGGTGTCAATCTCCGCCTCCATGCCGGCGTCATTCTCGCCGTGATCGTGGCGATCGCCGTGTATTTCCTGCTGTGGCGAACCACACTTGGCTTTGAGTTTCGCGCGGTCGGCGCCAACCCCGATGCCTCGCGCGCTGCCGGAATTGGCGTGGGCCGCGTGGTCGTGCTCGCGATGTCGCTGGCCGGAGGTCTGGCCGGCCTCGCCGGCGCCAACATCATCCTCGGCGTCAACTACAGTGTCTCGCCAGGATTCTCGTCCAGCCTCGGCTTTGACGGGATCACGGTCGCCTTGCTCGGTCGGGGCAACCCGGCAGGCGTGGTGGCGGCGGCCTTGCTGTTCGGCGGTCTGCGGGCGGGCGCGGTTCAAATGCAGGCCGCGACGTCGACGCCGGTCGACCTGGTGCAGGTCATCGAGGCATTGGTGATCATGTTCGTGGCGGCGCCGACCCTAGTCCGGGAGATCTACCACATCCGCGCGCAGCGCAGCGCCGGTGCGCCGGCCGTTTCGACGGGCTGGGGATCGTGAGCGTCGCAGCCGGAGTAGCGGGCGCGGTGGCACGGGCGGTGGTCGTACGGCGGCAGATACTGGGCATGTTCTTCCTGCTCGTCGCGGCCTCGATCGCCTTGCTTTTCGGCTTCGACGTATCCGGCAGCACCAAGGCCGATTTCGTTCTCAACCTGGCCAGTGCACAGGCCATCTCCATTCCCGACCTTGTCGTGCCCGTCCGGACGACGGCATTCCTTCTGGCTGCCATCAGCGCATTTCTCGGTGCCGTCCAGGTTGCGCGAGGGTTCGGGCGCTGGTCCAACGTCGTGCTGGCAATCGTGATCGGGTTGTTCATATTCTCGTTCCTGGCCTGGGCTGCACGTGACACCTCTCTAAGCCTCGTAGGCATGCTGCAAGGGACGGTGGTGCGTGCCACGCCGTTGACCCTGGGCGCGTTCTCGGGGCTGTTGTGCGAGCGCTCAGGGGTGATCAACGTGGCGATCGAAGGCCAGATGCTGATGGGCGCTTTCGTGGCGGCCATGGTCACGAGCGCAACGAGCAGTGCGGCGCTCGGAATGCTTGCGGGAATGCTCGCCGGAGGAGTGATCGGCCTAATCCTTGCGGTCTTCGCCATCCGCTATCTGGTCGACCAGATCATCGTCGGTGTCGTGCTGGATCTCTTTTGCCTCGGCCTGACGGGATTCCTGTACGACCGTCTCATGGTCCCCTTCCAGGCCACGCTCAACAGCGCCGCCGTGGTGCGCCCTCTTTCAATTCCTCTGCTCTCGAAGATCCCGATTCTCGGGCCGATCCTGTTCGATCAGAACGTCTTCGTCTATCTCCTGTTGATGCTTCTCGTGGTCATCCAGGTCGCTCTTTTCCAGACCCGGTGGGGCCTGCGTGTGAGGGCCGTCGGCGAGCAGCCGAGGGCGGCCGACACAGCAGGCATCGATGTGCTCCGCACGCGCTACATCAACGTGCTTCTCGGCGGTCTGGTCGCGGGGCTGGCGGGTTCCTTCTTCACGATCGGCGCGGTCGGCCAGTTCACCAAGAACATGACTTCCGGCCGCGGATTCATCTCACTCGCTGCCATGATCGCCGGGGGATGGACTCCGCTGGGCGCGTTCGGCGCATCGCTCGTATTCGGCTTTGCCGACGCGCTTCAGAATTTCCTCTCGGTCCTCAACGTTCCGATTTCGAGCTACTTCCTCCTGATGGCGCCATATATCGCCACGATCCTGGTCGTGGCCGGCGTGGTGGGACGGGTGCGCCCGCCCGCGAATGACGGCAAGCCATACGTGAAGCAGTAACCCAGCGGTAAGCCATGCAAGCGCTGGAGGTCATCGGCCACAAGCGGGACGGGTTCGAGCACACCGCCGAGGAAATCCAGCTCCTGCTCTCCGGCTACGTCCGCGGGGACATCCCCGATTACCAGATGGCGGCCTGGCTGATGGCGGTCTGCGTGCGCGGGATGACCCGGGCCGAGACGCTGGCGCTGACCCAGGCGATGGTGGCGAGCGGTGAGGTCCTGGACCTCAGCGGCATCGAGGGGATCAAGGTCGACAAGCACTCGACCGGCGGCGTGGGCGACAAGGTGACCCTCATCGCGGCGCCGCTGGCAGCCGCGTGCGGCGTCAAGGTTCCCAAGCTCAGCGGCCGCGCGCTCGCCCATACGGGCGGCACCCTCGACAAGCTCGAGTCGGTGCCGGGCTTGACCGTCGACCTCGATCCGGAGCGCTTCATCCGCCAGGTGCGCGAGGTCGGCATCGCGGTCGCGGCGCAGTCCCCGCACATGGTGCCCGCCGACAAGCTGCTCTATGCCCTGCGCGACGTGACGGCGACCGTGCCGTCGGTCCCGCTGATCGCCTCCAGCGTGATGTCCAAGAAGATCGCGGCCGGCGCGGACGCGATCGTGCTCGACGTCAAGTTCGGCCGAGGCGCCTTCATGCCCGACCCGGCCGCCGCCGAAGAGCTCGCGTCGGAGATGGTGCTGCTCGGCGAGGGCGCGGGACGGCGCACGGTGGCGCTCGTCACGGCCATGGACAACCCCCTCGGCCGTTCGGTCGGCAACGCGCTCGAGGTCAAAGAGGCGCTCGATGCGCTCGCGGGTGAGGGCGACGAGGAGCTGCTCGAGGTGTCCCTGCGCGTGGCGGCTGAGATGTGCCGGCTCGCGGAGGTCGACGCCGACCCCGAGCGCGTCCTGAGGTCGGGCGCCGGCCGTGCCACCTTCGAGCGAATGCTGCGAGCCCAGGGTGGAAGGCTCGAGGAAGGCCTGCCGGTCGCTCCGTTCCAGGTTCCGCTGCGCGCGGCGGCCGGGGGTCATGTGGCTTCGATCGACGCACTGGAGGTCGGCCTCTCCTGCCTGGAGCTGGGCGCCGGTCGGGCGCGCAAGGAGGACAGGGTCGACCCCGCCGCCGGGTTGGTCATCCAGGCCCCTGTCGGAGCGCGCGTCGAGGCCGGCGACACGCTCGCCGTCGTGCATGGGCGTTCGATGGAGCTCGTCGAGCGCGTCGTGCCGCGCCTCCTCAAGGCCTGGCGGATGAGCGATCAGGCGGTCAGGCGGCCGCGCCACGTGCTCGCGCGCGTCGACCGGAACGGCGTCACCAAGGACGGATAGACTTCGCGTCGGTGGCCGCAACCGGCGAGAAGAAGTACCACGTCGGCTTAGCCAAGGGCGAGGTCGGGGACTACGTCCTGGTGCCGGGCGACCCAGGCCGCACGCCGATGATCGCGAAGTACCTGGACGGCGCGCGAGAGGTTGCGTTCTGCCGCGAGTACCGCACGTTCACGGGGAAGATCGATGGTGTGCCCGTGTCCACCATGTCGACCGGGATGGGCGGGCCGTCGGTCGCGATCGGCGTCGAGGAGCTGAGCGAGCTGGGCGTGCACACGTTTTTGCGCGTCGGCACCTGCGGCGCGGCCCAACCGGAGATCAAGATGGGCGACCTCGTGATCGCCCAGGGAGCGGTGCGGAGCGAGGGCACGCCCAACGGCTACATCCCGCTGGAGTATCCGGCCGTCGCGTCGCTGGACATCGTCGAGGCGCTGGTCGAAGCGGCGCAGGCGTCGAACGCTCCGTTCCACGTCGGCATCATCCGCTCGGTCGACGCCCTCTACTCCGATTTGGTGCCCGACAGCATGCCGCGTCCCCATCTCCGCGACGAGCTGGAGATGTGGTCGAAGGCAGGGATCCTCAGCAACGACATGGAGACCTCCACCCTCTTCGTGGTCGCGCGGCTGCGCAAGCTGCGCGCCGGGACCATCAACCTCTGCGTCGACGAGCTGGGCGCGGGCGAGATCCATCATCTTGACCCGCGCTACATGGACCGCATGCTGAAGGTGGCGGTAGATGCAGTCCGGCGATTGATCAGACGCGACGCAGTTGCCGATAAACGTCAGTAGGCACCCGGTCGTCGCGGACTGCCTGCGCGGCCTGCGCGACGAGACGACCGCTCCGGAGGAGTTCCGGACGCTCGCGCGCAGGATCATCACCTTCTTGCTCTATGAGGCAACGGCTGACCTTGCGGTTCGCCGGGACACCGTGCGGACTCCTCTGGCCGAAGCCGAGGCGGCCTCGGTGGAGCGCGAGGTGGTCGCCATCCCCGTGCTGCGAGCCGGCCTGGGCCTGCTCGGGCCGGTGCTCGAGTTGCTGCCGCATGTCAGCGTCGGCTACATCGGGCTGGAGCGGGACGAAAAGACGGCCGTGGCACGCATCTACTACCAGAAGCTGCCCGGGCTCACGGGCAAGATCCCGCTGCTGCTCGACCCGATGCTGGCCACCGGCGGCTCGGCCGCCCAGGCGCTCGACCTGATCAAGGAGGCAGGCGGAGTCGACACCCGCATGGTGTGCGTGGTGGCCGCGCCCGAGGGCGTGAAGGTGATGGAGGACCGCCACCCCGAGGTCGTCATCTACGCGGCGGCGCTGGACGAGAGACTGAACGACCGGGCTTACATCGTCCCGGGGCTGGGGGATTTCGGCGACCGGCTCTTCGGCACCGGCAACTGATCCCCGTCCGGGGGGCGGCTCTCGGGGGACCCGAACGCGGCCTCGTAGGCGATGGCATTGCAGTGCCGGAGCTCGTCATCGTCGAGGCCCATCTCCGACGCCAGCCTGAACTCGCGGCTCAGGCTGGTGCCGGCCACCGTGCGTGAGTCGGTGCTGATGGTGCAGCGCACGCCGGCGCGCAGCAGCCGAGGGAGCGGGTGCTCGGCCAGCGAGGGCACCGCCTTGCACTTCCAGTTGGCCGTCGGGCACAGGTCGAGCACGACTCCTTCCCGCCGGATGCGGTCGACGGTCCGCGGGTCGCGCGCTCCGATCACGCCGTGAGCGATCCTCTCGACGCCGAGGTCGAGCGCTTCCTCGACGCTCGAAGGGCCGCCCGCCTCGCCCGCATGGCAGGTCAGCCGCAGGCCGGCTGCGCGCGCGGCATCGAAGGCCGGGCGCTGCGGCGCCGCCGGATAGCGCACCTCGTCCCCGGCGAGGTCGAACCCCACAACACCGGCACCGGCGAACCTCCCCGCTTCGCGCGCGAGCGCGACGTTCTCCTCGGGAGAGTGCTGGCGCATCGCGCACACGATCGCGACCGCTTGCAGCGGGGCGGCGGCCAGGCCGGAGAGCACCGCCCGGATCACGTCCTCGAGCTTCAATCCACTCCGCAGGTGGAGCCGGGGCGCCCACCGCACCTCGAGGTAGTCGATGTTCTCCGCGGCCGAGTCGAGGCCCAGCTCGAAGGCTGCGCGCTCGAGCGCCGATGCCCTCTGCAGGACCGCGATGGCGTCGTCGAAGTAGCCGATGTAAGCGGCCTGGCTCGGGCAGTCGACGGGCGCGATCATCTGCAGGGGTCGTGGCAGATCGAGATCCTGCTCCCTGGCCAGCTCCTCAGCCGTGGCCGGCCGCACGGCGCCATCGAGGTGGCAGTGCAGCTCGGCTTTGCGCCACGACTCGAATTGCGACGCGCCGGAAATCTTAGGTCAGCGAGTAGATATGAGGCAGCTCGCGATACAGGCCGGCGTAGTCGAGGCCGTAACCGATCACGAAGCGGTCGGGGATGACGAACCCGCAGAAGTCGATCTGGACCTCGACCTCGCGGCGGGCAGGACGGTCGAGCAAAGCCGCGGTGCGGAGCGACGCGGGACCGACGCGCCGGATGCGCCTGGCGATCGCGCTGACCGTGACGCCAGAGTCGATGATGTCCTCGACCAGCAGGACGTGACGGCCGATCAAAGTCCCCTGGACCATGTGGGCCAGCTTCAGGCGCCCGTTGCTCGACGTGCCGGTGGGATAGCTGGACGCGCGCACGAACTCGAGCTCGGCGGGGATGCTCAGGCTGCGCAGGAGGTCCGCCGCGAAAACGGTCGCACCCTTGAGGATGACGACCATGACGAGCGGCGTCTCGATGTCGGCGTAGACCTCGGAGATCTGGCGACCGAGCTGGCGCACGCGCCGCGCGATCTTGGTCGAGCTGAGCATCGGCTTGCCTGACGCCGGCCGGTCCAGCCGAGAGACCTTGCTCTCAACGGGCGCCGGTCTGGTGGCTACCTCGGCCATGCAGGCTAAATTCTAGTGAGGCTCAGACTCCAATGGGATGCCACACGGTCTTCATCTCCATGAAGGCCGCGATGAGGTATGGACTTCGTTCCTCGGACGAAACCTTGATCACTCTCTTCACGTTGTCCGCGGCGGCCATCTCGATCGTCCTGACCTCGTCTGCGGTGCAGCCCGCGGCGTCGATCGCGTTGACGTCCATGTGCGCGGCGAGCCAGGGCAGCAGCTCCCGGCGCTGCCCGCTGAGAAAATTGACCACCCCGGCCGGGAAGTCGCTGGTCGCCAGCACCTCAGCGAGCGTGAGCGCGGGCAGCGGATCGTTTTCGGGAGCCAGCGCCACCACCACGTTGCCGCCGCACAGCGCGGGGGCGAGCCGGCGCACGAGCCCCAGCAGCGGCGGTTCCTCCGGCCCGACGATGGCGACCACGCCGGTGGGCTCCGGGATCGTGAAGTTGAAGTAGGGGCCGGCCACCGGGTTCACCGTGCCGGTGACCTGGGACAGCTTGTCCGTCCATCCGGCGTACCAGACCAGCATCTCGACCGCCTGTTCCACCTCGCGGCGAGCGCGAGCGCCGCCGCCCATCAGCTCAACGAACTGGGCGCCGCGGCCGTCGAGCATCTCGGCTGCGCGGTAGAGGATCTGGCCGCGGTTCATGGCGGTCCTGCCGGCCCAGCCCGTGAACGCGGTCCGTGCCGCCCGTACCGCATCGCGCAGGTCTTTGCGCGAGCCGCGCGGTACGTTGACGTTGCCTACCGGCCGGTATGCGCGGCCGGACTCGGAGCGCACGAACTCGCCGTTGACGAAGAGCTTGTAGGTCTTGCGCACCTCCATCAGCTCAGCTCCAGATACGGGAGCAGGCCGTGCACCCCGCCCTCGCGGCCATAGCCGGATTCCTTGTAGCCGCCAAAAGGCGACGTCGGGTCGAAACGGTTGAAGGTGTTGGCCCACACCACGCCGGCACGCATCCGCTCCGCCATCCACAGGATGCGCGAGCCCTTGTCGGTCCACACGCCGGCGGAGAGCCCGTACGGCGTGTTGTTCGCCTTTTCGACCGCCTCGTTCGGGGTGCGGAAGGTCAGCACCGACAGCACCGGGCCGAAGATCTCCTCGCGAGCGATGCGGTAAGACTGCGCCACGTTGGTGAACAGCGAGGGCGGGAACCAGAAGCCGCGCTCGGGCAGCCGGCACTCCGGCTGGTAGAGCTCTGCCCCCTCTTCGATCCCCGATTCGACCAGGCCCTGGATCTTCTCCAGCTGCGCGCGCGAGTTGATCGCGCCGATGTCGGTGTTCTTGTCCAGCGGATCGCCCAGTCGCAGGGTGGACAGGCGGCGCTTCAGCTTTTCCAGCAGTGGCTCGGCGATCGATTCCTGCACGAGGAGCCGGCTGCCCGCGCAGCACACGTGGCCCTGGTTGAAGTAGATGCCGTTGACGATGCCCTCCACCGCCTGGTCGAGGGGCGCGTCTTCAAACACGATGTTGGCCGCCTTGCCGCCGAGCTCCAGGGTGAGCTTCTTGCCACTGCCTGCCAGCGCGCGCTGGATGAGCTTGCCGACCTCGGTCGAGCCGGTGAACGCGACCTTCTTCACGCCCGGGTGTCCGACGACCAGCGACCCCGTCTTGCCCGCCCCGGTGACGATGTTCACGACGCCCGCTGGAAGCTCGGCCTGCATGCAGATCTCGGCGAACAGCATCGCGGAGAGCGGGGTCGTCTCCGCAGGCTTGAGGACGACCGTGTTGCCCGCCGCGAGCGCGGGCGCGATCTTCCACGCCAGCATCAGCAGCGGGAAGTTCCACGGGATGACCTGCCCGGCCACGCCCAGCGGCGTCGGGCGCCGGTTCGGGAACGCCCATTCGAGCTTGTCCGCCCAGCCCGCGTAGTAGAAGAAATGAGCGGCGCTCAGCGGGATGTCGACGTCTCGCGACTCCTTGATCGGTTTGCCCCCGTCCATGGTCTCGACCACGGCGAGCTCTCGCGCCCGTTCCTGGAGCAGGCGCGAGATGCGAAACAGATAGCGGGCGCGTCGCGAAGGGGCGAGCCGGCTCCACGAGTCGAACGCTTTGCCCGCGGCCTTGACCGCGCGGTCGACGTCCACCTCGTCGGCCTCCGACACCTCGGCGAGCTTCTTCTCGGTCGCGGGGTTGATGGTGGGGAACCGTTGCTTGCTGTGCGGATCGACCATCCGGCCGCCGATGAACAGGCCGTATCGCGGTTGGATTCGAACGTGGTCGATCGACTCCGGCGCCGGCACGTAATCGAAGACCTGCTTGGCCAGCTCGGCGGTCTGCTTCTTGGTCAGGGCCATCTACTTACCTTTCTATCTATGTGGCTAGTCGATCGAGAAGTAATCTGCCGACTGGTACGCGCCGCTGCGTTCCTTCTCGATCTGCATCAATACGTCGTTGAGCAGGGTGGATGCGCCCAGCCGTAATCGCTCGGGGGTCATCCATTCGGACCCAAGGGTTTCATAGGCGACCACCAGGTAGGCGATCGCCTGCTTGGAGGTCCTGATCCCGCCCGCCGCCTTGAAGCCCACGGGCCGCCCGGTCTCGCGCATGAAGTCGCGGATGGACTCCATCATCACCAGGCTCACTGGCAGCGTGGCCGCGGGCTGAATCTTGCCGGTCGAAGTCTTGATGAAGTCGGCGCCGGCGGCCATCGCCAGGATGCTCGCCCGCCGCACTGCGTCGTAGGTGCCGAGCTCCCCCGTCTCGAGGATCACCTTGAGGTGTGCCGCGCCGCAGGCCTCCTTGACCGCGACGATCTCGTCATACACGCGTTGGTAGTCCCCCGAGAGGAACGCGCCGCGGTCGATCACCATGTCGATCTCGTGCGCGCCGGTGCGTACCGCCTCCTCGGTCTCCGCGACCTTGATCGAGGTGAAGCTTTGCCCGGAGGGAAAAGCGGTGGCCACGGAGGCCACTCGCACATCGCTTCCACGCAGGTGCGCGAGGCAGTCGGCGATGCGGGCAGGGTAGACGCAAACGGCCGCCACCGAAGGCACCGTGGGGTCGCCGCCTCGCGGCCTGATCGCCTTGGCGCACATCGCGGCCACCTTGCCGGGTGTGTCGGAACCCTCGAGCGTGGTGAGGTCCATGCAGCGGATCGCGAGGTCGAGCGCCCAGAGCTTGGACGACTTCTTGATCGATCGCTTGGCGAGGGATGCGGCGCGCTCGTCGGCGCCGACCTCGTCCACGCTGCGCACGCCGCGCATGAGCGAGCCGAGGTGGGTCAGGGACAGCGCGGTGGCCATCATGCGGATTATGCGACGGGCGACCTCGCGGGCACCCGGACCTTCCACGCGCTGAGGGGCCCATCGACACGCGATTCACGGGCTGCAGGCCTCTGGGGTCCATCGCCGTAGTCGCCGACCATTGGGTCAGGAGGTGAAGAACCAATGACAAAGCCCATGATCACCAAGACCTGGATCGCAGGACTCGTCGTCCTGGCGGCCGGGCTGGTGGTTGCACTCGTCGGCGTCGCCCTGATGCTGGCTTATGGCGGGACGTTCACGCAGATCGCGGGAACCGCCAGCACTTACAAGTTTGTGCCGACGCTCGACTCGTTCTTCTGGTCGACGGTCGTCGTAATCGTCGTCGGCTCGATCCTCGCCGCGATCGGCGGGATCGTCCAGCTGGCAGCCTGGATCGGTGGCCTGGTCAACAGTTACCGGCTCCCGGACAAGACCTGGTTCACCGTCCTGCTGCTGGGCGGGGTGTTCGGGCTCGCGTTCGGGTTGATCGGGTTTGCCGCCATGGTGGCCTACGTCGTCGCGGCGCCCGACGGCCGGCTTTACAGCAGGCCCGAAGCGCAACCGGCGGCCCCGCGGCCGTCGACCCTCGCGCCGACGAGCTGAACTGACGCTCCGAGATTGAAGGGGGCCGGGTCTTTCCGGCCCCTTTCGTCGACCCGAAACCCATGGTCCAAGCGTTGAAGACCTGTGAAGCGCGCGAGCCCCGGAAGCAGTCGGAGCGGGCGCCGTCGGTGCGGCCTTCATAACTCTTTACGTTCTAAACCGCAGATGCCGCCGATCTCGCGCCCTAGATTGACTTCCGCATGAGCGTCGGCGCCGGCCCTCCACAAGGTGCCCCGATGCTGTCGCCGGACGGTAAATGGGTCTGGGACGGCAGCCGGTGGCTTCCACTTGCCGACCCGTCGACGGCCACCCACCACGCCGTGTTCGCGGCCTGGAACGGTGTGCGGGTCGAGGCGCCGGTCGCCGTGGAGGCCGCTCCGGTGGTGAAGGCTCCCCGGCCGGCGCCACAGCCGGTGGTCAGGTACGCCGCCCCCGCGCCGGCGCCGACCGAGCCAGTGCCACTGTGGCGCCAGCGGACCGAAACGGGGCTCAACAAGTACCTGTACATCGCCGCCGGGTTGATCGCCCTGGTCGTCCTGGCCGTCGTGGTCAACTCCCTCGGGATCACCCTGCCCTGGATGCAGGCCACGTCCTCTGGACCCACGGCCCCCGCCGGGCCCCCGCCCCTGGCGACGCGGTCGGGCTACGCCCAGGCGGAGCGCTTCATCACCGGCTATCTCGCACCCGCCATGGACAACATGAACCAGACGATCGCGACCACGCGCGAGACCTGCGTCGGACCGGTCACCGTCAGCTGCCAGGATGCCGTGACCGAGACCGACAACCAGGCCCAGGCGCTGGTGGCGATCGTCGACCAGAACAAGGTGCCTTCCTGCATCGCGACGCCCGTGGCCAGGTTCCGCGGCGATGTCTCCAAGGTGCACGACGACCTCCAGGCCGCGATCAAGAGCTTCAGCGGCACTAACACTTTGCAGACCGGCGCATTAATCTCGCGCTCCGCCGGCGCGCTGCCGGTGGTGCCGGCGGATTACGCCGCGATCACGGCCGCCAAGGCGACATGTGACACGGCGCTGGTAGGTCCCTAAGCCGGATCAGTCCGGCGCGCTCGATGACCTTGAGCGCGTGAGCCAGGCACCTCGGGCTGGTAACGACTACTCGGTTCGGCCGCCGATCTCGGGGGCTGGAGCCGGTGCCTGCCGGCGCTTTCGCGCCGGAGCTTTCTTGATCAGCAGGTCGGCGCCGATCTCGGCCGGTACGTCCTCAGCGTTGACCGAGATCTGGTCGGCCAGCGAAGGCAGGTCGCTGACCCCCACGGGCCCGGGCGTGTCGGCGATCTGCAGGCCGTCGCGGCCTTGGGAGGAGACGTAGACCGCGCCCAGGAAGATGTTCCCGATCACCGCAACAGGGATCGCGAGGAGGGCGCCTAGGATGCCGCCCAGCTCGGCCCCGATCAGCAGGGCGCCCATCGCCGCGAGCGGGTGGATGCGCGTCACCTTGCCGCTGATCCGCGGGCCCAGGATGTAAGCCTCGATGGCGTGCCCTACCAGGCTGACCAATGTGGCCTCGACCGCCAGGGGCAGGCTCTGCGTTGCCGCGACCGCGATCGCGAGCAGGAAGCCGATGGGCGCGCCGACGAGCGGGAGCATCTCCAGGAAGAAGACGGCCACTCCGAGCGCGGCCGCGTAGTGGACTCCGAGCAGGCTCAGCGTGATCCCGGTGTACAGGCCCATGAGCAGCGACATGAGGAGCTGGGCGCGCACGTAAGCGGCGACCGCCGCGCCGACCGCGAGCATCGTGAAGTCGAAGATCCGCTCCTGCGCGGGAAACAGCTTGCGCGCGGTGGCCACCAGCTCACGGCCCTGGCTGGTCAGGTAGATCGACACGACGATCACGAGCAACGTGTTCACGACGGGGCTCACGATCCCGCCGATGCTGGTCAGGCTCGCAGGTGAGATGTCGCCGCCAAGCGATGCTCCCCCGCGCGGAATCCTGTACGAGAGGTTGAAGCCAAATACGCGCAGGCTCGCCTCCGCCGCATCCAGCGTGCGCTGGGCGGCGTCTTCGATCGCAGGCACCTGCTGGCCGAGCTTGGATGCGTCGGCGAACAAGGTCGGCGCAAGCAGCGCCGCCGCGAGCCCGACCACGATGAGGATGGCCCCGTACAGGACAAGGACGGCAAGGCCGCGACGCCCCCGCAGCAACGGAATGCCCTGGACCCGGTCGACGATCGGCGTTACGAGCATCGCGATCACGGCGGCGAAAATGAAGATCAAGACGATGTTGGTCAGCTGCAATACCAGCGTCGAGGCCTGTCGGTACAGCTCGACGATCGCGAGCGCGATCAGGAGGTAGATCAGGACTCGCAGCGGGCGCTCAAGCCTGGCCATGCTCAGCCCTCCTCGAACGTTCGGCGGCACGTCGGACGTGGTTTGCCATCAGGAATTCAGGGACGCTCCGTCAGCGCAAAACCTTGAGGCAGCATGGTCGGACGCGCGAAAGAACAAAAGCCATAACACGAGCGCTCAGGCAGCGAGGTCGGTCAGCGTCACCTCGATCAAAGGGCTGTAGCGGAACATCTCCTCCAGGTCGTCGCGCTTCCAGGCTCGTGCGATGGCCGGCAGGACGGCCCGTCGCTCCTTGTCATCGGTGATGACCCGGGCAGTCGCGTCGAGATCGGCCTGGGTTTCGCCTTTGAGGTGAAACTTGAAGCGCGGGTTGACTTCGAGGTTCCTGAGCCATGCGCGAGGCTCGGGCCTGGGCATGCCGCTCACGTAGATCTTGCCGTCGATGTTGTGGAAGACGATCTCTATCCGCCGGGGCTCCCCCGTTTGGCGCCCCGTAGTCGTGATGTCGATCACCCTGCCCTGTGCAAGGGCGGAGTGGATTCTGGCGACATCGACCTCTTTGCCGGTCAACTCATTGTTCATTCGATAGTTGGAACCGGCACCTCGGCGGGGTTAATCCGTACCGAGGGCCTCCTGGTGGCCCGATCGGAGGTCGAACGGCTCTCCTCGACTGCGCATCCGGCCCCCTCGCTTGCCACAAGAAGATCCGTTGAGGAGGTGGACATGATGGCAACTGCAATCGCGACACCGTTCGGACTACTGATCAGACCCGCCGTCGGCCGGCCCGAGATCGTGGACGTGCCCGAGTTCAACTTCCTGATGGTCGACGGCCGCGGCGCTCCGGAGGCTTCGAACGACTTCCAGGAGGCGATCGGGGCCCTATACCCCCTCGCCTACGGCGCCAAGTTCGGCCTCAAGAGGTCTGGAGTCGAAACCCGGGTCATGCCGCTCGAGGCGCTGTGGGGGACGAGCAGCTCCGGCGTCTTCGTCCCCGAGGAGCGGCAAATGGCGGTGGACGGCGATGATCATGCAGCCGGACGCGGTGACCGCCGAGCTGATCGAATAAGTCCGCGCCGACGCCATGCGCAAGAAGCCGAACCCGACCCTCGCAAAGGTCGAGCTCGAGGCCTTCCAGGAAGGATTCTGCGCCCAGGTCATGCACCTCGGTCCGTACAGCGCGGAGAAGCCGACCATCGAGACGCTCCACGCGTTCATCGCCGCCGAGGGCTACAGGCTTTCGGGCAAGCACCACGAGATCTTCCTTGGCGATCCGCGGCGTGCAGCGCCCGAGAAGTTGCGGACCATCGTCCGGCAACCGATCACGCGCCGCTAGACGGAAGCTGAGCGGCGCTCGGAGCCGACGGCACGCGACCAACATCGCGAGGCTGAGGGTCCAGCAGGCTCAAGAAGAAGCGCGAGGTCGCAAAAGCGAGGATCAGGCCGCCCGCGATGTCCGCGACGTAGTGCTGGCGGACCATCACCGTGGACATGGCGATCAGCGCTGCCCACAGGATCAGAGGCCACGTGAACCGGCGGCTGAAGCGCCACCAGTGGATGGCGATGATCGTCGACGTGGAGACGTGCAGGCTCGGGAAGTCGTTGAAAGGGTGGTCGCCCGCGTACACGCTGCGCACCATCTTCGTGAAGACGTCGTCACCGCTCAGCACCGGTCGGTCGACGTAGGTCTGCAGGAACGCGAAGAAGACGTAACTGACCAGGAAGGTCGCGATCATGCTCAGGACGGCCGACTGGAACACACGCGCCCGGAAAAGCAGGAAGATCACGAGCGACGCATAGATGAACGGTTGGAGTGACACGTAGGGCACGACGAACAGCGGGACCACCGGCAGCGCCTGGTCGATGGGGCTGCGCAGGAACATTCGATACGGGCCGTGGTTGAGGTAGTCATAACCGAGGCTTGCGATGTAGTCGGCGACGCCCAGCGCGACGCAGAAGGCGGCGCCCTTCCAGCCGATGAACAGCACGCCCTGCTTCAGCTCGGCGCCGAGGCGCGTCAGGACGCTGCTCATGGCGGGCACTCTAAACCGGTGAGCGCCTAGCCGTCTCGTCCTTCCTGGAAGTGCTCGCTCGCATCGGATTCCTGGTCGCCCGTCCCGACCACGGAGTGGCGATGCCCCGCCGTCCCCGGGTCCATGTGGATCTCCATCCGCGCGGCGGGAACCGCGTGGCGCACCGCGTGCTCGACCCGAAGGACCGTGTCGTGAGCGGCCCTCAGCGTGGCCTCGGGGTCGCAGTCGATGTGCATCGTCACGACGAGCTCCCGGCCGACCCACCGCGCGCGGACGTCATGCACCCCGAGAACGCCCTCCACCTGCGAGGCGGCCGCGGTGACCTCGTCGATCATCGTGGGGTCGACGGCATCCATCATTCGGTAATAGAGCTGCTTCACCGTCCCGCCCAGGATGTAGACGATCGCGACCGAGATCCCAAGGCCAAGCAGCGGGTCGGCGATCTTGAGGCCGAGACCGGCCAGGCCGATGCCGGCAAAGGCGCCCGCCGAAACCAGCGCGTCAATCCTCGAATGCGTGCCGTCCGCCTCCAGCGCCTCCGACCCGATTCCTCGTCCGACGCGGATCTTGTACTCGGAGACGCCGAGGTTCGCGATCACTCCGACGAACGCAGCAGCCAGCCCGTACCCGATGTTCGAGTAGACCGGCGGCTGGAGAAGCTTCTGGACCGACTCGGCCGCCGCGACGGCGGCCGTGATGATGATCACCACGATGATCAAAAGGGTGGCCACGTCCTCGAACCGGCCGTAACCGGACGAGTAGCGCCGCGTCGCGGGCCGGCGCACGAGCGCGAACGTGAACAGGAGGATGAACGTCGTGAGGACGTCGCCCGAGTTGTGGAGGCCGTCCGCCAGGATGCTGGCCGAGCGGCTGGCCGTCGCGGCGACGATCTCCACCAGGGCCGCAAAGCCGAGGGCCACGCCGCTGACCACGACCGCGCGGACGGCGTGCTCATTGCCGTAGTGAGCGGACGAGTGGGTGTGCGCATGGCCCGCGCCATGGTCGGCCGGCATGAGACCAGTGTCCATCAAGGGCCGCTCTCGCAGCGAGCCCTTCTCGGGTTCGGTCCTAGGGACCACGTCCCGGGTTGTTGGCGGTCGCGGTGACGATGGAGGCGTTCGCCGGCTGACCGGTAAGGCCTCCGATGGTGCACGTCACCGTGGTGGTCGCGTTGTAGCCGACGTCCGGCTGCACGGGGACGCTGCAGGAGCCGATCGCCTGCTGCGTTACGGGGTCGGTCATCGTGAAGGTGACGGTCGACGGCGCGATGGCGCCGTTCGAACCACCAAGGTTCTTGAGCAGCGCCGAGACGGCGCAAGGCGATTTGCACCCGGACGCGTCGACGGAGACCACCGTGTAGACCGGAGGCAGGGTCGACAGGTCCGAGAAATCGATGACGTCCACGGGCGCGGCGATGTGGAAGTCGCCGTCGTAGTTGGTGTACCTGAGATCTCCGTCCCTGAGCTGGTCGATCGTGACGCCCCTTTTCATGTGCAGGCGGAGCAGCCGGTAGGGCGGCGAGGCGGCGATGAACACGTCGGCGCGCGGACCGGCCAGGTCCACGGCGTCGATCCCGGCCACCGACACGTGGTCGGTGCGTGATGTCACAGCGGAGCCGAGGAAGGTGGCGCTGAACGTCGCGCCGTCGGTCAGATCGGCAAAGCGCGGCACGTAGCCGGCCGACCCTTTCCACCACGCGTTCCCTGCCGCCTTGACCAGGTTGCTGGACAGGGGATCGGAACCCATGTGCTGGGCCAGGAACGACTGCCCCCGGAAGTAGGCTTCGCCCCCGAGGACGACGGCCTCGACCGTCTGGCTTCCGTCGCTCACGACCACGTGCTCCGTGACCGGCCGGGCGACCTGCATGTCGACCGTCCAGCGGGTCGACGAATCGGTGTAGGCGCCGGCGAGCTCGAAGCTCGTGGCGTCGGTCAGACCCTGTGCGGCTCCGTTTTCGAGGGCGCGGGTCGCGGGCAGATCCAGGCCCAGCGTCGGGTCGCACGCCGCCAGCAAGACGAGCGTGGCGCCGGCCACCAGGGCCGAAGCGACGCGACGCGCCCAATGGGACTCCACCCTGATCTCTGCCTGTAACGGCTCGAATACGATGTCCGTTACCCGACCATGGCGAGCACGGACGCGGCGCCGGCGCAGGGGCCGGGCGCGCCCGGCAACGGGCCATTGCGGCGCCGGACGGTGCGCATCCGCGGCCGCGACTACCCCGTGATCGCGCCCAGCCTGCGCGATCCGCGGCTCCACGTTGCGGTGGTCATTGTCACGCTGCAGGTCCTGGGCCAGACGGTGCTCGATTACAGGTTGTCGGTGGCGCAGATCCTGGTCTGCCTGGCCGCGGGCGCGCTGATCGAGTTCGGAGTCGGCTTTTTCAAGGACAGGACCATCATGTGGCCTGCGAGCGGGCTGCTGACGGGTAACAGCACGGCCTTCATCCTGCGCGTCCCGGGCACCTATCACGGGCAGTGGTGGAGCCTGCACGGGGTCTGGATCTTCATCGGCGTGGTCGCCGTCTCGATGGCCTCCAAGTACCTGGTCCGGTGGCGCGGCCACCACATCTTCAACCCTTCCAACCTCGGGCTGGTGCTCGCGTTTGTCGCGCTCGGGCCGCGATACACCGAGCCGCAGGACCTGTGGTGGATCCCCATGGGGCCGTGGCTCATCCTCACGTATGCCGTCATCATCGTCGGAGGCGTTCTCATCGCCTGGGAGCTCAAGCTGCTCGGGCTGGAGCTGGGTTTCCTGGCCGGCTTCGCGTTCTTCGTTGCGGTGGCGCTGGCGCCGGTCCCCGATCACTGCATGGTGGCCAGCTGGCACGCCACCCCGATGTGCGGCCGGGACCTCTGGCAGATCCTGGTCACGTCGCCCGAGGTGCTGATCTTCGCCTTCTTCATGGTTCCAGACCCGAGGACGGTGCCCGAGAGCCCGGCAGCCAGGGTGGCCTTCGGCGTCCTGGTAGCGCTGCTCGCGGTGCTGCTGATCGGGCCGACCACGCTCGAGTTCTGGACCAAGACCGCCATCCTCGCGAGCCTCGTCGTCGCGTGCGGGATGCGATTCGCGCTGGTCAGGTTGATGGCCCCGCTCGTGGAGGCGGGGAGCCTGTTGGGCGCCGTGCACAGGATGGGCTGGACGGCTCCGGCCGTGTTCGGCGTCGCGCTCCTGCTCATCACAGCCGTTCCGGTGTCCGCGGCGCTCTCCACTCACGGTCCTGAGCCGGCGCCCGAGCTGCCCGACGGGTCCACCCCGGTGCTCACGCTCACGGTCGGTCCCGGTCCCGACGTGGCCGGCTGGATCATCACGAATGCAGGCGCGGCGCTGCCGCCCTCGGGGAGCACCGCAACCGTTTCAGGCGCCGCGCGCGTATGGGTGCTGCCCCCGATCCCGCCGGTGAGCCTTCCCGACAACGTGGTCGCCTTCGACCCGTCGACGACCCAGCAGGTCGCAGACCAGATGGCCCACGACGCCGTGCTCGACCTGATCATCGAATCGGAGGCCCGCCGCGCCCACGACATGACCCTCGCGCAGAGCGGCGCCACAGTCGACGGGCTGAGCGAGTTCGCCGATGTCATCAGCCAGGACGTCGCGGCCGGCAAGATCGTCCTGAAGACCTACACCTTCGACCATGTCAGCCTCACGCTCTTCCTGCCGAAGTTCAGCACTCAGGCGCGACGGCTGATCGGGGTGACGCTGCACGGGACCGCCACGCTCACGATGATGGACGCCACGGGCAAGGTGCTCTCAAGGGCCAGCTCCACGTACGCCAAGAGCTGGGGCCTGGTCCCTTCGGACAGCGGGCACGAGCTGATAGCGACCGACTACACCGGCCTCACACCGGCCTAGGCGGTAACTCAAACCCCACCCGGCAGTCGATGCTGCACCATATCCATTCCGTGGACAAGTACTTGAAGGCCAACCGGGCCCTGTGGGACGAATGGGCGCGGATCAACTACGGGTCCGACTTCTACAGGGTCGACGCGTTCAAGGCGGGACTGAACAAGCTCCGCCCGTACGAGATGGAAGAGGTGGGAGATGTCAAGGGCAAAGAGCTCCTGCACCTCCAGTGCCATTTCGGGATGGACACTCTTTGCTGGGCGCGGCTCGGCGCGCGGGTGACCGGCGCGGATTTTTCCCAGCAGGGCATCGAGCAGGCGCGCGCCCTCGCCTCCGAGGTTGGAATCGATGGGCGATTCGTCTGCTCCGACATCTATGAGCTCCCCGACCATCTCGAGGGGACGTTCGACGTCGTCTACACGTCGCGCGGGGTGCTCGGCTGGCTCCCCGACATCGACCGCTGGGCGCAGGTTGCCGCGCATTTCGTCAAGCCCGACGGCTTCTTCTACATCACCGAGATCCATCCGGTCGCCCTGGTGTTCGACGATGAGGATGGAGTGACCGAGCTGCGCCTGCGATACCCGTACTTTTCGCAATCCGAGCCGTTCGAGTTCGAAACTCAGGGCTCCTATGCTGACCGCAACGCGGCGGTGGCACAGAAGGTCAACTACAGCTGGAACCACGGCCTCGGAGAGATCGTCACCGCCCTCGCGACAGCGGGTTTGCGAATCGACTTCCTCCACGAGTTCCCGTTCGTGGAATGGCCGGTCCCTTTCCTTCAGCCTGCTTCGGACGGCACCTATCGTTTGCCTCCGGAGAACGATGGCCGGCTGCCGCTGTTCTTCTCGCTCAGGGCGAGCAAACCCGCTCGGGCCGGCGCCTAAACAAGATCAGCCGGCAAACGACCATCAGTGAATCACCGGCCCGCATCGCCGGTATTCAATTGGAGTCCCGTGAAACGAGTCCACTACGCCTGGGTGGTCGCCGCCGTCACCTTCATCGCCCTCCCCCCTCCCCTTTGACGGGGCGGTCTGGGCCGTGAATATGATGAGCGCGATGGGGCCGGAATCGCTGCGCTTCGCGGTGCTCGGACCGGGTGGCGTCGGTGGGCTCCTGGCGGCGCTGCTGGCCCGCGCCGGCAACTCCGTCGTGGTGATCGCCGGGGAGGAGACGTCGCGCGTGATCGCCGAGCGGGGCATCCGGCTCGAGAGCAAGAAGTTCGGTGACTTCACGGTTCCGGTGCGAACCGCGACCCGACTGGCGGAGACGGTGGACGCATGTTTCATCACGGTCAAGGCGACCCAGCTGGACCAAGCCCTCGAGCGCGTGCCTGCGCCCGCCCTCGGCGCCGGACTTCTGGTCCCCTTTCTCAACGGGATCGACCACGTCGCCCGGTTGAGGGCGGTCTATCCGCCGGCGAGCGTGGTGGCGGCAACCATCCGGGTGGAGACCGCGAGAGTCGAGCCCGGTCTGATTCGCCAGTTGAGCCCGTTTGCGGCGGTCGAGCTGGCGGCCTCAGACGGCAACCGGGAGCGCGTCGATGCCGTCGCCGCGCAGCTCAGAGCGACGGGGTTGGACGTGCGCGTACGCGGCGACGAAACGCCCATGCTCTGGGACAAGCTGGCGATGCTGGCGCCGCTCGCCCTGCTGACCACGCACGAGCGGGGCAACGCCGGGGCGGTGCGCACGAGACGGCGCGACGATGCGGTCGCGGTGATCACCGAGGTGGTTGCCGTCGCCCGCGCCGAAGGAGGCACCGTCGACGCCGAGAGCGTGATTCGGCTGCTCGACTCGGCGCCGGCGTCGATGGAATCGTCGATGCAGCGTGACCAGGCTGCGGGTCGGCCGCTCGAGGTGGACGCGATCGGCGGCGCCGTGGTGAGGCATGCGGAGAAGAAAGGCATCGCGGTGCCGATGACGCGCCGTCTGGTCGACGAGCTCGAGGCGAGGAGCAAACGACCCGCAACGTGACGGAGCCGAAACGAGTCGGTGTGCTCCAGGGCCCCCTACCCGGCCTCAGAGCCGCTTTTCGAACCAGTAGTGCGCGTAAGGCTCGTTGCTGAAGGCTGCCACCCTCAGGCGGGCGATGACCCAAGCCTCCCGCGAAACGCCGGCGCTGAGGACCCTTCACCCTGACTGATCCTGACGACGGACCCAATGCGGACGGTCCTCTCGATGATGGGACCTAGGACTCTGGTTTGGACCCCCCGAAGCAAAGCAGTCTTAGGTCTGACAGTTCAGACTTGTTGCAGGGGCTGAGACCTGCGTGCATCGCGGGCGTGAGCACTCAATTGGTCGCGTATCTATCACACCCAGGGGATCATGCCCCTCGGCAGGGCAAGGAGAAATATCATGAGCGCTGACCACCAACACACCACGACTGACGCTGGAATTCCGGCGCCGAGCGACAACGATTCCCTCACAGTTGGCCCTGACGGGCCGATCCTGCTTCAGGACCACTACGTGATCCAGAAGATGGCCCAGTTCAATCGGGAGCGTGTTCCGGAGCGTGTTGTTCACGCTAAGGGCGGCGGGGCGCACGGCTTCTTCGAAGTCACGGCGGACGCCAGGGCGTGGACGAAGGCCGACTTCCTCAAGAGCAAAGGAAAGAAGACACCCGTCTTCGTCCGCTTCTCGACTGTCGCGGGAGAACTTGGTTCAGCTGACACTGCACGCGACCCTCGCGGCTTTGCGCTGAAGTTCTATACGGAAGAGGGGAACTACGACCTGGTGGGCAACAACACGCCCATCTTCTTCATCCGAGACCCGAGCAAGTTCTCCGACTTCATTCACTCTCAGAAGCGGTTGCCGGACACGCACCTGCGCGACAACACCATGCAGTGGGACTTCTGGTCACTGCGCCCCGAGGCGATGCACCAGGTCACCTTCCTGATGACCGATCGGGGCACTCCGCGCAGCTGG
The DNA here is from genome assembly GCA_035533335.1 of Candidatus Baltobacterales bacterium. Classification (GTDB taxonomy): domain Bacteria; phylum Chloroflexota; class Dormibacteria; order Dormibacterales; family Dormibacteraceae; genus DATKSS01. The sequence goes on from DATLUC010000026.1 coordinate 43,674, forward strand.
CGGCACATGAATGGATTCGGCAGCCACACGTTCATGTGGGTGAACGCCGGGGGCCAGCGGTTCTGGGTCAAGTACCACTTCAAGACCGAACAGGGCATCCAGAACTTCACCGCTTCGGAAGCCGCGGCGATGGCGGCCGAGGATCCCGACTTCCACATCCGCGATCTGCACGAGAGCATCGCGCGACACGAGGAACCGGTCTGGCGCCTCGAGATGCAGATCATGCCTTTCGACGACGCCGCGGGATACCGGTTCAACCCGTTTGACCTGACCAAAGTTTGGCCTCACGCTGACTACCCTGCCATCCGGATTGGCCGCCTCGTTCTCGACCGCAATCCAGAGAACTACTTCGCGGAGGTCGAGCAGGCCGCGTTCGAGCCGGCCAACATGGTTCCAGGCATAGGACCGAGCCCGGACAAGATGCTCCTCGGCCGCCTCTTCAGCTATCCCGACACCCACCGCTACCGGATCGGCGCCAACTACCTACAGCTGCCCATCAACCAGCCTAAGTCGCCAGTCAGCAGCTACAACAAGGACGGCGCGATGCGCTACGAGCATGCCGGGGCCCAGCCGGTCTACGCCCCGAACAGCTTCGGTGGGCCGTCGGCCGACCTCGAGCGCTACGGCCAGGATCCGGGCTGGTCCGTTAGCGGTGAAATGGTCCGCGGAGCCTACACGCTGCATCGCGACGACGACGACTACCAGCAGGCGGGTGACCTCGTCCGGAAGGTGCTCTCAGGCGAGGATCGTGATCATCTCGTCAGCAATGTAGTCGGCCATATGAAGCCAGTACGCCGGGATGTGCAAGAGCGGGCCTTGGGGCACTGGCGCGCGGTAGACGGCGAGCTCGGTAATCGCATAGCCGCTGGCCTAGGCATCGGCGTTCCCACCGCCGCCCGAGCCAAGTCGTAGGCGACCAGCGGCTGGATGAGGGCGGCCGTTCAAGCGCCTGCTGCAACTGTCGATCGCGCAGGGGCACTCTCCTGTCGCGAGCAGACAGTCGCTCGTACTGCAGCTGGAAGGGCCAGGTCTTACTAAGACGATCAGCAGCAGCGCGGTGCCGACCAACAAGGCCCCGAGGTGACTTGCGAGCAATCCGAAGTCAGCGGGTTCGCGAGGGAACCAGTCCGGCCAGCAGCGCCTGGACTCGCCTGTCGATTTCGTCGCGGATGGCGCGCCCTTCGTCCAAGCCCTTTCCGGCCGGGTCTGCCAACTCCCAATCAACGTACCGCTTGCCCGGGTAGATGGGGCAGGCACGTCTCAAGACGTCTCAATGAGGATCACGGCGTCTCACCTGTATTCGCACCCATGACGCGATCGTCTCAGGACGTCTCAGGGAGTGTCAGGGAGTCTCGTGGGTAAGCTGTCAAACAAGCTGTCAAAACACTGCGGGAACACTCGCTCCATCAGTTCTTACGCCAGGTAGATGGGGTCACTGGTGCCCGAACAGCTTGAGGGCTGCAGCTACGGCCGGGTCGGTATCAAAAGTGAAGGTGTTCCACTCGGCGGAAACCTCGACGTCTGGCACGATTCCGGTCTTTCCCCAGTCGGCGTGCGACACGGCGGGATCGAACCGCTCCTCAGCGAGCAAGACCTGGGAACCATCAGGGAATTGGACAGGGTGAAGAGATTCAACGGTGCCTGATGTTGTGCTTCCCACTAGACGGGCGCGTCCGGCATCTTTGAGCATGCCGGCAAACAGCTCGCCGGCGCTGAAGGTCTGGGGCCCGATCAGCACCACTAGCGGAAGGTCTTGAGCGATCGCGTTCGGGCTGCCCACGACAGTGAATGGCTGCGCTGCGGTTCGGCTGACGAACCGACCGAGCGTGCCAGAAGTGAAATAGCTGAGAGTCTGCATCAGGACAGCTTGCGAGCCACCCGGATTCATCCGGTCGTCCAGGATCAAGCCGTCGAGGCGACCGAAGTTGGTGAGCGCAAGGCTCACCTGACCAGGGATGGTCGCGTCCACGAACGTCGGCAGGAAGATGTAACCGATCCGCGAGCCATCCTCCGTGTGCACCAAACGTGCGTCGATCAACGCGGGACCGTGGAGCGTATCCCGGACGATCGTCAGTTTCCGCGGCGCGCCGCCCGGAGAAGCAACGGTGAGCACCTCAACAGGGCAGGGCGGGCCGACCAAGGCTGGGTTCTCATCGACCGGGTGCCCGTTCACCGCCAGGATGCTGTCGTGCGGCTTCAGGCCGGCGTGCGCCGCGGGTGATCCTGGAATTACATCGGTGACAGCGAAGGGTCCGCCACCAGGAAGGACCAGATATGTGATGCCGGTGCCCACGTGAGTGCTGTCGCCAGCCGCCAGAGCGTTCAGCATTTTGGTGCTCGCGCAGGGAATCGAACCCTGAACCTTGGGATTAAGAGTCTGTCGACACCCCGTCTCAGAGAGGATCAGCGAGGATCAGAGCGTCTCAATCGAACTTGAATCTATGACGCAACCGTCTCACAGCGTCTCCACGAGTCTCCCGGTCAAGGTGTCAAATAAGGTGTGAACTTGAGGCCGATCAGGGTGTCTTGAGTCAAGAAATTGGCAGGGTCGGCGTGTGTAGCAAGCCGATCCCTAACGGCCACGGGATCCTTGGGTGGCCCGAGCCCGCGCCGATCCGAGGTCGGGTATTCAGCGCCTGGTCTCGTACCTGGTCAGGAGCACGCCGTCGGGAAACGTCCGGGTCTCCACCAGGTTCAGGTTCACCCAGTTGTCCAGGGCCGTGAAGAACGGCGTGCCGCCGCCCAACAGGACCGGGTGGGTGACGATCGCGTACTCGTCGATCAGCCCGGCCCGCATGGCCGCCGCGGCGAGGGTGGCGCCGCCGACGTCCATGGGACCGCCATCCTCAGTCTTGAACCGGGTGATCTCGGTGACAGCGTCGCCGGTGACCAGGCGGGCGTTCCAGTCGACCGCGCTGGTCGTCGAGGAGAACACCACCTTCGGCATGTCCCGCCAGCGGCGAGCGAACTCGATCTGCGCCGGTGTGGCGCCAGGCTGCTGGTCGGCGGTCGGCCAGTGGGAGCTCATCGTCTCCCACAGTTTGCGCCCGTACAGCGCCAGGCCCGTCGCCCCCACCCGGTCGGACCACCACTGGAACAGCTCGTCGCTCGGCACGCTCCAGCCGAGGTCGTCGCCGGGCGCGGCGATGTAGCCGTCCAGGCTCAGGTTCATGCCAAAGGTCAGTTTCCGCATGGCGTCAGCCACCCGTGAGTAGGTATTCGGCGTACAGACCAACACGGCGCGGAAAATTCATCGGTCAGACCACACCGACGGCCGGTTGACCACCGCGCCAAGAGGATGCTGCGTAGGGAAGGGAACGGTCACCGGCACACGCCGAGCGTACAGCACAGCTCCCGGATCAGAATCGTGGCGTGAGGCGGCGTTCGTGGCTTGGTTGGTGGTGTACGAATACTCCTTCTGGTGCTGGCCTTTCCCACCCGAGGGACCGATGATGCTGACGGTTCAATGGGACCGAGCCAACATCCCTTCTATTTCTGCTGAGATAGACGCCTCAGCGATCCGCCAAGCTGGCCTATCGAGTAGGAAGCTCTGGACGGACCAGCGCCGCAACGCAAAGTCCAGATCGTCTAAGAGAGTCTCAGCGAGGATCAGGGAGTCCACGGTCAGGGTGTCAAATAAGGTGTGAAGT
>DATLUC010000027.1:0-62752 GCA_035533335.1 Candidatus Baltobacterales bacterium
ACGCTGAAATGACCGATTTCCGGTCCGGTCCCGGGAATGATCGGAAATGATCCCTCAAAAAAACGATCATTTCGGGCCGACGAATCCATTCCGCCCCGGCATGGGTCTTGACCCGCCCTACCTGGCAGACCGCGCAGCCCAGCTAGACCGATTCGACAAGTACCTCACAGGATTCCCGACCTTTCCCCGCAATGTCAGGCTGACCGGCCTGCGCGGTGTCGGCAAGACCGTGCTGTTGCAGCACTACGCGGCGGCAGCGGAGGCGCGCGGTTGGGTCGTGGTCCGCCGTGAGTGCAGCGAGCACCTCCAGACTGAATCCACCTTCGCGCTCGCGCTGGTTGAGGACTGCAGAAGTGCCGTCGAGCATTCGTCCCGGAATCTCGCTCTTCGACAACGATCGAGTGTGGCCGTACGTCGCGCGCTCGACCTGCTCGGCGGCCTGACCGTAACGCTCGAAGGGGTCACCCTGGCCGTTAAGCCGCCAACATTCGCGACCGGCCAACCGGCCATGCTCGAGGATCGGCTGTTTCAGGCCCTCGAGCTCGCCTGCGAAGGGGCTGCGGCGGGCCACCACCCAGGAGTGCTGTTCTGCTACGACGAGGCACAGGTCCTCAGCGATACCCCACGCCGCCGCCAATTTCCGCTCGGTATCTTCCTCGCGAGCGTAGCCAGGGCACAAAGGTTGGGGCTGGCGGTGATGCTGGTCGTCTGCGGGCTACCCACATTGACCGACAACCTTGCCCGCGCCAAAAGCTACTCGGAGCGCATGTTCCAAGCGGAGCTGCTCGACGCCCTTCGCCCACCTGAGGACGTCCTCGCCTTCACACGCCCGATCCAAGCCGCCGGCCGCAGTGTCGACACGGGCGTGGTCGAGTCGGTTCGGCGCGACACAGGGGGCTATCCATTTCACATTCAGTTCTTTGGAGCCCTGCTGTGGGAGGCGTGCTCCCCGTCGGCGACCATCACCAATTCGGACTTCGAGCGCCACCGGCCGACGATCCTTCGGGCTCTCGATGGTGCCTTCTTCGACGCCCGCCTGGCGCGCACTTCCGGACTGGAGCGGCGCGTTCTTGGGGCGGTCGCGGCCGGGGGCGAGGTCGCCTCCCTGCAGTCAGTGAGGGAGGGCGTGAACTTGCCCAATCGAAGGATGCAGCCACTGATTGCTGAGCTCGAAACCAAGGGTCTTCTCTACCGGCCGGAGCGCGGCCGGCTCGCCTTCACAGTTCCGCTGTTCGGCGATTACCTGCGGCGCAATAGAGGTGCAGCCTGATGAGCGGGATCGCATGCGGAGTGCACTGCGACGCATGTCCCGCCGCCGCGCGTTGCGGCAAGAAACCCAACTTCTGCCTTCGCGGCCGATGCGAAGACTGCGCTGATGCGGAGCGGATGATGGCGGAGCGCCGCCGCGTTGTCGAGCACCTCGGCGGCCTCGACCTCAGGTGGCCGCGACCGGTGCGCCACCCCGTTATTCCCGAGCTGCCGGATCACCTTCCCGTCCTGGTCCAGGCATACGCCGACCCCGTGGATGTGCCCTGGGTCGCACTGCACGGCGGCCGCGTCTTCGGCACGGCCGGGCGGTGGGTCACTCGAAAGCACCGGCGGCCGGTTCGCGAGGTCTATCGCCTCGGGACGGACACCAAGGTCGCGCTGCAGATGTACGTGGAGGACCGGGTGCTCGAAGGCTTCTGGGTTGCGAGGCGTCGCATCATCGCCGAACTAGCCGGGATGGGCTTCGATCTGGTGCTGACGCCGAACTTCTCTGTGTGGCGGGCGGCCAGTCGCTGGGATCAGATCGTCCAGCAGAGAAGATCAATCGCTGTCTACCACGAGCTCGTGGAAGCCGGGGTCCGCGCTGTCCCGGATATCGGCTTCAGCTTCTTCGAGCCAGATGGCCGGCTGTGGGCGGACTGGATCAATAGCCAGCCTGACCTGCAGGCGGTGTCGATCTTCTGCGGCGGCCGCAAGATCCACGCCGAGCTGCGCGCGCACCGCGAAACCGTCGAGGACATCGCGCTCTTCCACCGCGCTGTGAGGCCCGACGTCACCTTCATCCTGGGTGGGATCCACGCGGCGGAGCGACTCGTCGATTACCGGCGAGCGGCTCCACATCGTCACCTCGTGATCTGCAACGGGATGGCATACGGCCTGGCGCAGCGCCGCCGACTCCTCGGGCGAGTCCGCGACTCGGTGGCGCGATCGGCCCGCGAGTGTTTCCTTCTCAACTGCGCCGAGAACGACCGCGCCTACGCGTCGATTCTGCGCGGGCTGGAGGCAGCGTAATGCCATCGAAGGGCGGCCGCGGCACGACGACCACCAACCCAGCGGTCGGACCACCAGTCGTTGCAGGACCAGCAGTCGTGCGGACGCGTGAGGAGTGGGATACCGCTGGCTTCACGGTGGCCGAAATCGCACGTGCCCTTCGCCGCGGTACCGACGTCGAGCGTCTCAACGAGCTCGCAGCTCGCGAGGATGGATTGGTTCCTGAGGAGGCGGAGGAGCTGTACCGATATCGCCTGCGCCGGGCCCAATCCCGGCTGCGTCAGTTGGCCCGCGCCTGCAGCCGCGGCGACGAAGATGGGATTCGCGCCGCCCTCGACGACCTTGATGGCCGGCTGGCCGAGCTGCACCGACTCGAAGACGAGCGGCAGCGTGCTGGTTTGGCGACCGGCTACGAGCTCGAGCTGGACCAGAGGCAAGCCGCCATCGACCAGCTCCTTGAGCTGGCTCGGCGAAGGCCACCTGGGTTGGTCGCCGGTTCCGATCTGGCGCCCGCGCAGCCGACCGGCGATGTACGCCTGCTGCCGATCGCCTTCCAGGCCTCGCCGAACGACGTCCCGGTTTACATCCTGGCGCCGCGCTCATTGCCATCGAACGCGCTCGCTCGCAACGTCGAGGCGGTCGCACATCAGGGCGCGAACCTTCACGTGGTCCACGACCCCTCCGAGATCCCACGCGGGAACGAGATGCCTCCGCTGGTGCTCAACTGGGGCCAGAGCGACTCCCTGCCCGCAGACCTCGTGGCGCTCAATCGGCCGGACGCCGTGCGCATCGCCTCGGACCAGGTGGAGTCCGTGCGCCGGCTTGGTGAGCTCGCGCCGCGGACAGTGCTCCGACCCGACGACATGCATCTGCTGGACTCCGATCGCGTCGTCGCCAAGCAGCGCCAAGGAGCGCGGGGCAGCGGGAAGGCGGTCATTGCGGCCGACGCCCCGTGGAGCGAGCGGGCTCGCTACGACCTCTTCCAGGAGTTCATTCCCGACCGAGCCGAGTACCGCGTGAGCGTCCTCAACGGTCGGGTGGTGTCGGCCTACGAGAAGCAGCCGCCAGCGGGTGCAAACCTGGAAGACCTCCGGCCCGAGTGGACGCATCAGCTGGTCACCACCCTGCCGGCGGCGGTCGCGGCGACTGCGCGTGAAGGCGCGCGCCGGATCGGGCTCGACTACGCCGGCGTCGACGTCATCATCGATCGGCGAACAGGCCGGGCGTACTGCCTGGAGGCGAATGCCGCCCCGGGAATGTCGGAGCAGACGCTCGGGAGCCTCTACGCACACCTGCAGCAGACCCTGCGTCGCCGACTCGCGAGGGCAAGCTGACCGATGCCGAGCAAGGGCGCCAGCCGCACCACCCACCAGTCCGGGATGGCGACGATCGCGCCGGTCGCGGGGCCCGCGGTCGTGATACGACCTGCGACGAGGCAGCCAATCCTCAATGTCGCCGAGCCGATCCAGGCGGTGGTCGGCGCCCCAATCGTGGCCGGAGGCGCCACTGCAACGGCGCAGGCCGAGGCGGTCCCGGTTGTCCCCTTCGTGCCGGAGCTCGAGGATCCGTCCGTCGACACCCCCGAATGGGCCGACATCTACGCGCGGTCCGTCGAGCGCCACCGCGACGAGCGCGAGAACATCGACCGCGAGCAGCTCGAGGCCCAGCGCCTGTGGGAGGAGTTCCTCGCCGCCCAGGGCGAGAGCGTGCCGGAAGGCGAGCGGTCGCTGGTCGCCAACGATGACCTACACCGACAGCTGCTACAACTCGCCCGGAGGTCGGGCGGCGAATACGAGAGGGAGAACGTGATCGGAGATCCCAACCAGACATTCGGCGTTGAAATCGAATTCGACGGTGCCGATGCCAATGAGGTGGCGCGCGCCTTCCACGCCGCAGGTCTCGCCTCCACGCCAAACCTGCAGGGCTATCACTCCCACCGCGAGCCTGGAAAGTGGGTGGTCGAGCGCGACACAACGGTCAATGGAGAGGTCGTGAGCCCGGTATTGCGCGACACACCGGAGACCTGGGCGCAGCTGGAAAGGGCCTGCGCGATCCTGCGTGAGAACGGCGCAACAGTCACCACGAGAACTGGTGGCCACGTCCACGTTGGCGCTGACTCGGCGGGGATGGACCACGATGTTGGCCGGTTCCGCCGCGTGGCCAACGCGTGCGCATGGGCAGAGGACCTCATGTACCGTCTGGCGGCAGCAACCGGACGCGGTGGACGACGCCACCGGGGAGCGGGCAACGGCTACCGGTGGTGCGGGCCAATGGGCGCCGGTCAGTTCGAGGAGGCACAGAGCGTGAACGAGCTCGCCAGCCGGGTCGGCGCGAGCCACGGGTTCGGGCTCAACTACGGGAACCTACTCGACTCCCGGCGGACAATCGAGTACCGCTATTTCGATTCCAGCTTGGATCCCGCTCGTGTTCAGGCCAACATCAAGCTTGCTTGCTGGATCACGAAGCGTGCATCAACGCTTCCGGACTCGGCAATCCCCACCGAGCGCGTACGACTCGGCAGTCACGCGGCCGGACAAGTACCCGACCCGGGCGACGGCCTATTGCGCCGATTCGCCGACACCATCTTCGTTCGGCCGCAGGACAAGCTGAAGCTCTACTGGTTGTTTCAGCGCTCAGCTTGGCAGCCGGCCAGGAGGACCGCCTGATGTACAGACTGATCAACCCGACAAGCGAACGCGAGCTCTCGATGAGGATGCTGTTCCAGCCTACGGGCGAGGGAACATTCCATCGTGCCTGCGAGGCGGACGGTTACGGTGGACTCGTAGCCGCCATCCTCGGCGACCCTACATACGAGAGCGGCGACATCGAGACCCGTCTCGTTACTCGCCTCCGGCTCGCCGACGAGCTCGTCCTGCTGGGCGAGGTCCAGCGCCAGCAAACAGTTCACGTCGCTGACAGGGACGCCGACCACACCATCAACGTCGCATCAGACGAGCGATTCATCCGGTCGCTTGACCGACTGGGCTACGTGTCCCTCGAACCGAGCGTGACGGACCATGTCTGAGCTTCCCGGCAGAAAGGGCATGACAACTGGCGAGTTGCCCCTGGTCCTCACTGTCGACGAGGCGCGACGCGTGCTACGCATTGGTCGGCGGCAGCTCTACCAGGCGATCGCGAGACAGGACGTCCCTGCCGTCAAGGTCGGCCGCAGCATCAGAATCCCGCGCTCGAGCCTTGAGGCATGGCTGGCTGCGGAAAAACGAGAGGCGTGACGCGATCTCGTAACGCCTGCAAGTTCGACAGCTCGGGCCTATCTTGAAGGCAATTGGATATCGGAAAGCCTGTGATTTCAGCAGGTCAGGTGCTAAACTGTCGCCGTGCCGCAACCGACAATGTTTCAGGCCGTCATCCGGCGAAACCTCCGACGCCTCCGAACGAAGCTCGGCTGGCGGCAGGAGGACCTTGCCCTGAAAGCGCGAGCGCGCGGTCTTAAATGGTCAGCCTCGACGGTCACCGCCATCGAGATCGGTCGCCGACCGGTATCCGCTGGAGAACTGCTGCTGCTGCCGACTCTGCTGCATGTCCCTCTGACGGAACTCGTTTCTGCCAACCAGGATGAGATCGCCGACGTCGACGGCGTGCTCGTCACAAAGGCCGCCCTGGATCAAATCGCACGCGGCCGGCTTCTCGAGGAGCAGGAGTCAGAGTTCTTTGTGACTCCGCCGAGAGGCGAGGCCAGCGCGACCGAAGCCGAGCGAAAGGCTGCGCGGAATCTCTCCGATGCAACGAACTCGACGATCACCGTGCCCGATCTGATCGCAATGGCTCAACGTCGGTGGGAAGGCCGTCGCCTCGACGAGGAACGCGAGCGACGGCTGCGGACCACGCGACGACGCGGCAGTCTCGCCCGCCAACGCGGCCATGTCACTGCCGCCCTTCAGAAAGAGCTCCTCGAAGACCTGACACGTACAAGAACGCAGGCGCCCGGGGCAACACAGCCATCGACAAGTCCACTGAGAGAGAAGAACCGTTGAGAGACGGATCTGTGTTTCGACGGTGCACGAGGGACGGCTGCCGGTCGCATGTAGAAGCCAGGGCGAGCAGTTGTCCGAAGTGCGGAGAGCACAATTTCAGCTGGTCATTCAGGGTCGACCTTGCGCCGATTGGGGCGAACCGAAAACAGCGCCGAGGCGGCGGTTTCGCGACGAAGGCCGCAGCTGTGGAAGCCATGCACCGGCTTCAGGCGGCAGTTGTTGATGGCACGCACGTCGAGCGCAACCGCCGCACCCTCGGCGAATACCTCGAAGACTGGCTTGCCGCCTGCCGCAGCATCCGTCCAAATACTGCTCGCGATTACAGCGTGAGCATTCACAAACACGTCGGTCCCCGACTGGGTCACGTTCGCTTGCAATCCGTCGACCGGCTTCAGATTCGCGCCCTGTATCGGAAGCTGGCGGAGAGCGGGCTCGGCGAGAAGACGGTGCACAACGTCCATGTCTGCCTCCACAAGGCGCTCCAGGATGCCGTTGATGACGGTCTACTGCGTCGGAATCCTGCCGAGAGAGCCCACGCCAAACCTAAGGACCGGCCGGAAATGAAGACGTGGTCTGCTGACGAACTCGCAGCATTCCTAACCTTCACTGCGCAAGATCGGGAGCTTGTTCTGTACCACGTCGCTGCGGCAACAGGGATGCGGCGCGGCGAGCTGCTCGGCCTACGGTGGCGCGACGTAGACCTAAATGCGGCCAGACTGTCGGTGAAGCAGCAGTACACGCGACAAGGAAACGGCCTCGGCTTTGGTCTCCCGAAGAGTAAGAAAAGTACCCGCACCATCGAAGTCGACGACGAAACCATCGAGCTGCTGCGCGAACAGCAAGAGCGCCAACGATTCGACCGCCGCGCATGGGGAACTGGATACCGAGCAGATCTAGACCTAGTCTTCTGCCGGCCCGGGGGCTCGCCTGAGGACCCGAACGTTATCGGTCGGCGCTTCGCTCGCCGAGTGCGGAATCTGGCCACGGTGCCGGCATTCGGGCTGCATGGCCTGCGGCACACGCACGCCACGCTCCTCCTCGAAGCCGGCGTCGACGTAAAGACCGTGAGCGAGCGCTTGGGGCACGATACCGTTCAGACCACCCTCGAGCTCTACGGCCACGTCACGCAGACGATGCGGTCCAATGCGGCGGCACGATTCGGATCGCTGCTTAATACAGCTCGTACTCCGCTCGCCGCAGCAACCGCGAGAACTAGGGCGAAGAGCGGCTGCTGGGCGCGAGGGAGGGCGCGCCCCACCGAAACTAAACTGCGGTCCCAGCGAGATTCCAGCGAATCTGTGCCCCGTCTGTGCCCCGTGAGTTCAAAAACGCCATCACGTGGGTCGGACGCAGCGACTTTTGAATTCAAAAACTGGTCGGGGGCCCGGGATTTGAACCCGGGGCCTCACGGTCCCGAACCGTGCGCGCTGCCAAACTGCGCCAGCCCCCGACTTCGCGAGACGAGGTGTCGATTCTACCGGGCGGCCGGATCCCTGACCGGGCGCCCCCGGGCCTTCTCCAGCCTCTGGTTGAGGAAATGGCCGGCCACGATGGCCACCACGATCGCAGCCCACACCGCGTACATGTAGCTGTGAAGCCTCAAAAACTCAGCCAGCCGGTTACCGAAGTTGATCCCGATGATGATCACCACCCCAGCCCAGATCGCCGTCGAGATCGCGACGCTCGCGGCGAACAAGGGGTAACGGACGCGGAACACCCCGGCGGCCACCGTGATCGGCACCCGGAAGCCCGGGATGTGACGGCCGAAGATGATCGCCAGCACACCGTACCGCTTGAACCACCGCTCGGCCCGCGTCAGCCGCTCCGGGCTCAAGTGAACGTAGGCGCCGAAACTGCCCTCCGCCAGGCGACGCCCGTACCGCTTCGAGATGAAGAACAGGTTGGTCGCCCCGAGCACGACCGCGACGATGAGTCCGAGCCAGGCGGCCAGATAGGAAAAGAGGTTCCGGGGGACGTGCGCGCCCACGTACAGGACGAACACGTCCCCGGGCGCGGGCAGCGGGATCCCGGACTCCTCGATGTAGAGCAACCCAAACCCTGGTAGGTAGCTGTAGTGGCGCAAGAACGCGCGCAGTCCCCTGGTTCCTGCACTGACGAAGCCCGGCAGGTCTCCTTCCAGGACGGCGGAAATCGCCACCGCGATCAAGACGACCAGGGCGATGACGGCGATGCGCAACCAGTTGTTAGTTCGAATCGTGCCGAGCATCCGCCGCATCATGACCGTGGACATCCGAGTGAGCTTATGCGACCCCGAGGGACCCTGTGCCGCTTAACAAGGCCGGTTTCGCCCCGCTGGCCTCCGCTTTCTATAGCGGGTCGACGGTCGTTTTGGCTTCCATCAGGGTCGCCGTCGCGTCGGCTACGCGCGAACCGTCGTCCCGGTTCTCGATGAAAGCCGAAACGTAGACAAGGCTGCGCCGGACCCGTTCCACCTTCCCCACGATCCGCACCGGCTCCCGCAGGCGCAGCGGCCGGCGATAGCTCACCTGCAGCCGGCCCGTGACGCCCGGATGCCCCGCATGCCAGGCCGCCCAGCCGACCGCCTCGTCCAGCATCAACGCCATCACTCCGCCGTGCACCATCCCGGCCCAGCTCTGGAACCGCTCGGGCACCTCGAACTCGGCCACCGAGCCGTCCGGCCCAGGGGTGAAGCTCAGCCGCAGACCCTCGAGATTGAGCGGTCCGCACCCGAAGCAATGGCCGTCAAACCGAACTTCCACCTTCGATCAGCCTTTGCAGTTCCAGCGGCCGGTAATGCGCTCGGCGCCGCTCTTGCCCGACGTCGCGTTGGTGAGCATGGCGTCCACGGATCCCGACTGCTGGCTGTGGTCGACGATGAAGACGACTTTGTCAGGGGCGAGGTTCAGCCAGGCCTTCGTGTTGTCGAGCGTCTGCAGCTGGACGTTGACGTCTCCGTTGTCGTAAGTGCCCGGACCGCGGAAGTTGCCGATGAGGAAGATCACCTGCCACTCCTGCCCGCTCGAATCGAGGGTGCCGAAAAAGCTGTCCGACCACGTCTCGCCGTTGTGGGTGCGCGACCCTGTGCAGGCGCTCTGCTGGACCGCGGTGTCGGGGACGATACCGGTCATCTGGCCGGGAACTTCACCCTGGAAGGTGAGAGTCTGCGACCAGTTCCCCTGCGCGATCACCGGCGACGGAGACGGCACGGTCGTGGCGCTCGTCTGACCGCAGGCGGCCAGGACGAGGAGGGCGACGATGCCCGCAACCCGGAGCATGTGGTCGAATGTTAGTCGTGGCCGCCGGATCGGAGCAGCTGACCCGGGCCATGGAATCCCTGGAAGCCGCCTTTTTGATCGGCGTCGAGGGCGTAACCGAGATCTGGCTCGTCCGCCACGCCGACTGCTATCAGGACCTCACCATCACGGAGGATCCGCCGCTCAGCGCCCTCGGACGGCAGCAGGCCGCACGCCTCGCCGAACGGGTCAGGCGGGTCAGGCACGCCGCCGTGTATTCGAGCCCCTACCGTCGCGCCATCGAGACGGCGCACGCGATCACCAGCGACGTACGGCAGGACAGTCGGTTGGTCGAGATGGAGCTCGAGGTCGGCGAAGACGGGGCCTTCAACTTCATCGAGGACACCGATGCCGTGATCGCCAGGATGCGCGCCGTGGTGGACGAGATCGCGGCCGAACACGCGAGCCACCGCGTGGTTGTGGTGAGCCACGCCGCAGCGATCGTCGCCTACCTGGCCGACGCGCTCAAGCTGGATTCCGGCCGGCTGCGCGCGCTTCCGTATTTCACCAGCGTCAGCATCGTGCGCGTCCTGGGCGACCGGCGCGCGGTGAGCACCTTCGGCGACGTGGCGCACCTGGAATGACCGAGCAGATCCGGGCCGACCTCGAGCGCGAATGCCGGATCCGGATGACCAGGCCGAACCTTCGCGTCACCTCTGTCGAGCCCATACCCGAAGGCCATTCTGGCTTCACGTACTTCGTGTCGATCGTGGATGACGGCGCCGCCGGGCACTACGTGCTTCGCCTGCCGCCGCCCAACGCCCGCATCGCCGGTCCGGCCGACGTGGTGCGCCAGGGCCGCATCATGGCCGCGCTGCATTCGGCCGGCCTACCCACACCCGCCATCCCCGCCCAATCGTCGGACCCTGTGGTCGACGGCCGGCCGTTCATCCTGATGGAGGCCGTCGAGGGGACGCGCATCGAGAAGGCCGGCGCCGAACAGAAGGCCCTGGACATCGCCGGGGCGGCCGTGAACGTACTCAAGCGCCTCCACGCTCTGCCCCTGGCCCAGACCGGCATCGGTGACGAGGATCCCGTCGGCCTGCAGGCCGAGATGATGCGCTGGGCCTGGCTGATGCAGCGGGCGCCCGAAGACCTCACCGCTCGCGCGGGCGACCTGGGCGGGTTGCTCGCCGTGCAGATGCCTGTCGAGCGGGCTCCGACCCTCGTCCACGGCGACTACCACTACGGCAACATGCTCTTCCGCGGGGCACAGGTCGTGGCCGTGCTCGACTGGGAGATCGCGCAGATCGGCCAACCCCTGCTCGACCTCGGGTGCTTGTGCATCGTCTCCATCCGCCGCCAGTACCCGGGCGCGCCCAACCCGGGCGGCGCCATCGACGTTTCGGTCCAGGACCTGTACCGCCTGTACGGCGTGGACGCGTCGGAGATGCTTTGGTACGCCGCCATGAGCCTGTACAAGTACGCGGCGATCTTCGGCTACAACCTCATGCTGCACCGCCGCGGCAAAAGACCGGACCCCATGTACGAAGGTCTGACGGATACCATCGTCGGCATGATCGACGAGGGCATCGGCCTGCTCGATCGCAGTGTTTAAGGAGGCTCGCCAATGAGCTGGGACTTTTCGACCGAGCCTGAATTCGAAGCCAAGCTCGAATGGATGCGCAAGTTCATGCGGGACGAGGTATATCCGCTCGAGGTGCTCGAGACCGACGAGCACGGCTTCATGCGCGCCATCCGCCCCCTGCAGGAAGAGGTGAAGCGCGAGAAGCTGTGGGCGACCCACCTGCCTTCAGAGCTGGGCGGGCAGGGCTACGGGCAGGTGAAGCTCGGATTGATGCACGAGATCGAGGGTGCGTCGATGTGGGGGCCGATCGTGTTCGGCAACCAGGCTCCCGACTCGGGCAACTCGGAGATCCTCGCCCACTTCGGCACCGAGGCGCAGAAGAAGCGCTGGCTCCACCCGCTGCTGGACGGCAAAATGCGTTCCGCCTTCTCGATGACAGAGCCCAACACGGCCGGCTCAGACCCGACGCTTCTGTCGTCGACGGCCGAGCTCAAAGGCGACGATTGGGTCATCAACGGGCACAAGTGGTTCACCTCGAACGGCATGATCGCCGACTTCTTGATCGCCATGGTCGTCACCGAGCCAGACGCCGGCCCGTACCAGCGCGCCTCGATGATCATCGTGCCGGGCGACACGCCAGGCCTGAAGAAGATCCGCAATGTTCCCACCATGGGCGGCGCCGGCCACTTCGGGTACGGCCACGCCGAGATCGTCTACGACGACGTTCGCGTGCCGAAAGACAATCTGCTCGGCGAGCGCGGGGCCGGTTTTCTCATCGCGCAGGCGCGCCTGGGGCCCGGGCGCATCCACCACTGCATGCGCTGGCTGGGCCAGGCGCGTCGCGCGTTCGACATGCTGTGCGAGCGGGCGCTACAGCGCGAGGCCTTCGGCAAGAAGCTCGCCGGTCATCAGTCGGTGCAGAACTGGATCGCCGACTCCGCAGCCGAGATGCAGGCCGCGCGCCTGATGACCCTCCACGCCGCCTGGGTCATCGACACGCAGGGCGCCGCCGCCGCGCGCAAGGAGATCTCGCTGATCAAGTTCTTCGGCGCGAAGGTGCTTCATGACGTGATCGACCGCGCGATCCAGGTCAACGGCTCGCTCGGCTACTCGTCCGACCTTCCGCTCGAGGAGATGTACCGGCACGCTCGGGCGGCGCGCCTGTACGACGGGGCGGACGAGGTGCACAGAGTTTCGGTGGCGCGACAGATCCTGGCCGGCTACAAGGCGCCGAAGGGCGATTTCCCGACGGACCACATCCCGACGCGCCGCGAGGCGGCCCGCCGCAAGTTCGCCGATTTGCTGGAAGCCGCCACGACCGACTCCTGAGGAGGTCGCCGGCGGCGCTCCTCCCAGCGCCGGCTGGGCCCAGGGCGCGTCGCGAAAGCTACAGGTGGGATTCGGCCAGGTGGAGGCGGTCCCATTCCGAGTACTCGCCGTTGACGTGGATGATCCGCTTCAACCCGGCCTGCTCCAGCAGGCTCGCCGCGATCCCGGCCCGGTAGCCGGACGCGCAGTGCACGGCGACGGGGGCCTCCGTCGAGATCTCACCGGCGTGGTGGGCCACGTCGGGCACGTACATGTGGACTGCGCCGGGCACGTGTCCGGCCGCCCACTCGTGGTCGTCGCGCGTGTCGATGATCGTCATCGGCTCGGCATCGAGGATCCATTGCGCCATGTCCTCTACGTCGACGGTCTCGAAGGCGGACAGCTGACGCCCGCTCGCCTTCCAGGCGTCCATGCCTCCGTCGAGCTCGCCGGCGATCTGGTCGAAACCGATGCGCAGCAGCTGACGCTGCGCGTCGTGGTGCTCAGCCGCGGTTCCGCCCGCGAGCACGATCGGACGGTCGCGCGCAATCAGCCAGCCGACCCACGCGCTGACCGGGCCGTCGATCCCGACGCTGTAGCTGCCGGGAATGTGGCCTCGGTCGTAGTCGCGTCCGACCCTGACGTCGACGACGGCGGCGCCTGAGTCCATCAGGCGCGCGACCGCCGGCGCATCGAGCCGGGCGAGCGGCGGCAGCGTGGGGCCGATCAGCGGAGCGCCGGCGCTGTTCACGGCGGCCATTTCCCTGTAGTAGCTCGGATACCGATGCTGGTTGAGCACGCGCGCCAGGAACGGCATCACCTCGGTGGTTTGAAAAAACGGATTGGTTGCGCGCTCGTGCCCCATCGTGGACTCGTGGCCACTGCGGCCGTCCGAGCCGCAGAACGATCCGCTGCCGTGGGTAGGAAACACGGCGACGTCGTCAGGCAGCCCACGCAGCCTCACGTGCAGAGTGCGCATCGCCTCCAGCGCGAGATGCACCGCGCGGTGGGGGCCGAACAGGTCTGTGCGCGCGATGGCGCCCAGCATCACGGCGCCCCCTGAGAAGAGGGCGCGAGGCCTGCCGTTCTCGCTGAGCAGGTAGCTCTTGTGGTCGGGCGTGTGTCCGGGTGTCGAGATCGCATTGACGGCCTGGTCGCCGATCTTGAGCTCCGCTTCCGTGCTCAAGTCGCCGATGTCGGTGCCGGCCTCCGCAGCCAGCTCCCGGCGCCCCGACACGTAGTCGTTGTGCAGATGGGTGTCGAGCGCGTGGGTGAGCTTGATATCGAGGTCCGAGGCGACCTTGAGATAGCGGTCGATATCGCGCAGAGGGTCGATGACCACGCCGACCCCGCGGTCCGTGTCGGCGACGAGAAAGCTCGCGTTGCCCAGTTCCGGGGCGGGAAAAGCCTCGACCCTGTACATGGGTCAGCCGAGCTTCAGCGGTGCGGTCGTGAGCAGGACCCAGATCGTGACGAGGGTGACCGCGACAGCGCCGCCATAGAAGATCGCCTGGGCGGGCGTGCTCTTGGCCGCGGGGACGCCGAGGTCGACGAGCAGGTAGCGCAACCGGTGCGCGAAGTGGAAGAACGGCACGGCGATCAGGACGAGCAGGTACAGCTTCACGATCGGATTGCCGAGCAGGTTGATCCAGGTGTCGTAGTGACGGTCGACCACGTTCACCCAACCCAGCGGCCCCAGGATGCCCTGGATCAGGACGTGGACCGGGATCAGCACCGCGGCGATGACGCCACCCTGGGCGAACATGAACCACCAGAACAGATGGGCGAGCGCGGGCCTGGGCTCGTGAGCCGGCGCGCTCATCGACCGAACCAGATCAGCACGAAACCGATCACGATCGAGGCGGCCGCCCACAGGCCGAACTGCGAAAGCACGATCAACCTGGAAGGGACCGGACGGTCGAGGAACTTGACGTGGATGATCACGCCGGCGAGGCTCAGGAACGTGATGCTGTGGTACAGAGCGAACATGAGGCAGACCACGCTGAACGCCACGAACAGGGCTGAGCTGTGCGGCGCATACGAGGCGGGGCCGTCAGCCGCGCGTTTGATCTCGACCAGGAACCACAGCAGCCACAGGGCGAGCGGCAGGGCCGTGAACTCTCGCAGCATGTAGAAGAAGTAATGGCGCTTGCGAGTCCACCAGTTGGCGGGCATCGACCATCGGTACGTGCTGGAGAGCGTGCGGCCCGCCTCGCCGGCAGGAAGGCTCACTCGCGGTTCCCGTAAGGCAGGACGAACCGCATGGTCGTGTCGAGCTTGGTCTGCTGGATCGCCTTAGCTGGGTCGACGCCCTTGGGGCAGACCACCGAGCATTCACCGACGAAGCTGCACTCCCACACCCCCTCCGCCTCGGCGATCACGGGCAGGCGGTCCTTCAAGCCCTGGTCGCGAGAATCGAGGTTGTAACGGCGGGCCAAAGCGATCGCGGCCGGCCCGAGAAACTCGTTGTTAAGACCGTAGACGGGGCAGGCCGCATAGCAGAGCATGCAGTTGATGCACTGGCTGAACTGCTTGAAGTCGTCGATCTGCGACGTCGTCTGAACGTGCTCGTGTGCGCCCAGCGGGATGTCCTGCTTGCGGATGATCCAGGGCTTGACGGACTTCAGCTTGTCCATGAAGTCCTCCATGTCGATGACGAGGTCGCGGACGACGGGGAAGTTGTTCAGCGGCTGGACGACGACGGGCTGCGGCCAGTAGTCACGCAGGAATGCGTTGCACGTCAGCTTCGGCGTCCCGTTGACCATCATCCCGCAGCTGCCGCAGATCCCCATGCGGCAGGACCAGCGGTAGCTGAGCGTCCCGTCGACATGCGCCTTGATGTAGTTCAAGGCGTCGAGCACGACCATGCTGTCGTCGCTGAAGGGAATGTCGTAAGACTGCAGACGAGGCTTGTCGTCCTTCTCGGGGTCGAACCGCGTCGCCTGGATGGTGATCCTCTTCGCCAAACCGACCTCCTAGTAAGTGCGCGCCTGCGGCTTGAAGTTGGTGATCCGCACGTCCCGATAGTCAAGCCTCGGGGCAAGCTCGCCCGTGTGGAAGGCGACGGTGTGCTTCAGGTACTTCTCATCGTGCCGGTCGGGGAAGTCGCGCCGCGCATGCGCGCCACGGGACTCCTCGCGGGCAAGCGCCGAATACGCGATCGTGTCGGAGATCTCGAGCATGTAGTCGAGCTCAAGCGCGGCCGTCAGCTCCGTGTTGAACGTGCGGCTCGAGTCCTCGATCTTGATGCTCTGGAATCGCTCTCGCAGGTTGCCGAGGCGCTTGATCAGCGCGTGCAAGCCCTCCTCTGTGCGGAAGACCCCCGCCCCAGCGTCCATCTCGCGCTGCATGGCCTCGCGGATGTCGCCGATCCGCTCTTCCCCACCCTTCTTCTCGAGGTAGGCGCCTTCGACCCGCCGCGCCTCGTCCCACAGCATCGCGTCCACCGGATTCGAGCCGACGCCCCGGGCCGAGCTCGCGTAGTGAGCGGCTGCACGACCGGCCGCCGCGCCGAAGACCAGGCATTCAGACAGCGAGTTCGACCCAAGGCGGTTGCCGCCGTTGAGCCCGACGTTGGCGCATTCTCCCGCCGCGTACAGTCCGAGGATTGCCGTCGCGCCGGAGATGTCCGCGTCGACCCCGCCCATCATGTAGTGCTGCACCGGGCGCACCGGGATGGGCTCGGTCACAATGTCGATGCCGAGAAACTCGCGCCCAAGCTCGCGCATGAACGGCAGCTTTCGGTCGATCACGCTCTCGCCGAGGTGCCGGACGTCGAGGTGCATGTACTTGCCGTGGGGCCCCTCGAAGCCTCTCCCCTCCTCGAACTCGGTGGTCATCGCGCGCGAGATGATGTCGCGCGGCCCGAGCTCCATCTTGTTGGGCACGTAGCGCTTAAGGAAGCGCTCGCCTTCGCTGTTGGTCAGGTACCCGCCCTCGCCGCGCACTGCCTCGGTGATGAGGATGCCGGTGAAAGGAAGGCCCGTAGGGTGGAACTGGACCATCTCCATGTCTTTCAATCCAGCGCCCGAGCGATATGCGAGCGCCATGCCGTCGCCCGTGCAGATGTTGCCATTGGTGGTGAAGGCGTACAAGCGGCCGAGCCCACCGGTGGCAATGATTACCGCCTTGGCGGTGATCGCGTCGAAACGTCCGCTGCGCATGTCGAGCGCGACCACGCCGATGCACCGGCTGTCCTCCACCAGCAGCTTGGTCACGAAGGCTTCGTCGTGCCGCGTGATCTGCGGGTACTTGAGCGAGGTCTGGAAGACCGTGTGCAGCATGTGGAAGCCGGACTTGTCCGCGGCGAAGCAGGTCCGCCACGTCGTCATCCCGCCGAAGGGCCGGGCAGAGATCTTGCCGTCCGGGTCGCGGCTCCACGGGCATCCCCAGTGCTCCATCTGGATGATCTCGATTGGAGCTTCCCTCACAAACGCTTCGACGACGTCCTGGTCGGCGAGGTAGTCCGATCCTTTGATGGTGTCGAAGGCATGCGTCTCGTACGAGTCCTCCGGCCGCAGCACCGCCGCGGCTCCGCCCTCAGCGGACACCGTGTGGCTGCGCATCGGGTAGACCTTGGACACCATTCCGACCTTGACTCGGGGATTGGCCTCCACCGCAGCTATCGCGGCCCTGATGCCGGCGAGCCCCCCGCCCACCACCAGGACGTCGTAGCTCTCGAATTCCACCGCCCGTCAATGCTATCCGCAGCCGCGAATTCGCCGCCCTGTCGCGGAATCTTGCGAGTCGAGGCGTTAGCCTCTGAGCCCGTGACGATCTTGAACACTCCATGGTGGCCGGAGCCGCCGGACCGCTACCCCGGCCGCCTGCCGGAAAAGGCCGACGTGCTCGTGATCGGCGGCGGTATCGCCGGCACGAGCGTTCTGCTGCATCTGGAGCAGCGGCGGATCGACGCCGTGCTGGTAGAACGTGGGCACCTGGCGTCGGGTGCCAGCGGCCGCAACGCCGGCTTCCTGCTCGCCGGCGTGGCCGCGAGCTACGCGGTGGCGGTGCGGACCTACGGACGCGAGAAGGCGCGCCAGGTGTGGGAGATCACCAACGAGAACCACCACCGCATGGTCGAGGCCGCGCGCGGCCAGGAGGTCGGCTATCGCCGGCTCGGCAGCGCGACCCTCGCGTCAAGCGACGAGGAGCGCCAGCAGCTCATCGAATCGGAGCAGCTCCTCCGCGAGGACGGCTTCAAAGCCGGCTGGGACGGCCGCCGCCTCGTCCACCCTCGCGACGGCGAGGTCAACCCTTCGCTGATGGTCGCATCGCTCGCCCGCCAGGCCAACGAAGGCGCGATCCGCGAAGGCGTCGAGGTCACCGAGCTGCGCGCCAGGCGGAAT
This sequence comes from Candidatus Baltobacterales bacterium, assembly GCA_035533335.1. GTDB lineage: Bacteria > Chloroflexota > Dormibacteria > Dormibacterales > Dormibacteraceae > DATKSS01. The sequence continues at coordinate 17,714 of DATLUC010000027.1, forward strand.
GACGTCGAGGTCCGCTCGGGCGAGAACACCTGTGTCGCGGGCGTGGTCGTCCTCGCCACCAATGCCTACACATCCCTCCTCGTGCCGACCGTCAAGATCCAGCCCACTCGGGCGCAGATGCTCGCGGCGGAACCTCCGAACGGGACTGTGTCCGACATGCCGACCTATTCGCATTTCGGCTACCGGTACTGGCGGCAGCTTTCGACCGGCGAGTTCCTGATCGGCGGCTGGCGTGACACGTCGACGGAATCGGAGCTCACCGCCGCCGCCGAGCCGACGGACGACATCCAGCACCACATCGATGGGGCGCTGCCCGGGCTCGGAGTGACCACGCGCGTGACGCACCGTTGGGCGGGAATCATGGGCTTCACCGAGTCGGGGCTGCCGCTGGCGGGGCCGCTCCACGGGATGCCGAACGTCTACATCTGTGCCGGGTTCAACGGCCACGGCATGGGCTTCGCTTTCATGACGGCGAAACAGGTGGCTGAGTCGATCTGAGTTGTCGGGCGGCTTTGCCGGTTGTCCTTCCCCATCCCCCGCGTCCGGCCGGGTACTTCCCTGCCAGCGGAGAAGAAATTACGGGAGGCTCCGGGACAGGAACTCCAGCCAGTTGACTCCCATGATCCCTTCGACCTGCGTCCGGCTGAAATGGCGGCGCAGGCGCGCCGAGAGCTCTTTCAGCTTCGCCAGGTCGTCGATCGGCGCGTAGCGGGCGTCGAAGCCGCCGTCGAGGTCGGTCCCGATGCCCACGTGCTCCGGACCGCCCGCGGCCCGCGCGTGGTGGACGATGTGCTTCTCGACGTCGTCCAGCGTCGAGCGGCCTGAGAGCCGTAGGTGGTACTGGTAGAAGCTGACCCCGACCACGCCGCCGCGGCGCCCGATCTCGGCCAGCGTCTCGTCGCTCACCTGGCGATCTCCGCGCACGAGCTCCCGGGCGTTGCTGTGAGAGGCCATGATCGGCCCGCGCCAGAGGTCGAAGGCATCCTCCACCGACTCCTGGGCCATGTGGCTCAGGTCCAGGATCACCTGCTTGCGCGCCATCGCCTTGAGGAGCTGCCGGCCGAGGTCGGTCAGGCCGCCGGGCGCCCCGGTGCCGCCGCTGTATCGCGTCCCGCCCCAGGCCGGACCGATGATGCGCACCCCGTAGCCGGTCCAGGCGCCGAGCTGCGCGGGCGACTCGATCGGGTCCGCGCCTTCCATCAGGAGCACGGCTTTGAGCTGTCCCTTTCTCCACCCGCGCCCATATGCGGCGAGCTCGGCCTTGTCCCGGATGAGATCCAGGCCGCACGAGCGGTAGTAGTTGACCTGGGCGACGGCCATGATGTGCGCCTCGTGGGCGTTCTCGTAGACGAACCTGGTGCGCATCGCCCGGCCGGCGCGGGCCGGGGCCGTGTAGATGGTGGCGAAGACCAGCCCGACCCCTGCCCCCACCAGCGACTGGCGGCTGACGAGGTAGCCCTTGGCGGGCGGGGCCAGGAAGCCGCGGCCGTCGGAGACGGCGTTCCAGGCGATGTCGAGGTGGGCGTCGACGATCATCGCGTCAGCGGCGAGGTCGCGCCGGACCGGAACGCAAACATGATCAAGAGAATAACTTGAGATCTAGAGCTGTATCTACTCATAATGAAGTCCTTCACTATGAATTCCCCCAAGTTCAACCCGACCGACCTGACCAAGATCGGCTGGGAGCTGGCGCGCGACGAGGACGGGCTTCTCTACAGCCCGCGTTTTCGCCAGGTCTTCGGCCAGCTCAAGGTGGGGATCGAGGTGGTGGAGGCCCTTTCCGCCCTGCGCTGGGCAGGTCACTCCCTCAGCCTGCTCCAGGACCGCTGGGCCGAAAAGCACGGCCTTAGCGAGGGGCGGCTGGGCGTCCTGTTCCGCCTGTATCGGGGCGGGCCCAGCGCGCTGGGCGACCTGGCACACGACTTTCACACGTCGCCGCGGAATGTAACCGGCCTGGTCGACCATTTGGAGAAGGACGGCCTGGTGGAGAGAGTGCCCGACCCAGACGACCGGCGTTCGGTGCGGGCGCGATTGACCGAAGCGGGTCGAGTGCGCATCGAGGCGATCTGGAAAGAGGGTTTGGAGAATCAATTCGAGGTGGCTCGGGGGATTAGCCAGCAAGACCTGGCCCGGCTGCGCCACCTTTGTCTGCAGCTGGTGGAGAACGCCAGGAAGGAGCTCGGCCGGTGACCACGACCACAGGACTTTCGAGGCGGCGCGTCATCCTGGCGACCGCCGGCACCATGCTGGCGTTGCTGCTGGCCGCCCTCGACCAGACGATCGTCGGCACCGCCATCCCGCGCATCGTGGCCGATCTCAACGGCCTCGACCGGCTGGCCTGGGTGACGACCGCCTACCTGGTGACCTCGACCACCATGACCCCCATCGCAGGAAAGCTCGGCGACCTGTTCGGCCGCAAGCCGTTCCTGCTCGTGGGGATGATCGGCTTCGTCGCCTCGTCCGCCCTGTGCGGCCTGTCGCAGGACATGACGCAGCTGATCGTGTTCCGCGGCATCCAGGGCATTTTCGGAGGCGTCCTCTTCGCCACGGTGTTCACGGTCATCGGCGACCTGTTCCCCCCCGACCAGCGAGGCAAGGCGCAGGGCCTGTTCGGCGCCGTCTTCGGCCTGAGCTCGGTCGTCGGGCCAACGGCCGGCGGATTCATCACCGACCACTGGAGCTGGCGCTGGGTGTTCGAGGTGAACATCCCCGTCGGCATCGTGGCGGTCGCGGTCGTGCTGGCCGGTCTGCCCTACGTCCGCTCCAAGGCCTCGTGGCGCGACATCGACTTCTGGGGCGCGTTGACCCTGGCCGGCGGCGTGGTGCCGATGCTGATCGCGCTTTCCATCACGCGCGACCACGCATGGACGTCCCCGCAGGTGCTGGGCCTGTTGGCCTTCGCCGCAGCGATGCTGGCTGCCTTCGTCTTCGTCGAGTCGCGGGTCGAGCACCCCATCGTGCCCCTGGAGCTGTTCAAGAACCCCACCTTCACGGTGAGCATGATCGTCGGGTTCCTCACCGCGTTCGGGATGTTCGGATCGATTCTCTTCACGCCCCTGGTGTTCCAGGGCGTGCTCGGCATCAGCGCCACGAACTCCGGCGCGCTCATCACACCGATGATGTTCGGCCTGATCGGCGCCAGCACTCTGACCGGCTTCCTCATGAAGAGGATCAAGTACTACCGGTTCCTGGGCACCATCGGCGTGGCCGTGATGATCTACGGCATGTGGCTCCTATCCCAGGTCAAGCCCTCCAGCCCCGAATGGCAGGTCGTCGTTGACCTGATCGTGGTCGGCACCGGGATCGGGGTCACCTTCCCGCTGTACCTGACAGCCGTCCAGGTGGCGCTGCCCCGCAAGTTCCTCGGCGTTGCCTCGAGCCAGATCCAGTTCTGGCGCAACCTGGGGGGCACGGTCGGCAGCTCGATCCTCGGGGCCGTGCTGGCCAACCGCCTGCCGGACTACCTCAAGACCCGCGTGACCGCCCTGCACCTGCCTCCACAGGCCCTCGCCGGCCTGCCCAGCGGAGGCAGCGCAAACTCCATCCTCGACCCGACGCTTCTCGCCAAGCTGCCGGCAGCCTTCGTCCATGCGATCCGGCTGGCCCTGTCGGACACGCTGCATGACATCTACGTGTTCGCGGGATTGATCCTGGTCGTGGCCCTCGTGTCGACTGTATTCCTGCGCGAAGTTCCGCTGAGCGGGGCGACGACGGGCATGGCCTTCGGGGAGGGATCACCAGTCGAGTCGGACGAGGAGCCGGAGCCCGAGGCGATCACGGCCTAGCCCTGGTTGGCCCCCGCTCGAAAACCGGCCCTCCAAACTCGAGCCAACCGCGTTAGAATCGCCACCGCAACGCTGGAGGGGTAGACCGGTCGCCATCGTCCGGGCCTCTGAGCGAGTTTGAGGGAGGCCTAACGGTGAGTTTCGTGGATCGGACCTTGACGTGTCGCGACTGCGGGCGGGAGTTTCTTTTTACGGCCGGCGAGCAGGAGTTCTACCAGTCTCGAGGACTCCAGAACGAGCCGCGGCGGTGCCCGGAGTGCCGGGCCGCACGGCGCACCACCGATGGCGGCGGCAACGGCCGCTCCAGGGTCATGCACGACGTGATCTGCTCCAACTGCGGAAAGCAGACCCAGGTGCCGTTCGTGCCGACCGGCGCCCGCCCGGTGTACTGCCTGGACTGCTTCCAGACGGCGGGGCGGCGCTAGAAGCCGTCCGACCTGGCCTGGGCGGCAGCTCAGGCGATCGCGATCGGACGGACCGGTGAGCCCGTGGCGCCCCGCATCTTGAGCGGGAGGCACACGAAGCCGAACTCGTGCACGCCCGCGGCCGCCAGCTCCTCGAGGTTCAGGTTCTCGATGATCGGGATCCCGGCCCGGACCAAAAGGAGGACGTGACCCGGCAGCGTCACGCCCAGCTCCGGGTCCATCGGGCCCATGAGGTCCCATGCGAGGTTGTCGGCGCCGACCGCCTTCACCTTCCTTTCGATGAGCCAGCGCGAGCCGGCGGCGCTCACGCCCGGAGCGCGAAGGTATTCGGCCGGGTCTGACCACAGCGCGCCGTAACCCGTGCGCACCAAAGCGACGTCCCCCTCGCGCACCTCGACACCGGCGCGCGCGGCGGCGCGTTCGAGGTCGGTCGGGCTGATCGAGTACTCGGGGGCGAGCTTGCGCTCGGCTGCCACGTCGAGCAGCACGCCACGCCCCACCAGCGGCGCCATCGTCTCCACCCCGAGCACCTTGAAGCCGGCCGACGTCTGCACGCCCTCGTCGACGTGGACCCCACCGTGGAGGGTGAGGTTCTCCGCCTGGTGGGCCAGGGCGTCGATGTGGGTTCCCGAATGCTCCGGCATCACGACGACGCCGGACGCGCCGGTGCGCGGTTCGGGCGCTCCACGGGCGTGGTGGCGGTGGAGGAAGTAATTGAAGCCGGGCAGGTGCGCGGGATGTGAGGGCGCGCCCGCGTAGCGAAGCTGCTCGAGGTCGAAGACGCGCGCCGAGTCGAGCGCCTCGAGGATGCCCGGCAAGGACTTACTCGCGGTAGCGGTAGACGATGCGGCCGCGAGTGAGGTCGTAAGGCGAGAGCTCGACCCGGATGCGGTCGCCGGGCGTGATCCGGATGAAGTAGCGCCGCATGCGGCCGGCGGCGTAGGCGATCAGCTTGTGGCCGCCTTCGATCTCGACCTCGAACATGGCGTTGGGCAGCGCCTGCGCGACCACCGCGTCCATCACGACCGCCGCCTCCTTCTGGCCGCCGTCGTCCTTCTCCGCCTTGGCCTTAGGGGGCCTCCGCGGACCTCTGCGCTGACTCTTGAACTTTCCCAAGACTCGTGAAGTCTAAAGGCGCGGAGAAGTGGCCGCGAGACGAGCCTCGATCGCCCGGGCTATTTCAGCGGGCAAGCTGTCGACGGCGACCAGGCGATTCAACAGCTCGATCCAGCGCCTGTCCTTGCGCACGGCGTCCCTCATCAGAGCGCATCCGCCTTCCAGGTCGCCCTTCGCCGCCATGTCGAGCCCGGCCCAGAACTTGAGCTCGACCAGCTCAGGCGCGAGCCGCAACCCCTCGGCTCTCTTCCTGGTGGCCGCCTCACGGTCGTCGCCCTGCTCCAGGAGGTCCGCCTCGGTGCTGGTGATGTAGGCACGCTTGAGGCGCAGCAGCCGGCGCAGCTCGGCGAGCGGGTCGGGGGCGTCCTCCACACGAAGGTCGATGACGCGCTCCTCCCACGAGCGACCTGTCGGCGTTCCCGACACGACGAGCATCGCTGCCGATTGCCTGCCCCGGATGTCTCCGCCCTCCGCCTCCGCGGCTTCGAGGGCGGCCATCATGCGCTCTGCAAGCGGGGCGCTGGTAGACGTGTAGGCCGCGCACATGGCATCCCACACGGTGTCCCTCTCCATCAGGTTGGCCTGGCAGCTGAAGCCGTCGCCGATCTTGTGACCCGCGGCGGGAATGCATTTGGCGCCGGTGTGGGCCGCGACGTTCCCCGCCGCGTCGACGATGGCGACCTGGCGGTTCTCGGCGCCGGGGTCGCCGGCCAGGAGCGCCTTCAGGGCCTGCTCGGCGGTGTGGCCGGCCTGCAGCAGATCGAGGCCGAGCGGACCGAAGCTCACGTTGACCTGCGACTGCGTGGCCACGGCCCCGATGCCGGAGCGCGCCCATGGAACGACCGGACCGACCTGGAAGTAGTGCGACTGCACGGCGACGCCAAGCTCGCCCGTGCCCGGGTCGCGTGCCACTATCGAGTACGTCATCGGCCCGGGTATCGTAAGCCGCCTTGGCGTACTACCGAAAGCCGGACTGGTTCACGAACCACGTGTTCAACCCTGCCGTGGCGCTGATGACGCGAGCGGGCATCAGCGTGTGGGGCTCCCGCGTGCTGCGCGTGCGCGGCCGCAAATCCGGGGAGTGGCACAGCCAGCCCGTGAACCTGTTGACCTTCGAGGGCCGCCAGTACCTGGTCGCGCCACGAGGGCTTACCCAGTGGGTCCGCAACGTCCGGGTCGCCGGCGGCGGCGAGCTCTGGCTCGGCAAGAAAGCTCAGCCTTTCAAGGCCGTCGAGATTGCGGACGACCAGAAGGTCCCGCTGCTGCGCGCTTACCTCAAGCGGTGGAAGGCCGAGGTCGGGGTCTTCTTTCGAGGCGTCGGCGCGGACTCGGCCGAGTCGGAGCTGCGACGGATCGCACCGGACCACCCGGTCTTCCGGATCGAGCCGCTGCCCTAGCCCCGACCTAGCCCTGGTATTTCGGTTCGCGGGGTTTGCCGGCGCGCCAGCGCTCGATCCACGTGCCCTGGATGTCAGGCTGGCTGGGCTGCGCCGCCAGGGCGCGCACCGCTTTCTCCACGCGCCCGGTGAACTCGCGTGAGCCCTCTTTCAGCTCCGGCGCCATCGGCTTGCCGATCCGCACTCGCGCGGGGCCGGGCAGGGGCAGCTTCTGGCCGCGCGGCATGATCTGGTAAGCGCCGCGGATGTGGACCGGCACCACGGGAGTGCCCGTTTCGTTGGCCAGGAAGCCGACACCAGGCTTGAACTCCTGGATCCGGCCGTCAGGCGATCGGCTGCCTTCGGGAAACAGCACCAGGTTCCAGCCCGACTTCAGCAGCACGCTGGAGCTGTGCAGCTGGGCCTGTGCCCCGCCCGTGCGGGAGAACGGAAACGTGTTCAGAAACAGACTCACCAGGTTGCCGAGCAGGGGCCGCTTGAACCAGTAGTCCGCAGCCGCAGCGACCACCGTGCGGTCACGGGCGCGGTCGGTCAGCGCGTGGAGGATCAGCGAAGTGTCCGCGTGGCTCGAGTGGTTGGCGGCGAAGATGACCGGTCGCTCCAGCTCGCGCACCCACTCGCGGCCCTCGACCTTGGGGTGGGCCATCACCTCCGTGAAGGGGAGCAGCAGGGCGTGCTGGATCAGGTAGCGCAGCGATCGAACGGGCTCCTGGCGCGCCCAGCCGAGGTCGTGCGCGGGAGCCGGCACGACCGCGCCGCGTTCGGGCCAGGTGTGCGGCCGAGGAGTGTCCCAGTGCCACGCGCGGCGGACTTGCGACACGTCGCCCAGGACATCCTTGACCATCCCCGCAAGGCGGACGGCGCCGCCATCGCCGGAATACCAGGTCACGCTTCGACGTCGGCCAGAAGCACCGGCGGCATGCGCAGGTGGGTCACGCTCGGGTACCGGCCGACAGTCTGCTCGGCCATCTCGAAAGCGTCCTCGAGGGTGGTCGCGCACTTGAAGCCGAGCCGGTGCACGACATCACGGTCACCCCCGACGATGATGATGTCGCCGGCATGCTCCATGGCGTGCGCGGCCCAGTACCACGCATAGAAGGGGTGCACGCCGTGGTAAGCGTGCGACTTGCGGTACAGCTGGCGGAACCACGGATCTTCCGCGAAACGCAGCTCGTACTTCTTCTCGATCTCGAGCGGGTCGGTCGTGTCCGCCAGCACCTCGTCGTAGAAGTCGATGTAGCTGGGGTGCTGGACGGCGTCGAACTCATACCGGCACGGGTGGGTGAGGATGAGCACGCCGCCCTTCCGCAGCACCGGCTTGTTGCGGTAGAAGTTGAAGAGATACCCGATCCCCATGCATACGACCAGCACAGGGTTCATCGGGGCGTTCACGTTGTAGGGGCCGAGGTAGGGCACGCCGATCGTCACGATGTCGGTCTGGCCCTCGACACGCACGCTGAGCTGGGCCCGGACCGCTTCAAGGGTCTTGTCGTGCACCGCGTCGACCTGCCCCGCGTGCACAGAGGTGAGCCCGTACGGAGCCCTCATCGCGTGGAAGATGTTGCGTTTGAACGCGGGCGGCGCGAGATCGGTCATCTGCTTCATGCCCAGGAACATCGCCTGGTCCTGCGCCGTCCAGTCCGTCTCGCGCTTCTGCATGAAGTTGGCGATCGCGGGAAACGCGTGGTTGTTGACGGTGGTCTCGATGTGGAACACGCGCACCGTGTCCTCGATGAGCTGACCCTGCCGGACGCACGAGTGGTGGAGCGCAGAGTCCGGCGGGTTCATGTACGAGCGTGAGCCGAGCAGCGTCTTGACGTTGTGATGCGCGCGGATGCCTCTGTACGAGGCGAGACCAGTCGCCATCGACTTGTGGCCGCCGTCCATCGGGACCAGCGTCAGGTTGACGTAGACGACCAGGTCCGACTCCGCCGCTCGCTTGTGGAGAGTCACGTCCTCGCCCTGGGACGTCTTGCCGATGAACACGTTGTTCTCGGGGTCCTCGCCGTCGTGCTGGTAAAGGCGGTCGGGCCAGAACGTGCTGAAGATGCGCTCGCCGACGATGTGTCGAATCTCGTCTTCGGTCATGCGCCGGTGCAGTCCGAGCGCCGCGATGATGTGCAAGTCCTCGACCCCTGCCTCGGCCGCCATGTCGATCACCTCTTCCATGACCAGCTGGCGGACGTCAGGCGCGGCCATCGGCGGAAGCGGCAGCGAGAGGTCGTCGAACGCGATGGTCAGCTTCATGCCGGATCGCAGGAGCGATTTGAGCGGGTCGTCCTCGAGAGGTTTGGCGAGAGCCCGCTTGATCGCGCGCTCGGGATGGGCGATGGCGTCGAGGGGGTCTGGGGGATAAACGATTCGCGAGCCAAGAGGCAGCTTCTCCAGGCGCATCCCCTCGCCGAAGTGGAACAGCACGGGCGGCGTGTTGCGATCGACCTCGATGACGGCACCCGGTCTTGGCACTACGCTCTTAATCCTCGCAGGTCGAAACACACCTTCACCGCCCCCAGGCGTCCCGCGCCCATCGCGTAGGCGATCGCGTCGCGATATTCACCCAGGCCGAAATAGGGACCGGTGAGCTGCTCGAGGTGCAGCTCGGGCGCGGCTTCGAGAGCGAGCTCGAACGTGCGCCGCCCCTTCTTCTTGGGCTCGGCGCCATACGCGTACGCGCCCATCACGGTGAGCTCACGCTGCCAGATCGGCGCCCAATCGACCTTCTCCTCGCCAGGCATGCCGACCGCGACGACCGTGCCCCCCTCCCGAGTGAAGCGCACCGCGTCGTTCAGACTGCTGGCGCTGCCCACGCAGTCGAACGTGATGTCGGCGCCGCCCAGCAGCAGCGACCGGTTCATCCCTTCGAGCCGCCGTGCGGCGGTGGCAAACCGCACCCGCTGGAACACGTCGGCGGGCGCGACGACCTGGTCCGCGCCCAGCTTGCGCGCGAGGTCACGCTGGGTCGGGTGCTTGGCGATCGCGATCAACCGCTTGGGTGGCGTGAAGAGCTTGATCGCGGCGATGGTCAGAAGTCCGATGGTCCCTGCGCCTGAGACCACGACGACGTCGTTCTTGGTCACGCCGCCACGCAGCGCCGCGTGCACACAGCAAGCGAGCGGCTCGATGAGCACGGCGGCCTCGTCGGTCAGGGTCGTCGGGACGGCGTGCAGCTGGCTTGGATGAGCAACCAGGACCTCGCCCCATCCACCGCCCGTGTCCGCACAGTAGCCGGTCTGCAGTCCGACCTCGATCGGTCCCTCGGTGACGTTGTAACAGAGGCCCGGTCTACCTTCGGCGCAGCGCGGGCACGGCGGCTCGATACCGCGGACCTTGCAGCCCAGAGCCGGCTCGACCACGACACGCGATCCGTCGTCGAGCGTGCCCACCACCTCGTGCCCCGGCACGAACGGGTAGCTGGTGAGCGGGTCGAGGTACAGCGATGCGTGCCCGCCGATCGCGGCCAGGTCCGAGCCGCAGATTCCGCTGAGGGTGGGCATGACGCGGACCCAGCCGGCGGCCGGGAGCAAAGGCTCGGAAACGTCGCCCAGCTTCAGCATCGAGAGGGCGCTGGTCGCCACGTCGGGGCGACCGCCGGCGGCCTTGACGATGGCGAAGGACGGGATCGATCGGACGAACTGGAGGGCTAGCGTCGGACTGCCTCCCGGTACTCCGGCGAGCGTGGGTCGGGCATGGGCAGCCGCCAGTTCCCCGGCGCCATCTTCCAGCGCTCGACGCGCCAGCCGCGCTGCCCGGCGACCTGGGACAGGCGCGCATCGGGGTTGACGGCGACGGGCGTGGCCACGAGCTCCATCATCGGCAGGTCGGAGAGGGAGTCGGCATAGGCGAAGCTCTCGGACAGGACGATCCCGTTCTTCTTGGCGTATTCCTCCAGCAGCGTACCCCGGGCCTCCCCGGCGGGAGGCGGCGCCTGAAGGTCTCCCGTCAGCCGCCCTTCCTTGACGAGGAGATGCGCGCAGTCGACCTCCACGTCGAGCAGCTCGGCCAGCGGCTCGACCACCACGTCCAGCGCTCCGGTCAGCAGCAGGACTCGATGACCCGCGCGCTTGTGCTCGCGGATCCGGCGCATGCCTTCCGGGTAGATGCGGCGAAGGGTCACCGCATCGAGCGCCTCGCGCCCAAGCTGCTTCATCACGTCGTACTCGAGCCCGTTGTACTCGCGATAGAAGCTGCGCTGGAACTCGGCGCGTGAGCGCCGCTCGAGGTAAAGCCAACGCGGCGCCTCGCGCAGCATCTGCGCCATGAACGACGGCCAGTCTTCGAGCGGCTGCGCGCGCAGGCGCATCCACAGGAAATACTCCACCACGTTCGTCTCGACCAGCGTTCCGTCGACGTCGAACACCGCGAGCACATCCGAGCGACCCTTGCGCCGGTCGATCGCGGCGCGAACCGAGCTCGATTCACCCTTGGCTGCGGTGCTCCCGGTCGGCTGCTTGCCCTTGCGGGCGACCGTCTCCGCCCGTGACATGCGTACGACCGTCGGAAAGTGGACGTCCTGGAAATAGTGCTCCCAGTCGTAAAGGGCGGGGTCGAACGGGAACGTCTTGCGCTCGTCTTCGGGCACCCTGTCCCAGATCGCGGTCACGTTGCGGGTGTCGAAGATGCAGTCGACCTCGGTGTACACGCCGTAGAGCTGGATCAGGTTGACCCCTCTGTCGAGGCGCTCCTTTTCCGCGTTGAGGTCGTCGGAGAGCTGCGCCACGCTGGCGCCCAGCGGCAGTCGCTCGATCACCCATTGGGCTGCCTCTACGAATCGCAGCGCGGTCCGCGCGCGGGTGGCCAGCTCGCCCCGAGTCGGGTACGTCCAGGTCGGCGTCCCAATCGCCTGGCCGTAGCGGTCCCGCAGCGGATTCTTGGCGAAGTACTTGCTCGCCTCGTCGGTCATGGTGCGGAAACGCAGCGGGTTCCGGCTCCCCGACGCGGCGTGATAGACGCGTGCCTTGGAGTCAGGAGGCGGGTTGGCCGCCACGGCCAGCACGGTGTTGACGACGAAGTCCGCCGGAATGATGTCGAGCAACGAGTCCGGCAGGCCCGAGAAATCGCGGAGGATCCCGCGACCGAAAGCGAGAATGAGCGGCTCCGCCATTCGGAAGCCCTCGAGCCACCCCGGGAAAGGCTCTGCCAGCGCGCTTTCGATGATCGACGGCCTCACGATCGACAGCGGGATTTCTCCGTGCAGCTCGACGACAGCGTGTTCCGCCATCGCCTTGGTGAACGAGTAGATGTCGGAGAAGCCCATCGCATTGGCGTGCACGCGCCCACGTTCGATCAGGCGGTCCTTGACCCACCTGTCCCTGAGGCGTTCGGTCGCGCGCGCGACGGCCGGAGTACCGGCAGGGCCCATGCGCGATCGCGCCTCGCGCCGAAGGCGGTTGAGCACCTCGGGCTGCCGCGACTCCTCTTCAACCGGGCCGCGGAGATTGGCCAGCACGGCAGCTTCGTGGCGCCAGTTCAAGCCGGGGTCCAAAGGCGCCTCTTCGCGCACGAGCCCGCGCAGCATCCCGCCCACGTAGGCGGTCGAGATGTGGACCAGGTGCGGCAGTGCGCCGGTGGCCTTCAGCGCTTCGACCATCCGAGCGGCGCCGAGCAGGTTGGTCTGCGCGGAAAGGTCCGCGGGGTTGTCGAACTCGACCGCGGCGGCCGAGTGGATGACGACGTCGCAGGAGCGCAGCTGCTCCCGTCCCCTGTCGCTGAGCCCAAGGCCGTCTCGGCCGAGGTCGATCTCGACTACGGCGAGCTTCGCTTTGACCAGCTGCGCGAAGGCCTCCTCGCCCAGTTCCTCTTTCAGCCGCTTGAACGCCGGGCTGGTGAGGACCTCGCGCTCGAGCCGCTCCAGCGCAGGCCTGCGGGCGCTGGAGCGGATCGCGAGATTGATGCGCGCGATTCCCGGGATCGAGCGCAGGCACTTCTCGACGATCGACTTGCCGAGGAAGCCGGTGCTGCCGGTGACCAGGATGGTCTTGCCCTTGAGGGCGTCGGCGATCACGTCCGATTGATTCTAGGGTGAGGCTACGCCTGGGCTCCGTGGTCGACATGCGGAATCGTCACTGGAGGCGACGCATTCGCATCGGTCCAGCCGAGGTTCGTCCTCACCGTGACCCAGAACCAGTAGCTGAGCCCGCGCCCGCCATGGAAGACCTCCGACGTTGCGCCCGTGCCACCGTTGACGACCCGCATCGAGCCGTCCGGGCCGACGGCGTACACGACGTACAGGTTGCCCGATCCCGGGCTCGACCACGTCACGTCGATCGCGGTCGTGTCGTTGGCGTCTGGCGCGGCGTTGACGCTTACGTGGGGGATCGGGATCGAGGCAAATCGCGGCGAACCGCCGAGCCACAAATCGCCGAGGTCTTTCGTGTAGGGGTCAGGGGTCGAGGCGGTCCATCCATACGGATCGACCGGACCGTCGCCGTTGACGTAGTACACGCCGAAATGCAGATGAGGGCCGGTTGCCGTCCCTGTCATGCCCGAGATGCCGATGACCTGGCCGCGGCTCACCCACTGCCCCTTGGAGACGTTGATCTGCGAGAGGTGGCCGTAGTAGGTCAGCAGGCCGTTGCCGTGGTTGATCTCCACCGTCAGCCCGCTGAGACAGCTGTGGCAGCTCGGAACGGCCCAGTTGGCCAGCATCACCTGGCCGCCGGCGGCCGCTGCGACCGGCTCGTAATTCAGGCCGTAGTCGTAGCCGTCGTGGCCCTCGTAATACAGGTAGTCGTGCTGGCCGGGGGTTTGGGCAAAGCCTTCCGTGAAAGTGGGGTCAGGTCCGCCGACGGCGGCCGAGGCGACCACGCCGTCGTAGCGGCACACCTTGCCGTGCGAGCCGTAGTTGGGGCCGCAGTGGTCGAAGATCGAGGTGATGTAGTGCGGACCGATGAACGGCAAGGTCAGGAACGCCCCGGGGGCCGGTGGGGTTCCGATGTTGCCCGCACCGTCCTCGATCGGTCCGTACGACATCTGGCTGGGGTAGCTCCAGCGGTAGTACTTGCCCGGCTTCTGCCCAGGCGGCAGCGCCGTGGAGGCCTGCACGGGAACGCCGTGCAGCAAGACGGACAAGAGGGTCACGATCAGAACAACTACCCGCATAGGCCTTTGAACGGAGAAGTCAGAGCTTACGTTGCGCGCCATGCGGCTCGGCTGGGTTTTGGTTAAGTTTCGCAAATGGCCTCAACCACGCCGCCGCAAGCCCAGACTCTGAGCCAGGGCCGCGCGGCCGTGTACGAGGAGCCGATCGGGCCGGCCGGCGTTCGGGTCCGGGAGCTGCCCAGGACCGAGCCGGGACCGGGTAGGGTCGCCGTCTCGATCCGGGCCGCCTCGATCAACCACCTCGACCTCTGGATGGCCCACGGCGCCCAGCGCGTGAGGCCGCCGCGGATCATCGCCTCCGATGGGGCGGGGACCGTGCACAGCTCCACCGACCCGGCCTGGAAGGCCGGCGACGAGGTCGTCATCTTCCCCACCCTGTGCTGCTGGGAATGCGAATGGTGCCGGGCCGGCGAGAACGTCAAGTGCTCGCGCTTCGGGGTGCTGGGCGAGCACGCGGACGGCGCCGCCTGCCAGCTCCTGCACATCGATTCCCGGAACATCTATCGCAAGCCCGCCGCCCTGTCGTGGGAGGAGGCGGGCGCATTCCCGCTGACCTTCCTGACCGCCTGGCGCATGCTCACGACCCGGGCGCGCCTGCGCCGAGGCGAGACCGTGCTCGTGGTGGGGGCCGGCGCCGGCGTGGCGGTGGCGGCGATCCTCATCGCCAAGCACCTTGGAGCGCGCGTCTTCGCCACCAGCCGGTCCGAAGCCAAGCGCGAGCGCGCGCTCGGGCTCGGCGCCGAGGCCGCATTCGATTCGACGGGGTTCAGCAAGGCCGTGCGCGCGGCGACAGGCGACGGCGTCGACGTGGTTTTCGAGCACGTGGGGCCGGCCACGCTCGACGAGTCGATGCGCTCGCTGGCCATGGGCGGCCGGATCGTCACCTGCGGCTCCACATCGGGCGTCAAGGCGGAGATCACGATGCCGCGACTCTTCTTTCGCCAGGCAGACCTGCTGGGGTCGACCATGGGCAACGCGGGCGAGTTCGCAGCCGTGCTCGAGGCGATCGACGCGGGGATGCGTCCTGTGGTTGACTCCGTCTATCCGTTAGAGGAAGTACAGGCCGCATTGACGCGGCTCGATGCAGCGGAGCAGTTCGGCAAGGTCGTCCTGTCGGTCCCTGCGACTTAAACAGCGAGGAGAGGTTCCAATGAGAGGTTTCAAGGCTTTCCTGCTTCGGGGCAATGTGGTTGACCTGGCGGTCGGTGTCGTCATCGGGGTGGCCTTCGGCGCGGTCGTCACAGCGTTCGTGAGAGACCTGGTCACGCCCCTCATCGCCGCCATCGGCGGCAAGCCCAACTTCGCAGGGCTGTTCTTCACGGTCAACAACAGCAAGTTCCTGTACGGCGATTTCTTCAACGCGCTGATCGCCTTCATCATCGTCGCCGCGGTCATCTACTACTTCGTAGTCGTCCCGTTCACGGCACTCGTGGCGAGATCGCACAAGGAGCCGCCGGCGGACCCGACGACCAAGAAATGCCCCGAGTGCCTGAGCGAGATCCCGATCGGCGCCCGCCGCTGCGCATTCTGCGGGGAGGCTCAGCCCCAGCACGCCTGAGGCATCAAGCTGAGGACTGCGGGCGATCGTCCTCCGCGGTCAGTCACCGCCTGCGAACGAGCACTGTGACCAGCACGACGACCGCCACAGCCGCCGCGATCATGCCTTCGATGACTCCGAACGCGACCCAGACCAACGCGGCCGCCAGGGCCAAACCCACGATCATCCAGACCAAGGAGGTTAACCGCTCGGTCTTGGTTTCCACCCGGTCAGGATGCTGGGGGTCACCGCTGGTGGCGATGGAAACCAGCTGCTTCGCCTCCATCTCCGCGTTGATGTTGTTAGGGCCCCCAGGATCCTGGAACACGGCTCGAGTCCAGACCCGTTTCAGGCCGGCAGAACCCACAATTTCGCGGCCGTCTCGAAGCTGAGGGTCACGTCCCGACCTGCAGTCCGGAGGCGCAGAGTCTTCCCCACCTCGTCGACATCGGTCACCGTGAGCTCGCGCCCAGGCACCAGACCTCGCTCCGACAGATACGCGAGCAGCAGGGGCGCCTCGCGCTCCGCCACCTCCGAGACGCGTGACACGCTTGCGGCCGCGCTCGACTGGAGCGAAGACAGCCGCACCTCACGCGGCGACGCCTCCGAGTGGCCCGGGATGGGATTGCCGTGCGGGCACGTTTTCGGCCGTCCGAGGACCTCGTAGAGCCGCTCCTCGACCACGCCGGAGACCGCATGCTCCAGGCGCGCCGCCTCCGCGTCGGCGGTGACCCAGTCCAGGCCCAGGGCGTCGGTGAGCCAGCGCTCCATGATCCGGTGACGCCGCACGATCAACTCCGCGGTCCGGAAACCCCGCGGGGTGAGCTCGATCTCCTTGTGGCCGTTCATGCGGACCAGGCCGTCACGCGTCATCCTGCGTACCGCGACGGCGACCGTCGGGCGGCTCACCCCCAGCCAGTCGGCCAGGCGCGAGCTGCGCAGAGGCTCGCCCTCGGCCCACATGTAGTAGACCGCCTCGAGGTAGCGCGAGACCACCTGGGAGGGCTCCTGATGGCCGTTGTTAGACTTATCTAATTCCATCTTTCGTGCCTGCTAACCGCGTGGGACAACTATGAGCCAAGGAGCCGCCATCGCACTCGGCGCGATCGCCGGCGCCACGGTCTTCCTGGGCCTGCCCGTGGCTCGGCTGCGCGGCCTGCCCAAGGCTCTGCAGGGCTTCCTGAACGCGTTTGCCACCGGCATCCTCGTCTTTCTGCTCTGGGACATCCTCTCGCACGCTGGCGGGCCGGTCGAGGCGGCGCTCCAACATGGACCCCGAAGCTCATTCGCCGCCATGGCCGTGATCTTCGCGGTCGGGGTCGGAGCGGGCCTGCTGGGCCTGGTCTACTTCAACCGGGCCCTGTTCGGGCAGCTGCGCCACGGGAGCCCAGCCCCGAGCTCGCGCGCGCTGTCGCTGGCGATCGCCACCGGCCTGGGGCTGCACAACTTCTCGGAGGGCCTGGCGATCGGCGAATCGGCCCATGTCGGAGCCATCGCCTTCACCGGCGTTCTCGCGGTCGGGTTTGCACTCCACAACATCACCGAGGGATTCGGCATCGCGGCGCCCATGACCACCGAGTCCAAGCCGGTGTCCTGGTCCTTTCTCGGCCTGGCCGGACTGATCGGCGGCGGCCCGACCTTCGTCGGGACGTGGATCGGCTACCTGGCCAGCTCGACCTACTTCTCGATCGCCTTCCTCGCCGTCGCGGCAGGGGCCCTGCTGTACGTGCTCAACGAGCTGTTCAACCTCGGCCGCAGGATCAGCACACCGACCACGTTCGCATGGGGCCTGCTGCTGGGCTTCCTGACCGCCTACGCGACCGACCTGCTGCTCACGGTCGCAAGCGCCTAGCCGGCGTAGTCGTAGGCTCCGGGCTCGCCGTGAAGCTCGATATCCGGCTCGATGTCCGCCCAGTCGGGGAAGCGCCACTTGAAAAGCCGCTCCTGGACCTCGAAAAGGCTGTCCAACGTGTCTTGGACCTGGCCGCCGTCACGAAGCGGCTCACGAACGTGGTTGGGCATGTTCTCGGCGACCTCGCGCAGCTCGGCGCGGACCGGCCCGGGGACCGTCTTGACCCCGTCGCGGTTCATCTCCTCCAGCCGCCACAGGACCCGGTCGGTGGCCTCGAGCATGCGCTGGAACGCGTACCGGCGGCGGTTCTGCCGTCGGAGCGCCGTCTCCTGCTTCTCAATTCGGCTGCTCGTCTGATTGATCATGGTCAGCTACCTTTCCTAGCTTACCGGCTCGAGGAGTCTCCTTGACCGAGTTCCTGGCCGAGGTCGAACGCTTGTTCAGCCCGATCGAGGGTTGGGGTGAGTTCCGGCCGGGCGCGCGGCGGGCGGCGGTGACGTTCATCCTGCTCCGCCGGTCGGGCGCATGGGAGGTGCCCTTCGTCAGGCGCCGGGCCGACCTTCGTGACCATCCCGGTCAGGTGGCGCTGCCCGGAGGCGGCTTGCAGGGTGGCGAGTCCGCCTGGCAGGCGGCCGCGCGCGAGGTGGAAGAGGAGATCGGCGTCCCGGCCGGCCGCCTGGTCCCGCTGGGTGCCGGCGAGCCGATCTATGCCTCGGTTTCGAACTTCTCCGTCGTGCCCTTCGTCGCCCACCTGCCCGAGCCGGTGCCTGAGCTCGTGCACGACCAGCGTGAGCTCGAGGGCGTCCTGTCCATCCCGCTCACCCGCCTCCTGGACGAGACGGCCTGGCTGGAGTCGGCCGCGCCGTGGCATTTCCGCTACCTGGCGCACGAGGAAAGCGTCGTGTGGGGCCTGACCGAACGCATCGTGGCGGGGCTCGCCCCCAGGCTCAGGGCGGCTCTCGCCTCAAGTCAAAGCCCGGATCCGCAGGCCACCCAGGGCTGATTTACCGTTCGGGTCGTTCCAGCTCACGCAGGTGGCGGAGCGACCAGGCCAGGTACCCGCCGAGCATCGCGACCCCGAACGCATACGCGAGGACGAGGTACGTCATCGCACCGGCTCCGCGCCCATCTCGCCGCTTGGGGCCTTGACCACGACACCCGGCTCGGGCACTCGCTCCCGCGCGTCCAGCAGCGCTTCGATCCGATACCGGATCGCGATCATCGAAGCGGCGAGGACGAGCGTGCACGCCATGGTGAACAGGAAAGTCCCGAGCATCGCTGCGGGGAGTGCGTCGGTGACGATGACCGGGCCCGGGTGGAACGTGCGCCACCAGGTCACGCTGAAGTAGACGATCGGCACGTCGATGAACCCGAAGATCCCCACCACGGCCGCGAACCGGGCCGCCTGACGGCCGGGCTCGGCGAGCCGCCTCACCAGCAGGTAGCCGGCGTAGATGATCCACAGGACCAGAGTCGATGTGAGGCGCGCATCCCACGTCCAGAACACACCCCAGACCGGCTTGGCCCACAGCATGCCCATGACGAGGGTCACCGTCGTGAACACAACACCGACCAGGGCGCCCGCGCGCGCCAGCCGGTCCGCCGCCGCGCTCTCTCGCCACAAGTAGACGATGCCCCCCACCAGCACGACCGCAAAGCTCGCGAAAGCGGCGATCGCGGAGCTCACGTGGAGGTAGAAGATCCGCTGCACCGGGCCCTGCAGGGCGTCGGTCGGCGCGTACAGGAAGATCGCCACGCCGGCCACGAGCATCAGCGCCACCGCGCCGGCGGCCGCCTTCTCGTACCTATTCATCGAGGACGAAGCGGGCAGCCAGCGATGTCAGCACAACGAAAAGTATGTCCAAATCGATGAGCAGGCCGATCGCCTCATCGTAGCCCCCGCCCAAACCCATCGCGGACTGGACCGCCTGCCCGCCCGCGACGATGAACGGGATCCACAGCGGCAGGGTAAGCAAAGGAAGCATCAGCTCCCGCGCACGGATGCGCGCCACCATGGCGGCGAAGAGGCAGCCGAGAGCCGCCATGCCGATGGTGGCGAGCAGCACAGCGGCCACCACAGCGCCGGAAAGCATCGCGCCGAAGAAGAGCGCCAGCGCCGGGAGCATGACCGCCTCGCACAGGATGAGAAGGGCGGCCGAAGCCAGCGCTTTGCCCGCGAACAGCGCCACAGGGGACGCCGGCGTCATCAAGATGGCCTCGAGCGTGGCCTGCTCCCGCTCCGCGGCGAACGCGCGCCCGAAGGCGACCAGTCCGGCGAAGACGAGCGCCAGCCACAGGATGCCCGGCGCGATGCTCGGCGCGTTGTGCGGGTCGATCTGGAACCCGAAGTTGGCGATGATCAATGCCAGGACGATGAACTGCGCCAGCGCGGGGACCAGCTCGCGGGTTCGCCATTCTGAGCGCAGGTCCTTGCGCGCCACCGCCAGCGCGACCCGGACCGGGTTCACTTGACCACGTGCAGCCGAGTAGGCGTCCCGGCTGAGCGGCCGTGGCGGAGCACGAGCGAGCGAGGGCAGAGCCGGCTCGCGAGCGCGTGGTCGTGCGTGGCGAGGATGACCGTTCGGCCGGTCATGATCCCGGCCAGGAGATCACCCGCATCCGAGCCGAGGCTCGCGTCCGGCTCGTCGAGGACGAGGAGGCGCGGGTCGTGGAGGATCGCGCGGGCGATGGCCAGCCGTTGCTGCATGCCGCGAGACAGCCGGGCGGCCCGCCGCTGCGCGACCTGCCTCAGACCCACCGTCTCGAGGGCCTCAGAGGCGCGGGAGCGGCTGACACCATAAAGGTCGCAGAAGAACTCCAGGTTCTCCGTTGCCGTGAGAGCCGGGTAAAGGCCGGGCGAGTGCGTGACGAAGCCGATCCGCCGCCGAAGCCGCGCCCGCTCGCGAAATGCGTCGAGGCCCAGGATCTCGAGCTGGCCGGAGGTCGGGCGCGCGGCGGTGGCAAGGATCCTCAGCAGCGTCGTCTTGCCAGCGCCGTTCTCGCCGAGCACGGCCAGGTGCTCGCCGGAATCCATCACCAGGTCGACTCCTTCCAGGGCCGAATCGGAGCCGTACCAATGCGTCAGGCCGTTGGCGACCAGGATGCTCATCTCCCGGCCGGCTCCTCGGGCGGGGTCTTGATCAATGGCCACAGGATGAAGGGACCGGCGGCGAACAGCAGCAGGGTCGCCACGATGATTGCCATCAGCCCGGCACCGGGACCGGGACTCTCCGGCGCGCCGGCGCCGCGGCGGCGCGCCTTTCACCCACGTTGCCCAGCACGACGCCGAGGATGATGATCGCACCGCCGGCCCAGATCCAGGTGACCAGTGGGTTGACGAACACCTGGAACGAGGCCGAGCCATCGGGATTGGTCCCGGCTAGAACTACGTAGACGTCCGCCACCGGGGTCGTCGAGATGGCGACGCGGGTCAGCGACTGGCCACCCAGCCCGGCATACGTGGCCCGTGAAGGCTCGAGCGTGCTGTCCCCAAACCTCATCGCCGCCACGAGCTCGGTGTGGTCCGGGAGCTGCCGCTCCCGCGAGCCGGTGTACGTCAGCGTGTAACCCGCGACGGTGACCGACCCACCTGGAGCCAGCGTGACTTCTTTCTCCTGTTGCCACAAGTGCGACCCGGCGATCCCGGCCGCCAGCACGACCAGGCCGATGTGGGCCAGGTAGGCGCCGTAGCGCCGGCGCTTGGTGACCAGGCGGCGGGCCAGACGTGACCAGTCGCCGCCGGAGGCTGCCACGGCTCGTCCGTAGACGGTGATGCTGGTGGCCGCTGCGGCGGCGGCGAGCGCGAAGGCGACCAGGGCCGGGACCGACCGCGCCCCACCGGCCAGCATGACCACGAGGGTGACGAGCGCGGCCGCGCCAGGCCAGCGCAGGGCGCGCAGAGTGGAGGGACCCATCCGCCGCCAGGGCAAGAGCGGCCCGGCGGCCATGAGAGCAAGGAGCGCGGCGAAGATCGGCGCCGCCGCGCGCTCGTAGTACGGTGCCGCGACCACGCGCTCGGCGCCGAGCATGCCCGAAACCAGGGGCAGGATGGTCCCCCACATCACGACCGCGATCGCGCCGACGAGGAGCAGGTTCTGCATCACGAAAGCGCCCTCGCGCGAGACGATGGGCGCGGCCTCTCGAGCGTCTACGAAGCTGCTTGACCGCAGCGAGAGCAGCACGGCCGAGAAGACGATGCAGGCAAACAGGAACCCGAGGAACCAGGGACCGATGGCGCTGACCGCGAAGGTGTGCACCGACGGCACCACGCCGCTGCGCACGATGAAAGTGCCGAAGACCACGAGCAGGAATGCGAGGATCACCAGGCTGAAGTTCCACGTCCTGAGCCGCCCGCGCTTTTCCTGGACCTGGGACGAATGCAGGTACGCGGTGGTCGCGAGCCACGGCATCAACGCCACGTTCTCGACCGGGTCCCAGCCCCAGTAGCCGCCCCAGCCGAGCACGTGGTACGCCCACCACATGCCGAGCACCAGGCCTGCGCTCTGAAGGCTCCAGGCGACCAGCGCGAAGCGACGCGTGTGCGCGATCCACGCGGCGTCGGTACGGCCGGCGAGCAGAGCGGCTGCGGCAAAGCTGAATGGGATTGCGAACGAGGCAAATCCGGCCAGGACGACGGGCGGATGGATGAGCATCCCACCGTCGCGCAGGACCGGGTTCAGTCCCAGGCCGTCGGGAGGCGTGATGGAGAGCAGGTCGAACGGGCTCGCCACCAGCACCAGCACGATCAGGAAGAAGCTGAGAATCGACGCGAGGACGCCGGCCGCGTAAGCGGCAAGCCGCTCGCCAAGCGCCGCGCTCGCCACCAGCGATCCGCTGCCGAGCAGACCGAGGATCAAGGCCCAGTACAGGAGCGATCCCTCCTGGCCACCGTAAAACCCGGACGCCACGAGAGCGGTGGGGGTCGACAGGTCGGTGTGCTCGGTCACGTATGCGAGCGAGAAATCGTGCGTCAGGAGACCGACCTCCAACAGCACACCGGCAAGAACCACCATGGCTGTGGCTGCGTAAAAGGCCCGCCGTCCGACCTGCACCATGACCACGTTCCCCCGCCATCCGGACCAGAACGACAGGACCGCAGAGAAGCCGCCCATCACCAGTCCAGCCAGAAGCGCGCCGGCTCCGAGGTAGCCGATGATCACGACGGCATCACTGCGTGTAGGGCGTGGTCGAGAACCTCGACGGGCATTTGGTCAGCAGCGTCGTCGCATGGAAGACGCCGTCAGCGCCAAGCTTGCCCTCGGCGACCACGGTGATACCGGGGCGGAATATGTCCGGGAGCGTGCCGGTGTAGTCGACGGGCATCGACGCGGTGTTGTCCTTCTCTGTGAAAGTCACGTGGAAGCCTCCGTCGCTCTTCTGCACGTCGTCCGCCACGATCCCGGCGACGCGGACATCGCCAGCCGTCGCGTGCGACTGCAGCTCCGACACCGTGAGGTAGTACTCGGACGCGCCGCCCGACGCCGAGTAGATGAGGTAGCCGACGCACGCGACGACGACGAGCGTGGGTATCCCCCACCGCATGAGCACGTTCATGAGGCGATCAGCGCGAGGTAATGCGCGAGAGTCGGCGCATCGAGCGGCCCCGAGAAGGATGCGACCACCAGGCCCTGGGAATCGATGAAGAACGTCGCCGGAAGGCCGGCCACGCCGTACGACTGGTAGGTCCCCGCGACGATCGGCCCGGCCGGGTACGGATGGGGGTGGCGCTGCTCGAAGGCGACAAAACCACCGGCGGAGTCCTGGTTGTCGGCCCCAACGAACGCGACATCCGGCCGGGCGGTGGCCGCGTCGGCCAGCACACCACCCTCCTCGACGCAAGAAGTGCACCAGGAGGCCCAGAAGTTGACGACGACCGGCTTACCCTTCAGTTGTTCCACGCTGACCTCGTCGCCCGTTGCCGTCCGTATCGCGAGGTTGGGCGCGCTCTTGCCCAGAAGTGGCGGGTTGGCGAGCGCGGCGTGCTGGAGGCCCCACGCCAGCGAGAGCATGAGCAGGGCCCCGAGGATGATCACCCCCGCCCCCACCGCCGCAGACCTGCGGGTCACGCGCCTGAGTTTAGGGGGATCGCGTTCGCAGTTGCTATTCGCGCGTACAGACGGCCGCTCGCCTTGACTGTGCGCTCGAGGTTCTTGCGGTCGACCGAGATCAGACCGAAACGCATCGCGTAGCCGCGCGCCCACTCGAAGTTGTCCATGTTCGTCCAGTGGAAATAACCGCGCACGTCGACCCCGTCCTCGATCGCGAGCTGGACGTTGGACAGGATGTCCACGAGGTAGCGCTGACGCCACTCGTCGTCGTTGCTCGCCAGGCCGTTCTCGGTGATGTAGACCGGCTTGCGGAGGCCGCGCAGCTCGTTCAGCACCCCGCGCATCCAGGTCGGGTTGGCGCTCCATCCCATCTCGGTGACCGGCTCGCCGGGCACGTTGAAACGGCGGATGAACTGGTCCTGCGCCCGGCGCGGGTCGAAAGCGCACATCTGGCCCCAGTAATGCGCGATTCCGATGTAGTCGCTCGTCGCCTCGACGATGCGGCGGAGCTGGCCAGCCGCGACCGGCCAGCGGTCGAGCACGAGCTGGGCGGTGCTCGCGGCGAGACGGTCGCGCCGGTGGTTGGTGGCAGGCATGAACAGGAACTTGTGATGCGAGAGTCCGACCTGGGAATCCGGCCACTTGCGCTTGATCGCCACGTACGCCAGCTCGTGAGCGCGCCGCATGTTCGCGCTGACGCGGTAGACGGCTGCGATGTCACCCTTGTGCGCAGGAGGAAACTCCCCGGTGATCCAGCCGTTACCCGCGTAGATGCTGGGCTCGTTGATCGTGCACCAGATGCCCACGAGGTCGCCGAGCTCCTCCACGACGCGATGCACGTAGCGAATGAACGCCTGCGGAGAACCCGGTGCGGCCCAGCCGCCCTTATGGGCGAACCACCGCGGGCTCGTGAAGTGGTGCAGCGTGACCATCGGCAGCATGCCCTGCTCGCGCAGCTCGCCCAGGACGTCGCGGTAGTGACGGATCTGCCTCGCGTCGAAAGCGCCTTCGGTCGGCTCGATGCGCGACCACTCGATGGAAAGACGGTGCGCGTTCTGGTTGAGCTCGCGCAGCATCGCGAAATCCTCGCGGTAGCGGTGATAGTGATCACACGCGACCGCGGACGTGTCCCCGTTGGCGATGCGGCCAGGCTGCTGCTCGAACTCCCACCAGTCGGAGTTGCGATTGTCGCCTTCGACCTGGTGAGCCGAGCTTGCGGTCCCCCATAGAAAGCCGTTTGGGAAGCTGCCCTGCTGCACGCGACGGTCAGGCCGCTGCGCTGGCCGGGTTTTCGACCTGCGGCGGCGGAACGTACTCCCAGGATCTGGGCTTGTCGCCGTCCATCTCCATCCGCAGCATCCCCGCCTTGTCGATACCCTTGCGGTACATCTCGCGCTCGTTGTGAGCCCTGCCGTCGAGCAGGATCCAGGCGGCGTTCAGAGGGTCTGCATGGCTCACCAGGGCAATGGTCTCGCCCGGGTGCTCGCGCGCCAGGCGGCGCACGACGCCGAGCACCCGGCCCCCCATCGTCTCGATCGATTCGTCGCCCGGAAGCAGTCCTCGCTTGGCCTTGTGAACGAACCAAAGGGGGCGTCGCAGGGGGATCTGCCAATACGGCAGACCCTGCAGGTAGCGGCTGAACTCCGCCTCTCGGAGGTCGGGCTCGGCTTCCAGCACCGGTTGGGAGGCTATCTTCCCGCTCAAGATCCGCGCGGTCTCGGCTGCGCGCGCGAGCGGGCTGTGCACGATGCGGTCGATCCCGCTCGCATGCAGGTGCTCGCCGACGGCCGCAGCCTGCGCGCGGCCGAGGGCGCTCAGGTTGAAGCCGTCGAGGTGGCCGTAGAGGACCCGGCCCGGGTTCTCGACGTCCGCGTGGCGGATCAGGTAGAACTCGCTCAGCTTCGGTACGCGCCGACCGAGGTTCGGTTGGTGCCGGATGAGCGGCCCGCCTCGAGCGCCTGGTAACCCTCCTGGATCAGGTTCCCGGTGTACTCCCGCCGGCTCATCAGGCCAGCCTCGGTCTCGGCGCGCTGAGGGATGGCGTCGATGGTCGCGGCGCCGCAGCTGACCGTGATGCGCTGCCAGTTCCCGCCCGCTGCGAAGTCGTGGGTGGCGATGGAGCGCCTGATCTTGTCAGCCGCCAACGCTGCTCCGTGGTCGTCGGTCTCGGGCAGGACGATGGCGAAGTGCGGCGGCCCGTCGGCCTCCAGGAAGGCCAGCGTGTCGGTGTCGCGGATGGCGTGGCCGAGTCGCTCGGTGATCTCGCGGAGCAGGTTTTCGAGCTGGATCTGCTCCAGCTCCTTGTGGATGTGCTCGGCGTGGTCCAGCTCGATCAAAAGGAGCGAGAGGGGACGGTGGTAGCGCACCGCGCGGTTGGCCTCCTGGCCGACCAGCGCGCTGACGAACTTCGCGTTCCAGATCCCCGTCGTGGGATCCACCACACCAAAAAGAGGGCTAGAGGTCCTGTCCGTCTGGCTGTGGCCGCAGCTGGGACAGTATTGAGACGTCTCGGGTACGTCCGTGTTGCAGTACCAGCAGGCGCCCATGGGCCGCATTCTAGGCATCCCGCCTCGCCGCCGCTCTCAGATCAGAATCTAATCCGTGGCCGACCAGGGCGAGCTGTTCCCGATGCCTGTGTCGTCCGAACCCGGCGCCCCGCTGGCGACCCGGATGCGGCCGAAGAGCTTCGACGACCTCGTGGGCCAGGGCAAGGTGGTCGAGGTGCTACGCCAGCTCACGCGTTCCGGGCACCTCCCGAGCATCGTCCTGTGGGGTCCTCCCGGCAGCGGCAAGACGACCCTCGCCGGGCTTCTGGCCACCGAGACCAAAGCCCGCATGGTCGCCCTGTCCGCGGTGACCGCGGGCGTCGCGGACCTGCGCAAGGTCGTCGCGGAGGCGAAAGTCCACCGGCGCGCGGGCCTGAGGACTGTCCTGTTCGTGGACGAGATCCACCGCTTCAACAAGGCCCAGCAGGACGCCATCCTGCCCCACGTCGAGGACGGGACCGTGACCCTGATCGGCGCGACGACCGAGAACCCGTCGTTCGAGGTCATCGCACCGCTGCTGTCGCGCAGCCGGGTGTTCCGGCTCGAACAACTCGACCGCGACGAGCTGAAGCAGGTCGTGCGGCGCGGCCTCCAGGAGCTGGGGGCGGCGATGGAACAAGAGGCGATGGACGACCTCCTGGAGACGGCGAGGGGTGATGCCCGGGTGGCGCTGAACGGCCTGGAAGCCGCCGCGGCGCTGGCGGGCGAGGCGCGGATCGCAGTCGACCACGTCGAGCGTGCGATGCAGCAGCGCCACCTCCTTTACGACCGGGCCGGGGACCAGCACTACGACATCGTTTCCGCCCTCATCAAAAGCGTCCGCGGGAGCGATCCAGATGCCGCGGTCTACTGGATGGCGCGCATGCTCGAGGCGGGCGAGGACCCGCTCTTCGTGGCGCGCCGCCTCGTGATCCTCGCGGCCGAGGACGTCGGGCTGGCCGATCCGCAGGCCCTCTCGTTGGCGGTGGCCGCACAGCAGGCGGCGCACTTCATCGGCATGCCGGAAGCCGTCCTGCCATTGACCGAGGCGGCGCTGTACCTGGCCCTGGCGCCCAAGTCGAACTCGGCCCTCACCTCCTACGGTGCCGCAAGAGAGCTCATCGAGCAAACCGGCAACGAGCTCGTGCCGAAGCACCTTCGCAACGCCCCGACGGGCCTCATGAAGTCGATGGGGTACGGCAGTGGCTACCGCTACGCGCACGACTACGAGGGCGGTGTCGCCGACCAGGTCCACATGCCGGAGAAACTCAAGGGCCGCAAGGTGTACCGGCCCAATCCCCGTGACAAGCACCAGAGTCCGTAGCATTGCCCCTCGTGTCCGACGCCCTTGTGATCTTCAAGCCCGACGCCGCGTATCGCCTGGCGGCCCGCGCCGGGATCTGGAGCTGGCTTTCGAGCGAGCGCGGCTGGAAGGTCCGCTCGCTCGAGTGGTTCCAACCTCCGGCCTCCCTGATCGAGAGCCATTACGACTTCCTGCAGGGCCGGCCCTTCTTCCCGTGGCTGGTCGACTTCATGACCGCTCTGCCCCTGGTCGTCGGCCGCGTGACGGCCTCGGCCGATGTCCTCAAAGATATGCGCCACGACCTCGGTGAGACACGGATCGCCCAGTCGCGGCCCGGCTCGCTGCGCGAGCGCTACGGGATCTTCGGCGGTCTCAACTGCCTGCACCTCTCGGACGCCCCCGAAACCGGCGAGGCGGAGGTGGCGCGATGGTCGAAGTCGGTCCAGCTCGACAAGGTCGCGGTGAAGCTCGAGAAGACCAGCGAGCTGCCCGACCACACGTATCACCTGCGGTCATTGGCGACCCAGGTCAATGTGGGCAATCACGCCGAGCTGGCTTCGAAGACGATGCGTGAGCTGCTGGCCCAGGAGTCTCAGCTCGGGGGCGAGAAGCTCGATGCGCTCTGCCGGATCACTTTGGGGGCTCTGGCTTAGCCTCTCAAGTCTCCGACTTCGTCTCGGCTAGGCGCTGGACGGCGCCGACGTGCACGGTCACCGGCTTGTTGAAAAGCTCTGAGTTGGGGACCACGAGCAGGTCTCCGGCATCGGTCTTGACCAGCGTGACGCGAAGCTTTACGTCAAGGATGGTGCCTGACCCTGCTGCGTCGAGCGAGATGCGGTCGCCCACGCGCATGTGACGCTCCAGCAGCACGTAGTAGCCCGACACGTAATCCTTCAAGAGGTCCTGCACGCCGAAGCTGGCGACGAAGGTGGCCATCAGGATGCCGGCGAGCGTGAAGTTCTGGCTCGAGAAGGCGACGCCGACCGCGATGATCACGCCGATGGCGATCAGGAGGACGGTCACGACACGGTTGCCTATGACGACCATGTCGGTGCGCATGTGACGCCGCTCGAGACGTGCCACCACGTAGTTTGAGATCAAGCGCGAACCGATGACGAACACAGCGAAAACGACGATGGCGATGACGATCTGGACGAGAACGGAGTTGGGGATCCCAGGAATCAAACCGCCCAGCGGCGGGGCGGTCATTCCTTCGACTCGGCGGCTTCCTCCGCGCCTTCGCCTTCGGCCTCGGCCTCGCCCTCTGCCGCTACAGCGGCCTCGGCGGACGGGATCTCCTCTTCGACCTTCATCTCGCGCTTGTGCACGATCTTGACGATCAGCTCATCGGGATCCAGCAGCACGGTCACGCCCTTGGGCACGCTCAATTCGGCCACGCGAAACTCGGAATCGACTTCCTCGAGCGGCGTGATGTCCACCTCGAACGCCTCCGGGATGTCGGAAGGCAGGCACTCGACGCGCAGTGAGTGGACGGGCTGAAGGACGTCGGCGTCGCCACGCTTCACCGCGGCCGATTCCCCGGTCAGGTGGACCGGCACCTCGACCGTGATCCTCTCCTCCAGGTTGACCTGGTAGAAGTCGACGTGGATCGGGCCGAGCCGGCGCGGGTGGGTCTGGATCTCGCGGACCAGGACCTTCTCGGTGCGGTCCCCGTCCACGAGCAGGTCGACCAGGTGGGTACGCCCGGACTTGATGAAGACCTTCTGGAACTCCATGCGGTCCAGGACGAGGGACGTGGGCTGGGTGCCATGCCCGTAAACGACGGCCGCGAGCTTGCCCACGCGGTGCAGTTGGCGCGAGCGCTTGCCGTTGGTCGGTCGGATCGAGGCTTTGAGCTGCATAGATCGGCCTCGGGTTGGGAGGCGCTGGTTATGATACCCCAAAGCCGCTCGGCGACCCGCCGGGCGCGTCCAAATCGAATACCCAGGAGGGCATCCCAGGCATGCAGAACCCACCGCCTCCTCCACCGCCCAGCGGCAGCCCTCCGCCTCCGCCTCCGCCCAGTGGTGTGCCGCCGATGATGCCGCCCCCACCGCCGGGTGGCGGGATGCCGCCGATGATGCCCCCGGGCGGCGGCTATGCGATGGCGACCGCGAGCAACTTGGCCAGCCCCGGCACGCGCATCGTGGGCGGCCTGATCGATGTGGTCATTCTCATCGTCATCAACGGGGTCATCGGCGTGATCCTCCAGAGGGTCACCGGGCTCGCCGGCCTGGTCGACCTGGTCATCGACGTCCTTTACTTCGCCTACATGTGGAGCTCCCAGGGCGCGTCCATCGGCATGATGCCGTTCGGGTTCAAGGTGCGAGACATGGCGACGGGCCAGTACCCGACCATGGGGAAGGCTGCGCTGCGGGGATTCATCTGGGTTCTCGAAGTCGGCTTCACCATCTGCATCATCGGGGCGATCGGCTGGCTGTGGCAGCTGTGGGACCCCCAGAAGCAAGCGATCCACGACAAGGTCGCCGGGACGATCGTCACCACCAACTAGCGGGTTTTTCTTCGCCGGGCTGCCCAGGGGCGGTCCGGCGCCTCACTCCCCTTCCCCGCCGGTGACTTGCCTCAGCCGCCCTCGGAAAACCGCTTCTTCAGCCATTCGACGATCGTCTGGAGCGGCGTGCCGGGCGTGAAGATCTCCGCGACGCCCTGCTTCTTGAGAGCCACGATGTCGTCGTCAGGGATGATCCCGCCGCCGAACACGGTGATATCGGTCGCCTTGCGCCTCTTCAGCTCCGCGACGACGGCCGGAAACAGCGTCATGTGGGCGCCTGAGTGAATCGACAGCCCGATCACCTGGGCGTCCTCCTGGAGCGCCGCGTCGACCACCATCTCGGGCGTCTGCCGCAGCCCGGTGTAGATCACCTCGTAGCCCGCGTCGCGAAGAGCGCGAGCGACGACCTTGACGCCACGATCGTGGCCGTCGAGACCGACCTTGGCGACGATGATGCGGACTGGACGGACGGCAGTCTGCGGCATCGCTAGACCACCGCTCGCTCGGTGTAGATGCCGAACACGTCGATCAGGCTCTGCATGATCTCCCCCTCGGTGGCATACGCCCGCACAGCTTCGAGGATATACGGCATAAGGTTGTCCTTACCCGCAGCCGCCTTCTTCAGACCGCTCAACGCCTTCGAGCACCTCGCCTGGTCTCGCTTCTTGCGGACCTCACGGACGCGCGCCACCTGCTCGCTCTCCAGGCGCGGGTCGATGCGCAGGATCTCGATCGTCGGCTCGTCGGCCACGGTGAACTCGTTCACGCCCACCATCAGCCGTCGCTTCTGTTCCAGCTCTTGTTGGTACCGGAACGCGGCGTCGGCGATCTCCTTCTGGAAGAAGCTCGCCTCGATGGCGGGGATGACCCCGCCGAGCTCTTCGATGCGCTTGAAGTAAACCTCGGCCTGGCGCTCCATCTCGTCGGTCAGAGCTTCGACGAAGTAGCTGCCCCCCAGCGGGTCGATGGTGTTGGCGACACCTGTCTCATACGCGAGCAGCTGCTGCGTGCGCAGCGCCAGCCGCGCCGCTTTGTCGGTGGGCAGTCCGAGCACCTCGTCCATCGCGTTGGTGTGCAGAGACTGCGTGCCCCCGAGCACGGCGGCGAGGGCTTCGATCGCGGTGCGCGCGATGTTCAGCTCAGGCTGCTGCGCGGTCAGCGACACGCCGGCCGTCTGCGTGTGGAAACGCAGCTTCCAGGACCGCTCCTGCTGAGCGCCGTAGCGCTCCTTCATCCAGCGCGCCCAGATGCGCCGCGCTGCGCGAAACTTGGCAATCTCCTCGAAAAAGTCGATGTGCGCGTCAAAGAAGAAGGAAAGCCGCGATGCGAAATCGTCGATGTGCATGCCGCGCTCCAGGCAGGCATCGACATACGCCATGCCGTCGGCGAGCGTGAAGGCAAGCTCCTGCGCCGCGGTGGATCCAGCCTCGCGGATGTGATAGCCGGAGATCGAGATCGTGTTCCATTTCGGAACCTCTTTGGCGCAGTACTCGATGGAGTCGACCACCAGGCGCATCGAAGGCGCCGGAGGGAAGATGAACTCCTTCTGCGCGATGAACTCTTTGAGGATGTCGTTCTGAAGAGTTCCGCCCAGGCCCGACGCAGGGACGCCCTGCTTCTCCGCCACTGCGATGTACATGCAGAGCAGGATCGCCGCGGGCGAGTTGATCGTCATCGAGGTCGTGATGTCGCCCAGCGGGATGCCGTCGAAGAGCGCCTCCATGTCCGCCAGCGAATCGATCGCCACGCCGCAATGGCCGATCTCCCCGCGGCTGGTCGGCGCGTCCGAGTCCTGTCCCATCAAGGTCGGCATGTCGAACGCGACTGAGAGCCCTGTCTGCCCGTTCGCGAGCAGGTACTTGTAGCGCCGATTGGTCTCCTCCGCGGTGGCAAAGCCCGAGAACTGCCGCATGGTCCACAGCCGGCCCCGGTAACCGCTCGCGTGGATGCCCCGCGTGTACGGGAACTGGCCCGGCAGCTCCTCCTCGCGCCCCGGCATGTCGTCGCTCGTGTACAGCGGCTGGAGGGGAACGCCCGAGATGGTCGAGGTTTCGATTCCGTCGTCACGGGCGGCGCTGGCCTCGAAGTCCTCTTTCCAGGCTTGCTTGGAGTCGCGGGCTCGGACCTTCATCCCAGGTCCATTATCAGCCCGGTTTGCGATCCAGGATCTCCTCCGCGATGTTGTAAGGGGTTCCTTCGTCAAAGAGCCGCGTGGCCAGCCGGTGGTCTTGGTCGAGCGCCCGCCGCACGCGAGCGCGCGCCAGCTCGGCCGCCACCTCCGCCGTCTCGTCCCTCAAGCGCTGCTCCAAAAGGCGGCGTCCAAGCCCGCTCGACTCGAGGTGACGGCGGTGTTCCAGCACCGCGGCCCACAGCTCGCCAATGCCTTCTTCACGGGAGGCGACCGTGGTGATGATGGGCGGCTTCCAGGTCCTGGGCTCCCCACCAAGAGAGCGCGGAGCGGCCAGGCTGAGCATCGCTCGGAGCTCTGTGACGACTCTCAAGTGGCCCTCGATGTCCGCTTTGTTGACCACGAACACGTCAGCGATCTCCAGGATCCCGGCCTTGATCATCTGCACTCCGTCGCCCTGGTTGGGGGTCAGCACCACGACCGTGGTGTCCGCCACGGCGGCGACCTCCAGCTCCGACTGGCCGACACCGACCGTCTCCACGACGACCTGGTCGAAGCCGAACGCTCCGAGCAGCCGGATCGCCTCTCGAGTCGCCAGGGACAGCCCTCCCAGGTGGCCCCGAGCGCCCATGCTGCGGATGAACACCTTGGGGTCCAGCGCATGCCGCTGCATCCGGATGCGGTCCCCCAGGATGGCGCCGCCCGTATACGGGGAGTTGGGATCGGTCGCAAGCACCGCGACGGAGAGGTCCTGCTTCCGGAGCAGTTGGACGAGAGCGTCGACAAGGGTCGATTTGCCGCTCCCCGGGGCCCCGGTGAAGCCGACGACGCCGGGCGTCTTCTGCGCATCTCGAAGCTGTAGCTCGAGATCCCTCACGGACGCATCCCGGCGCTCGACCAGGCTGATCGCCCTGGCCAGGGCGCGGATGTCGCCTGATCGAAAGCTCGACGCCAGGTCTGGGCCGGTCAGATTCTCACTCGCCCAAGAAGCGTAGGGCGAAATCGTGTCCGAGCACCACGACCAGGCCATAGGTCTGCTGGCCGGGGGCCGGCGCCGGGTTGGTGGGCGTCGCCGCGACCACGGTGCCGCCGAAGAAGCTCTGCAGCCACGCGGCGGTGAGCGGGAACTTACCGCCCGAGTAGTCGAGGATCACCGTCTGCGCCGAAGGCCTGTGGGCGACCGGGTCCGCGAGCTGCAGGCCGGTCGGGTCGAACATCGTGGTGACCAGCGAGTCGAGGCCACTGAAACTGGTGGACCCGTTCACGAACTGCACCGGCGCCTTCTCGGCGAGCGTCTTGGGATCGATCAGGACCGAGGCGAGGTACTTGTGGATCATCGTGAAGGTCGGATCGTCGGCGCACAGCTGGGAAACGTAGGGACCGAGACCGCAATTGCCGTAGTCGAGCAGGTTTCCGGGCGCGGCCCCCGAGCTCGCCGTCAGCGCCACCCGGATGATCGAGGTGTCGGGCAGGTTCTTGCCCCAGTCGTAGATAGCTTTCATGTCTGAGATCGACATGTCCGTGTTGATGTTCTTCTGGAGCGCGTCGAGGAGCTGCGGGGCTTTCTCGAAACCGTTGACGGTCGTCGCCTTCTTCTTGATCGCCTCCATGATGTTCTGCTGCCGCTGCGCGCGGCCGAAGTCCGAAGCCTGCTGGGGCTGTATCGCATGCCGCGAGCGCGCGATCTCGAGCGCTTGCTCGCCGTTGAGGTGCTGGCATCCGGCCTTGAAGTGGATCGGCATGTAGCCGTTGTGGTAGTTCGGATAGGACAGGTCGTCGAGGTTCGTCGAAAGGCACACGTCGACGCCGCCGAGAGCGTTGACCATGTCGCGGAAAGCGACGAAGTCGACGGCGATGTACTTGTCGAAGGTGAGACCCGTCACCTTGCCGACCTCGTGCTCCGCGGCATACCCGCCGCCGGTGCGGCCCGTGTACTGCGGGGCGACGCAGCAGATGATGTTGGTGTACGGGACCTCGTAGGCCGCGTTGATCTTCTGCGTCCAAGTCCGCGACGGCGGGCTCTGAAGGTTCATTTGCACCGTCAGGTCACGAGGGATCGAGGCGAGCATCACGCGATTGCTCGAGGGATCGATGGTCACGGCCATGATCGAGTCGGTCAGGTAAGGGGCGTCGTTCTCGTATCCGCCCATGCCGAGCAGCAGGATGTTGACCTCTTGCCCGTGCTTCAACTTGTACGCGATCGTGCCCTGCGCCGGCTCGACCGCCTGCACCACCTCACCGATCGGGTTGATGTGATGGCCCGTAGTGGCGTTGACGAAATCGTCGAGGCGCTTGTACGTGAGCGTCGCTCCCACCAGCACCGCCAGCAAGAGGACGGCAACGATCGCCGCAGGGACCGACCTGGTCAGGCGGTAGGAGACGTTGTAGCGAGATCGCCTGGCCTTGCGAGGCCTGGCCCTAACCATGCGCACGGAGATTCTACTGTTCAGGTCCCGTGAAACGGCGACGGAGGCGAACTGGTTACGTCACGGGCTCGGCGAGCTGAACGATGACGAGTGAATCGCGCCAGACAGGTAGAGGAAGAAGAATCCGACGCTGGCGAGAAAGCCGATCACGCCGAGAATCAACCCGATGATCGCGAGCGTCCCGCCGCCCAGCGTCCCGACGCTGGATGCGATCCGCTGGCGCGAGATGAAGCCCATGATCGCCGCGGTCGGACCGAGCACAATGCCCAGGCATCCAAAAGAGCAGACCAGGCCGACGATCCCGACCACGAGCGAGGCGATGGCCAGGCCGTCGGTGCGCGGGGCGGCATAGCCGGCACCGGCGGGGGCAAAACCTCCCCCAGGCGGAGGCACGAATCCGCCGCCCGGGGGCGGTGGTGGAGGCGGGGCGAACCCTCCGCCACTCGGAGGAGGTGGCGGTGGAGGCGGGGCGAATCCTCCGCCACTCGGAGGAGGCGGCGGTGGAGGCGGGAAGTTGCCCCCACTGGGGGGAGGAGGCGGCGGGAAGTTTCCGCCACCCGCAGGCGGCGGCGGCGGTGGGATGTTCTCGCTCGACGGCGGCGGTGGGGGCGGCAGGTCCGACATGTAATTCCTCCTTACGCGGCTCTCGCCGGCCTCGAGCCCTGCTCGAAACAATGAACGATCCATGCCTGCATGGCCAGCGAGTAAGCCGTGCTGAAGAGGACCCCGACTCCGCAAACGACGATTCCGATCGAGCCGACGAAGCTGGCCGCGATCAGCATAAGGCCGGCGACGAGGCTCGCCGCAAGAGAAGCGCGAGCGGCGCCGACCACCTCCAGGAGCCGCAGCCCGCCACCGATCCCTCCCCGCTCGGTCGCCAGCACGATCGAAGGCAGGACGAAGTTGAGCGCCAGAGTGCCGAGGGTCACGAGGCTGAAGCTCAGGAGGCTGAGCAGGACGGCGCCCGACACCGCCGCGGCATTGGCGCTGCCGCGGCCCTCATGGATGAAGATCAGGACCGCCGGCAGGTATACGAGCCCTGCGATCACGCCGATCGCGAGGCCATAGACGACCGCGACCAGGAAAAGCCGCCAGCCCCGGCCGAGGTAGCCGAGGTTCGCGGGCGGCAACCCGTCCTGGCCGCCGCGCAGCCGCTCGAGCGCGGCGAGCATCCAGCCGATCCCGTTGATCGTGCCCACGATCGGGATCAGCAGGATCAGCCCGATCACCACGATCTTGGAAACCCACTGCGCATTGCGGGCCGGCCAGGCGAACGCCTCGGTGACCCGCTCCACCGCTCCTCAGCCCGAGGAAGTGCCGGAGACGGCCACCAGGACAACCACCAGCCACACCAGGGTCACAGCCGCTCCGATCGCGGTCGCGACCACACCCATGACCCAGCCGGCGATCGCAGCGCCGCGGCCGCCGAGCGCACCGTCCGAAGTTTCGATCCGGCGCACGGCCGCCTTGCCGAGGAAATACGCGATGGGGCCGAGGACCAGGCCGGGGATACCCAGCGGCAGGCCGAGCAGGAGTCCCATGATCGCGAACAGAAGCGCGGCCACGGCACGGCCGTCGGTCCCACCTCCGGAATGCCGGGGAGGCGGAGAAGAGGGCGGCGGATAGTACGGTGCCACCGCCGGGATCGGCGGCGGAGGCGGCGGGGCGGCGCTCAACGCAGCAGCGCCCTGGCCACCACCACGCGCTGGATCTGGTTGGTCCCCTCGTAGATCTGCGTGATCTTCGCGTCTCGCATCATCCGCTCGACTGGGTAATCCGAGATGTACCCGTAGCCTCCAAGCAGCTGCACGCAGTCGGTGGTGACCCGCATCGCCATGTCTGAGGCGAACAGCTTCGCCATGGCGGCGATCTTGGTCAGGTCCGGCGCCTTGCCGTCGACCTTGGTCGCGGCGCGATAGACGAGATGGCGTGCGGCCTCGATCTGCGTCGCGATGTCGGCCAGCATGAACTGGATGCCCTGGAACGTCGAGATCGGCTGCCCGAACTGCTGCCGTTCCTTGACGTAGTTCAGGGCGTAGTCAAACGCCCCTTCCGCGATGCCGAGCGCCTGGGCGCCGATGCCGGGCCGCGACCGGTCGAGGACCGCGAGGGCGATCTTGAAGCCGGCGCCCTCCTCCCCGAGCCGATTGGCGACCGGGACTTTGACGTCCTCGAAGACGATCGACGCGGTGGGCGACCCGCGAATTCCGAGCTTGTGCTCGAGCTTCGGCGCCAGCCACGGGCTCGTCTCGCGTTCGAGCACGAATGCGGAGATGCCCCGATGGTCGGCCTCGGGGTCGGTCTGCGCGAAAACGACCAGGGTTCCGGCAATGCTGCCATGGGTGATGAACTGCTTGGTGCCGTTGAGGACGTACTCGTTCCCGTAACGCTTGGCGCGTGTTTTCATGGCCGCGGCGTCGGATCCGCTGCCTGTCTCCGAGAGCGCGTACGCCGCGACCTTCTCGCCCGAAGCAAGGGGCGGGCACAGTCTCTTCTTCTGCTCCTCCGACCCAGCAACCAGGATCGGGTACGAGCCCAGGGCCTGCACCGCCAGGATCAAAGATGAGCTCGCGCACGCCTTGGCGATCTCCTCGATCCCCATGCAGATGGTGACCGATGACCCCGAGATGCCTCCGTACTGCTCGGGAAACGGTATGCCGAGGATCCCGTTCGCGGCGAAGAGTTTCTCGATGTCCTTCGGGTACTCGGCCGTCTGGTCGATCTCCGCCGCGCGCGGCGCCACGCGGTCCTGCACCAGCTCCCGGATTGTGTCCCGAATCGCGATCTGCTCGTCCGAGAACTCGAAATCCACTGGGGTGAGCTTACCGGAGCAACTCTCTGGCAATGACCACGCGCTGGATCTGGTTGGATCCCTCGTAGATCTGCAGCGCTTTTGCGTCGCGGACGTGTCGCTCGAAGGGGCTGCCGGAAACTGCGCCCGACTCCCCGGCCACCTGGAGTGCATCGAGCGCGAGCTGCATCGCGGTATCGGTGCAGTGAAGCTTGGCCATCGACGCTTGCCGCGTGAACGGCCGGCCGCGGCTGCAAAGCCATGCGGCGTGGTACGCCAGCAGCCGCGCTGACTCGAGCCGGGTCGCCATGTCGGCGAGCAAGAAGTCGTCACCCTGTTCGTGGCCCCTCTCCTTCATGAGCTCTCGCGCCTCCTCCACGGCCGCCTGCGCGATGCCCAGGGCCTGGCCGGAGATGCCAATGCGCCCGGAGTCGAGCGCGCGCATCGCGACGGTGAAACCCTGGCCTTCGGCCCCGAGCCGGTTGGCCGTGGGCACCTCGACGTCCTCCAGGACGAGCTCGCCCGT
Source organism: Candidatus Baltobacterales bacterium (assembly GCA_035533335.1). Lineage (GTDB taxonomy): Bacteria > Chloroflexota > Dormibacteria > Dormibacterales > Dormibacteraceae > DATKSS01. The sequence continues at coordinate 55,182 of DATLUC010000027.1, forward strand.
GGGCGAACCGTTGAGACCCATCTTCTGGAAGACCTGGCCCACGCGAAGGCCGGGCGAGTCCGCCGGGACCAGGAACGCGCTGATCCCCGCAGCCCTCTCATCCGTCCCGGTACGGGCGAAGACGACGTAGAGTCCGGCCCGCCCAACGTTGGTGATGAAGACCTTGGTCCCATTCAGGACGTAGCCGCTTCCGCCGCGCCTCGCGGTTGCCTTCAATGAAGCCGCATCGGAGCCCGACGCCGGTTCGGTCAGGGCGAACGCGCCGAGCAGACCGCCAGAGGCCAGGTTGGGCAGCCAACGCCGCTTCTGGTCCTCGTCGCCGAACAGGAGGATCGGCTCGCTGCCGACGCTCGTGTGCACGTCGACGATCACTGAGGTCGACGCGCAGGCCTGGGCCAGCTCCTCGATGCAGATCGCAAAGGCCAGCGCGTCCAACCCGGCGCCGCCGTACTCCTGCGGGATCAGCACGCCCAGCAGGCCGGCTTCGGCGGCGGCCTTGACCGCTTCGACGGGGAAGCGGTGATCACGGTCGACGTCGGCCGCCAGCGGCCGGACGACCCCCTGCGCCAGCTCGCGCACGGCGGACCGAAAAGCTGCGTGCTCGGGCGCGAGTTCAAGGTCCAAGTCAGGCCTTAACTAGAATAGGGACCGGGCATGGAAGCAGGACCCAGGTATCTCGAGGGCACCACTGTTGGCAGTGGACGCGACATCATCGGCGTTCGCCGTGATCGCATCGCGGACATCATCGGCACCGGTCGAGAGATCATCGCTCGTGGCAAGGCGGAGAAGATCCTGCCTGAAACCATCACCGGGGCCACCGCGGCCCTCCTGGTCACCATTGCAGGCTATGGCGAACCTCTCTCGGAAGGCCAGTGGCGCGAGCTCGCGGGGGTGGTCGGCGGCATCATGCGCGACAGCACCTATGCCGACTTGGCGCGGCTGCGCACGCTGATCACCCAGGAGCAATTCCACAACGTGGCGCGAAATCAGGGGTACGCTCGCTTCATCCGCCGCCTCGACGATGGGCGGTGGGTATGTGAGCTTGCCCCCAAACTTGAAGACCTCCCAGACGAGTAGCAGCCGCCCGGCGGCCCTTGGCGCCGTGTTCAGGTCTCGCATCTTCCGCATCTTCGTCTCCGTGATCGACCCGGTCTCGATGAAAGAGATCCAGTTCATCCCGACGGGACGCGGCGCTCACGGCCTGGCCATCTCACGCGACACCAGGGTCGCTCTACGTCTCCAACCGGTTGGAGGGCTCGTTCTCGGTGATCGACTTCGCCACACGCCGCGTGGTCGCGAAGTGGTTCATCCCCACTGGAGGCAGCCCCGACATGCTTCAGCTGAGCCCCGACGGGACCCAGCTCTGGGCGTCGGGCCGCTACAACGCGACGGTCTACGTGATCAACACGATTACCGGGCAGCTCCTGGCCAGGATCCCCGTCGGCTCGCAGGACCACGGCCTGACCTACTTTCCCAACGTCGGCCTGCACAGCCTGGGCCACAGCGGCGTCTACCGATAGCGATGTGACCGCCCGGATCTGGGAAGAGCCGGTCCGGGGCTCCTTTGGAGACGCATCGAGCCTGGCTCTGTCGGGCCTGGAGCGGATGGTTCAAACCGCCAAGGGCCTCAGCGCAGCCCCGCCGATCCACCATCTCACCGGCCTGAGGCCGGTCGATGCAAGCCCCGGCACCTGCACCTTCGAGATGCCCGTGACCCCCTGGCTCGAGACGATGGTGCCGGGCCTCATCACCGGCGGCGTGATCGCCTTCCTGGCCGACGGGCCGCTTGGAGGCGCGATCATCACGTCCCTGCCGCCCCTCGGCTCCATGACGACGTCCGATCTTTCGATGAGCTTCTTGCGGGCGGGCACCATGAACAGCGGGACCATCACCGGCAAGGCCCGCTTGATCCACGGGGGCAGGTCGGTCGCGCTTTCCGAGGTGAGCATCGAGGACGGTCACGGCCGGCAGCTGGCGCACGGTACCACCCGCGGGTTCCTGCTCACCGCCCCGGGTGCTCCGCCGGCGCTCGAGCGGGCCCCTCTGCCGGTCTACCCCACTCCTGACCCTTACCTGCGCCGTCCCGTCCCTGGCACCGCGGTCCCGCAGGACGACTGGGACCGTCGAAGCGGACTGGAGATCCTGAGGCGATGCGTCGGAGAGACCGACGCCGGTCCTCCGATCTATCACCTCACCGGACTCCGGCCGATCGAGGCCGTCGAAGGGCGCTGCACCTTCGTGCTCCCGGCGAGTCCCTGGCTCGCCTCGCCTCAGCCTTTCCTGTACGGAGGTGCGATCGCCTTGCTCGCGGACGCCGCCCTGTCGAGTGCGGTGATGACCATCAGCCCCGCGGGGGGCTCGTTCGCGCCGCTCGACCTCAAGGTCAACTTCCTGCGGCCCGTCCTACCCGACGGCGGTCTCCTGACCGCGCTCGCCACGATCGCCCACCGCGGCCGGACGATGTGCGTGGCGACGGCCGAGCTCTACAACGAAGCGGGCAAACGGATCGCGCTCGCGAGCAGCAGCGCCATGCTGCTGCCTGGGCGGCCATGGAGCGAGGTGGCCGGCATCGCCGATCGCGAAGCCCCTACCGCCGGCTGAGGCCGTCAGCAGCCGAGCAGGCGCGCGATCAGCATCCTCTGGACCTCGGAGGTCCCTTCTCCGATCTCGTTGACCTTGACGTCGCGCCAGTAGCGCGCGACCGGGTAGTCCTCCATGAAGCCGTAGCCGCCATGGATCTGCACCGCATTGTCCGCAGCCCGCGTGCACGCCTCCGACGCGTACAGCTTGCACATCGCGGCGAGCATCCGGCACTCGTCGGTCGTCTCCTTGCCCGTGTGCGTGTAAGCGGTCGCGGCACGGTACACCATCGTCCTGGCCAGCTCGGTCTCCATCGCCATGTCGGCGAGCTTGAACTGGATCGCCTGATGTTTTGAGATCGGCTTGCCGAACGTCTTGCGGTCCTTCGCATACGAGAGTGCAGCGTCGAGGCAGGCCTGCGCCAGCCCCACGGAAAGAGCGGCGATGGCGATTCGCCCACCCGTGAGCGTGTGCAGGAACTGGCGGTAGCCACCGCCACGCACTCCGAGCAGGTTCTCCTCGGGCACCGCGCAGTCTTCGAAGCTCAGCGGATGCGTGTCGGAGGAGTGCCATCCGAGCTTCCGATAAGACTCGAGCACGTGGTAGCCGGGAGTGCCGGTGGGGATCATGACGGCGGTGATCTCCGGCGAGTGGCCGTTGGCCGGCCCCGTCACCGCGGTGACCGTCACCCCGGCCGAGATCTCTGTTCCGCAGTTGGTGATGAACTGCTTGGCTCCGTTGACAACCCAGGTTCCGTCTCGCAGCTCGGCACGGGTCTTGGTCGCGCCCGCGTCGGAGCCAGCTTCCGGCTCGGTCAGGCCAAACGCCCACAGCTTGCGACCGGCGAGCAGGTCCGGCAGCCATCGCTCCTTCTGCTCCTGGGTGCCGAAGTCATGGATAGGCGCCGCACCCAGGCAAACCGCGGCCTCGAGCGTGATTCCGACGCCCGCATCGGCCCTCGAGATCTCCTCGATGGCCAGGCACAGCGACAGGAAATCGGCTCCGGCGCCCCCGAACTCCTCCGGGAACGGCAGGCCGAACAACCCCAGCTCACCCATCTGCCGGATCACGTCGTATCCAAAACGGTGGTTCCGGTCGAGCTCCTCGGCCGCCGGGGCCACGACCTCCCGGGCGAAGTCGCGGCACGTATCGCGGATCGAGCGCTGCTCGTCGGTGAGGTCGAAGTTCAACGCTCCAATGGTGGCATGGGCAGGCGCTAGATTGGGAAAGTGACCGAAGCGCTGTACCGCGACGCGATCAAGATCGTCGACGGCCTCCAGGACCTCGACGGGCCCAACGTCAACCCCGCGTGCCACACACGCCTGTACTCGCACGGGACGCGCACGAACCGCGCGCTGGTGCTGCTTCACGGGTTCACGAGCTGCCCCCAGCAGTTCGACCTCATCGGCCGAATGTTTCACGCGCAGGGCTGGAACGTCCTCATCCCACGCTATCCGCGCCATGGGTACCGGGACCGGTTGAACACCTCGATCTCCGAGCTACGTGCAGCGCACCTCGTGGCGCTCGCCAACCGGTCCGCCGATGCCGCCCACGGCCTCGGCGAACACGTGACGGTGGCCGGCATGTCGCTCGGCGGGTCCCTGGCGGGTCATCTCGCGCAGACCCACGAGCACGTCGAACGCGCAGTGTTGATCGCGCCGATGTTCGGGCTGCGCTGGATACCGAGCGCGCTCCAGCGCCGCCTGGGCACCCTCGCTTACGCCCTGCCCAACTTCTATGTCTGGTGGGATGGATCGCTCAAGGAGCTGCTGCCGCCCGATTACGCCTATCCCCGTTTCTCGACCCACGCGTATGCGTCGCTATTCCACATCGCCCACGACACGGCGAACGCCGCCCAGGCCGCGGCTCCGAAGGCGACGGAGATCGCCGTGCTGACCAACGCCAACGAACCCGGCCTGGAGAACCGCTTCACATACCGCCTCGTCGAAGCGTGGCGCGCGCATGGCGCGCATGTCTCGCGGCACGAGTTTCCCGTGACAGACCGACTACCGCACGACCTGATCGATCCGTCTCATCCTGCGCAGAACACAGCACTCGTCTATCCGGTGGTGGCGCGGCTGATCCAGGGCGACGACGCCTAGAGGGCGTGCTCCATCTCGAATTCCATACGCGGCTGGCCGGGGACGATCGGCTGTGTGACACCTGTGCGCACGAATCCGCACCTCAAGTACAGGCGCTCGGCCGCGACGTTGCCCTCGGCGAACCACAGGCAGACTGCCGGATGGCCCTCGCCGCGGGCCCAGTCCAGGACCGCATGGACGAGCGACTCGCCCACGCCCCTGCCGCGTGCGCTCGGGGCGACCCACATGGAGATGAGTGCGGCTCCCCCGTCGTCTGAGGCGATGCCGCCGACAGTGCCTGCGACCTCGCCGTCGACCTCGGCCACGAACTGGCACCTGCCGGCGAGCCTTCGACGCCAGTCATCCTCGCCTGCGCGAATCTCGCGCTCGTAGGTCGAGGCGAACGCGTAAGGCGCATCTTTCAAGGCGGCGAGCCGGACGGCGCGGAAGACCTCCCAGTCGTCGGGGGACAGCCGGCGGAGCCTAGTTTCCGAGGACGAACACCTTGAGGGCCCAGCTCATCAGGACCGCGCTGAGGACCCCAACGCCCAGGACGCGCCACTGCGCGGTGGAGAACCTGGGCGTCCAGGTGCGGCCCGTGACGGCGCCCGCCGCCAGGCCCGCCGCGCCCACAAAGGTCCCGGCGAACAGTGCCGGGCCGAGGGGGTACAGCCTCACCGCGTCGACCACGTCACCGCGCCACATGTAGGCGAAGGACCGGGTGCCGCCGCAGAACGGGCAAGGGTGTCCGGTGAGGTAGTAGAAAGGGCACGGAGGCATGGCTACATGAGCCGCCTGCAGGGCCCAGAAGATCCTCGTGTAGGCGAGCCATAACACCAAGATTGAAAAAAGCCCGAGATCCCGCAAACGGTCGCCCGGCGCCGCCCGCGACAGCGCGATCGGAATCGCGCTCATTTGAGCAGGTCCACGATCTGGTCGGTTGTCTCGGCCACCGCCACGCCGGCTTTACGGAATGCCTCTTCCTTGCTCTTGGCCGTGCCGCGGTTGCCCGAGATGATGGCCCCGGCGTGGCCCATCCGCTTGCCCTCGGGGGCGGTGCGCCCGGAGATGAACGCGACGGTCTTGAGGCGCGTGCCACGCGCGAGCACCTCCGCGGCGTGCTCCTCGTCGCTGCCCCCGATCTCGCCGATCACCACCAGGTGGGTCGTGGCGGGATCCTTCTCGAACAGGTCGACCACGTCGCGGAATGTGAGGCCCAGCACGGGGTCGCCGCCGATCCCGACGATCGTCGACTGGCCGAGGCCGGCCGCGCTCAGCGCCGTCGCCACCTCGTACGTGAGGGTGCCGCTGCGCGAGACCAGGCCGACATGGCCGGGCCGGGTGATGCTCTGCGGGATGATGCCGATCTTCGCAGCGCCAGGGGTGATGAGGCCGGGACAGTTGGGCCCGATGAGCCTGGCCTGCGGATGGCCGCGGAGGTAATCCTTCACCTTGATCATGTCCTGGATCGGAATCCCCTCGGTGATGCAAACGATCAGCGTGATGCCGGCGGCAGCCGCCTCCATGATCGCGTCGGCGGCAAAGGGCGGCGGCACGAAGATTCCGGACGCAGTCGCGCCCGTGGCCTTGACGGCATCCGCGACAGTGTTGAAAACCGGCACGGCGAGGTGTGTCGTTGCGCCCTTGCCCGGGCTGGTCCCGCCCACGACCTTGGTGCCGAGCGCCTGCATCTGCTCGGCGTGAAAGGTGCCCTCACGGCCGGTGATGCCCTGGACGATGACCTTCGTAGATGCGTCGAGCAGGATGCTCATGCGCGGCCGGCCGTGCTGGTCAACTGCACTATCTTCTGCGCGGCCTCCCAGGCGCTGACGCCTGGCTCGATGCCGTTCTGCTTAAGGATCTCGCGGCCTTCGTCCGCGCGCGTGCCGCTGAGCCGGACGACCAGGGGCACCTTCATCTTGAGGTTGTTTCGCGCCGCCACCAGGCCTTTGGCGACCTCGTCGCCGCGGGTGATTCCACCGAACACGTTCATGACGACGCCTTTTACGTCCGGGTTCATGAGGATCACCGCGAGAGCGTTCTCCACCACCTCGGCCTTGGCGCCGCCGCCGATGTCACAGAAGTTGGCGGGCCGGCCGCCCGCGCGCTGCACGAGGTCCAGGGTTCCCATGCAGAGGCCGGCGCCGTTGCCGATGATGCCGATGTCGCCGCCAAGAGACACGTAGGTCAGGCCGCGCTTCTTCGCCTCGACCTCGTATGGGTCGCCTTCGAGCACCGAGCCGTATTTCACATCGAGGTCCTTGTGCCTCCACATCGCGTTCTCGTCGATCTCGAGCTTGGCGTCGCCCGCGATCACATCGCCCTTCTTGGTCACGACCAGGGGGTTGATCTCGGCGGTGACGGCGTCGAGGTCGGGAATAGCGCGATAGAGCTTCTTGATCAGCTGCGTCAGCGGGCGAGCCAGCTCACCGAGCTCGGCGTCGTATACAAGCTGTGCCAGCTCGAAATCGAGCGGGCCCCGCCATGGGTTGGGATAGAGGCGTGCGATCGACTCGGGCGACTCCTCAGCCACCTGCTCGATCTCCATCCCCCCCTTGGCCGAGAGCATCAGGATGTTGGCGCGCGCATCGCGGTCGACCGTGAAGCCGAGATAGATCTCGCGTTCGATCTCGAGCGCAGACTCGCAGTAGACCAGCGGCACCTTGAATCCCTTGATGTCCATTCCGATGATCTGGGCGGCCGCGGCGCGCGCCTCTTCCGGCGACCTGGCCAGCTTGATGCCGCCGGCCTTGCCGCGGCCCCCGACCGGGACCTGGGCCTTGACTGCGACGGGGCCGAGCTCCGCACACGCGCCGGCTGCCTCTTCAGGTGTGCGCGCCACGCGTCCGGGCGGGATCGCGATACCAAGGGAGGAAAGCACCTCCTTGGCCTGGTACTCGAGCAGCTTCA
>DATLUC010000028.1:0-14431 GCA_035533335.1 Candidatus Baltobacterales bacterium
CCACCCAGATGCGCACTTGGCGTTCATCGAGATAAGGCGAGATCGAAGCAAATCGCTCCGCTATGGTCGCCGCGACATCCACAAACCTAGGCTATCCTAAATAGCCGCATCTGTCACGTTAATTGTTCGGAAACTCCTAAGTGTCCGGGCAATGCACCACTGGTGGCAAGCTGCTGGGATGAAGGCCCTCATCATTCGCGCACCGCGGCGGCTCAGGTCGGTGTGACCTTGATGTCCGTTTCGCAGCAGAAGACGCCGAGGTCCGGCGACCAACGCAGGATGAAAGGCGGTGCCGGGTTGGTGACGCGGAAGCACACATCGATCGGGCCGAACGTCGCGCCGCCGGAGAACTCGTGACGTGCCCACGTGTTGCAGCCTGCAACGTTGGTTACGAGGCCGGAAGACTGACGGCTCGCATCGATGAGCTGCAGGTCCTCGGGGGAGGCGTGCGTTGAGACGCTCGAGTTCTTGAACTTCACCTGCATGCGAACCAGGTCCGCCTCCAGGCGCACGTTGGAGACCCAGAGCGTGAATCCTTGGACGTCGGCGCACGGCCCGGGTGAGCAACTCTCCGGCGTGAGGCTGGTGTTGGGCGCGACCTGGATGGGGGCGGTCAGTGACGAATAGGCGACATACGCGACGATCGCGGCCACGAGCAGCCCGGCCGCGACCCCGAAGGCGGTGAGCAGGCGCCGGCTCATCTCGCGCCCAGGCCGGGCGCTATCGCCATCGGCTTTGGCACCCGCCTGGCCGGCTCGCGGACCGAGTTGGGAGTCCGAGTCCGAGGTCCAGGATCCCTAGGCTACTGGAAGTTCCAGCGATCCGCCGCAGCCACCTCATACAATTTGCGGCGCCATGAGAGGGTGCGGTGTCCAGCCTCCTGATCAGAGGCTTCGTGCTCGGGTTCGCGATCGCGGCCTCGCCCGGGCCCATCTTCTTCCTCTGCCTTAGGCGCACCCTCGTCCGCGGCCGTCTTTACGGCCTGGTCTCAGGTCTCGGGGTCGCGACGGCCGATGGGTTCTATGCCGCCCTCGCGGCGTTCGGCGTCGCCGCCCTCGCCTCGACTTTGGTCAGCGGCCGCCGCGCGCTGGCGCTGGTTGGCGGGTTCGTCCTGGTCGTGCTCGGTGCCAGGATCCTGCTGGAGCGTGGCAAGGTGGTCGAATCCGGGACGCCGCCGAATGCTCGCGGGCTGGCATGGGCCTATGCCTCCACCCTGGGCCTGACCATCACCAACCCCGCGACCATCGTCTCCTTCGCCGCCCTGGCGGCGACACTGGGACTCGGCGCCGGCGGCGGCATCGGTCGGCCGGCCACGCTGGTGGCGGGCGTCCTGGCCGGCTCGGCCGCGTGGTGGTGCGCCCTCGCGATCGCGGTTTCCGCGATGCGAGCTCGCGTCACCCCGGGCCTGGTGCGCGGAATCAACACCGCTAGCGGCGTCGTCATCGCAGCCCTTGGAATGCTGGCCATCGTCTCGGCTTTCCAATTCGTGCCATGACCCACACGATCCATGTCGTCGATGTCTTCACCGACCAGCCGCTCGCGGGCAACTAGCTCGCCGTGGTGCTCGGCGCCCAGGACCTCACTGGGGAGGTGATGCAGCGGATCGCGAACGAGATGAACCTGGCCGAGACGACCTTCGTGCTGCCGCCCGCGAATCCCGCGCATGCGGCAAAGGTGCGCATATTCACCCCCGGAGTCGAGCTTCCCTTCGCCGGCCATCCGACGGTGGGCATCTCATGGGTCATTTCCACGCAGGGCCTGGTGCCTCGCGGTGCGCTCGAGTTCACGTATGAGGCCTCGAGTGAGCTCCCGTCCAAGATCGAGATCGGCGGCACAGTCCGCCAGGTGCTGACGGGCACACTGTCAGACTTCTAGGCGTTGATCGTCGACAGCTATCGCTTCCTGCCGCGCACCTTTCGGCCCCTGTACGAGGGCGCGGGCTCGTTCCCCGGAGAGGAAGCGCCGGTCTGGGCGCCTTTCGAGAATCGCCTCGCCGCTTCGAGCATCGGCCTGCTGACCTCGGCAGGGATCTTTGTCAAGGACACCCAGCCGTCCTTCGACCTCGAACGTGAGAGGTCGCAACCGGAGTGGGGCGACCCGAGCTGGCGCCCGATTCCCGCCTCCTCGAGTCCGCGCGACCTCGCGGTCGCGCACCTGCACTTAAACGACGAGGACCTGCTGGCCGACCCGGAGATCGCCCTCCCGATGAACCTCCTGGGCGAGCTCGCGGGCGAGGGCCTGGTGGGCCACGCCGTGACCGACCACGTGTCCGTGATGGGATTTCAGGATCGGCGCTTGAAGGAGTGGCGGCGTGCAGCAGCACCCCAGATAGTGGCCCACCTTCGGGCCCAGGCGGCCGACGGGCTCATCCTCGCGCCCGCTTGACCCGACTGCTGCATGAACGTGCCCGTGCTGGCACGATGGATCGAAGCGGCGGGGATCCCGACTGTCGTCGTCACGATGATGCCGGCGCTTGCGGAGGAGCGCCGCGCACCGCGCATCGTCGGAGTCGAGTTTCCGTTCGGGCACGCCTTCGGCATGCCCGGGGACAGGGCGATGCAGCGTCGCACTCTCGAGCTCGCACTGCGCGTGCTGGCGGGCGCGCGCTCGTTCGGCACGCGGGTCGACCTAGACGTCGAGTGGCCGGTCCCCGTGCGCGAGGCCTACCGCGCTTGGCAGCCCAGGGAGCCGAGCCCGATCGTCAAGAAGATGCTGGAGTCGCGGGGCTCCTAGACTTCGTTCTCCCCATCCGGACGCGCCTGTATCTCAGGCGGGGCCACCTTCCCCACTTGTGGGGAAGGCTCGAGCTTGATGGAGGCCGAGTTGATGCAGTAGCGCAACCCCGTCGGCTGAGGCCCGTCGTCGAAGACATGGCCGAGGTGGCCTCCACAATGGACGCACGTCACTTCGGTTCGGACCATGAAGTGACTGTCGTCGACGTTCTCCGCGACGGGAGCGCCCTCGGCCGGAGCGGAGAAGCTCGGCCAGCCGCAATGGGCGTCGAACTTGGCGTCCGACTCGAAGAGCTTGGCTCCGCAGCTGGCGCAGAGGTACACGCCGGGCGTCCTGGTATCCCAGTACTCGCCGGTGAACGGGCGTTCGGTCCCCTTCTCACGCAGGACGTGGAATTGCATCGGGGTCAGATCACGCTTCCACTCCGCATCGGCCTTCTGCATGCTCGGGCTCTTCTTCACGGCTTTACTCTGCCACGATCCCTAGAACACGAAACGCGACGGGCTAGAGTTCATCGCGGAGCGCCTGGTGACACGACCCGGATTCCTGGAACGCAAGCTCGGACGTCGAGCTTTCCTTGCTGGCGCAGGCGCGGCGGGCGTTGCCGGTCTCGCGTCGCCGCTGATCGCCGCATGTGGACAGGCGGCCCAGACCATCAGCAGGGCCTCGAGCCGGCCGTCTCGCACGCCGATCAAGCACCTCGTGGTCGACCTGCAGGAAAATCGGTCATTCGATCACTACTACGGTTTCGCGCCCTTTGTCGCGTCATATGGCGTCCCGGCGCACTACACGCAGCCGGACGGGATGGGCGGGTCGGTGGCGCCGTACCACCTCACGACGCTTTCCTCGACCGACATCAGCCACACCTGGGCCGCGATTCACGGCGGCTACGACGCGGGGCGCATGGACGGCTTCTTCACGTCCGACGGGCTCAATGCCATGGGCTACTACACGGTGTCCGACCTGCCGTTCTACTACAGCCTTTTCGAGTCCTCGACGCTATGCGTGAACTACTTCTGCTCGGTGCTCGGCCCGACCTATCCCAACCGCTTCTATGCGGTCGCCGGGACGTCGGGCGGCATTACTACCAACGGCGTGTTCGGATACGGGATCTTCGACTACCCGATCATCCTCGACCTCCTCGAAGAGGCGGGCGTGAGCTGGAAGGTCTACAACATCGGCCTCGACCCCGTTGCCGATGGCGAGTCCGACAACGTGTTCGTGTTCTGGAAGAAATGGGCTCATGACCCGCGCACGGTGGCCACGAAGCAGGACTACCTCAACGACCTGGCCAAGGGACGGTTGCCGCAGGTGTCGTTCATCATCCCCAGCTTTTCGCGGGGTTGGGACGAGCACCCGCCGGCCGACGTCTCGGTGGGAATGGGAATTCAACAGGAGCTGATCGACGCCCTTCGGAACTCTTCGAGCTGGTCCAGCTCGGCGTACATCCTCGCCTACGACGAGGCTGGAGGTTTCTTCGACCACGTCCCGCCTCCACAGGTGGACGCGTTCGGCCTCGGCATCCGTGTCCCGGCCTGGGTGATCTCGCCGTTCGCCAGGCCGGGTCACCTCGAACCCACCCTCTATGAGCACACGTCGATCCTCAAGCTGATCGAGACGGTGTTCAGCCTGCCGACGCTCGCCTCGGTCAACCACCGCTACGACGCCGGCACACCCGCGGGGTCGAACTACGAGGCTGCAGGAAGCCGCGCGGCGGGACCGCCAGCGGCCCCGCGCGATGGGGTGGGCGCGATCGGCAACCTCATGGAGTGTTTCGGTTTCTGACCGCGAACCCTTGGGTCTTCGCTGGGCGCAGTAACCTGAAGCGCATGACTCACCCTCTTCGTTTCGGGCTGAAGCTTTCAGGTCAGGACTGCACCATCGAGCAGCTGCGCGCGGTGTGGCGAATCGCGGACGAGGCCGGGTTCGACCACGTATGGGATTTCGACCACCTGGCGTCGATCGGAGGCGACGGTCCGGACCGCCCGATCTACGAAGGTTGGACGCTGCAAGCGGCGATGGCGGAAGCCACCCAGCGGGCGCGGATCGGGTGCCTGGTCACCGGCAACACCTACCGGAACCCGGCTCTCCTCGCGAAGATCGCCGTCACGGTCGATCACCTGTCCGGGGGCCGGCTCGAGTTTGGCATCGGCGCTGCATGGGCTGAGATCGAGCACCAGATGTACGGCATCGAAGGTCTCGACCACCGGGTGGGCCGCCTGAGCGAATCGCTGCAGATCATCAAATCGCTGTGGACCGAGGAGCGCACCAACTTCGAGGGCCGCTACTACCGGATGACCGACGCGATCGCCAACCCGAAGCCGCTCCAGAAGCCACATCCGCCGATCTGGATCGGCGCATCAGGTGCAACCACGTTGCGCCTGGTCGCGCGGCACGGCGACGTGTGGAACATCGCGGGCGGCGATCCCGACCGCGTCAAAGAGCTCACCGCGATGCTCGACGATGCATGCAGCGCATTGGGTCGCGACCCGGCGGAGATCCGCCACTCGCTGCAGTTCGGGTGGGATGGCAAGGACCGCGGCGAGCTGATCGAGCTTTCGGGCAGGTATCTCGAGTTGGGCGTGACCGAACAGGTGATCTACCTGCGCGGCGCCGACCCGGCGGCATTGGCTTCCAGGATCGCTGAGGAGCTCCCGGAGCTGCGCAAGCTCGAGCACGCGGCCGGCGGTAAGCGACAATGAAACCGAAGATCAACTCGTCAGCAAGGAGGTAGCCATGGCTGACAGCGTTTACCGGGTGACCGAGCTGGTGGGGACCAGCACCCAGTCCTGGGAAGCGGCTGCCAAGGCGGCGGTCGAGACCGCGTCCAAGACGCTTCGCGATCTGCGGGTGGCCGAGGTGGTCAGGCAGGACCTGACCATCGGCGACAACGGCAAGGTCGCGACCTACAGAATTCGCCTGAACGTCTCGTTCAAGTACGAGCCGGAGACCGCCAAGAAGAGGACGGCAACCCGTCGCCGCTAGGCGATCAACCGTCGCGGCCGGCACGCTCGCCGGCCGCGACTCGGTTGCCTTGTGACTAGGGTGCGGTCGCGGCCTGGACCTGGCAGCCCGCCGCCTTCATCTCTTCGATCGCCTGTAGCCCCGTCGCCTCGGTGACGGCCGCGCACAGGTTGATCATGATGCGCACCTGGAACGCGTTCTTGCGCGCGTCCAGGGCACTGGCGCGCACGCAGTAGTCGGTGGCGATCCCGCAGATGTCGATGTGATCGATCCGCTGCTCTCTTAAGACGTCCAGGAGATTGTGGCCGCGCGCGTCGACAGCCTCGAATGCCGAATAAGCGGCTTCATGCCGACCCTTGCTGACCACCGTCTGGATGATCTTCTCGCGCACGAGGTTCTGGATCGGTGGCACAAACGCCGCGCCGGGCGTGCCGATGACGCAGTGCGGCGGCCACGTGTTGACGTAATCGGGGGTGGCGGAGAAATGGCCCTGCGGGTCCTCGTGGTAGTCGCGAGATGCGACGACGAAGTCGTACTCGGTCTTGAAATGCCTTATGTGTCGCGCCACCTGGGCTGCCACCTGAAGGCCGTTGGGGACGGGGAGGCTTCCCTCCTGGACGAAATCGCTCTGGAGATCGACGGCCAGCAGCGCGTTCCGCATCCTTTCCTCCTTCCGCCTCGTTTGACCGGCCTAATTAGACTGGCTCAATGGCTTCGGTGATAGTAGCGGGCGCGCGCACCCCTTTTGGCAAGTTCGGCGGCGCGTTCAAGGGTGTCCCGGCCAAAACCCTCGGCGCGCATGCCATTCGCGAGGCGCTGGCCAGGGCCGGGGTCAAGGGGTCGGAGGTCGACTACGTGATCATGGGCCAGGTCCTGCAGGCGGGCGCCGGGCAGATCACCGCCCGCCAGGCCGCGATCGAAGCGGGCATCCCGCAGGAGGTGCCGGCGATCACCATCAACAAGGTCTGCCTCTCGGGCATCAACGCGATTGCGCTGGCGGACCAGCTGATCCGCGCCGGCGAGGTCGAAGTCGTGATTGCGGGCGGCATGGAGTCGATGTCCGAGGCACCATACCTCGTGCCCAAGGCGCGTTTTGGAGCTCGGATGGGCAACGCTCAGATGGTCGACTCGATGGTGCACGACGGCCTGTGGTCGACATTCACCGATCAGCACATGGGTGAGAGCTCAGACGAGGTGAATAGGGAACTCGAGATCAGCCGCGAGGAACAGGACGCGTGGGCCGCGCGCTCCCACCAGCGCGCCGAGCGCGCGTGGGAGAAAGGCGTGCTCGCCGACGAGGTGGTTGTGGTGGGGCTGCCCCAAAAGCGCGGCGACCCGTTAAAAGTCGATCGTGACGAGGGCGTGCGGCCCGGGACTACGGCCGAGTCGCTCGGCAAGCTCTCTCCCGCGTTCAAGACGGACGGCACGATCACCGCCGGCAACGCATCACAGATTTCCGACGGCGCCGCGGCCGTGGTGGTCATGTCGGCGAAGCGTGCGCAGCAGCTTGGAATCGATCCGCTGGTGGAGATCGTCGCCCATGGCATGAGCGCCGACCGCTACTCGTGGCTGCACACCGTGCCGGCGTTGGCCCTGAGCAACGCCTTGAAGAAGGCCGGCCTGGCGGTCGAGGATCTAGACCTGGTGGAGATCAACGAGGCGTTCGCCGCCGTCGCGCTCAACGCGACGCGAATGCTCGGCCTCGACCAGGAGTGTGTCAACGTCAACGGCGGCGCGGTGGCACTCGGGCATCCGATCGGCGCCAGCGGAGCCAGGCTGGTGCTCACCGTCGCCCATGAGTTGAAGCGCCGAGGCCTCACCACCGGAGCTGCGGCGCTTTGCGGAGGCGGCGGGCAGGGCGATGCGTTGATAGTGCGGCGCCCGCTCCGATGACCCTGCGCAAGATCGCGCCTTACGGGTCATGGGTCTCGCCGATCACCCCGGAGCTTCTCTTGCAGGGCACCGTGCACATGCGAAATCAGATGGTGCGGTGGGACGGCGATGGGCTCTACTGGTCAGAGTTGCGGCCGCACGAAGGCGGACGGATCGTCGTATGCCGGCGCAATCCCGACGGCACCCTCTCGGATGTCACGCCGCGAGGCTTCAACGCGCGAACGCGAGTCCATGAATACGGTGGCGGCCATTTTGCGGTGAGCGCGGGGTCGGTGTGGTTCACCAACTACGACGACCAGCGCCTGTACCGCCAGGACGCCGGCGGCGAGCCGCGCACGATCTCGCCCGCCGGAGACGTCAGGCACGCGGACATGGTCGTCGACCGCGACCGGCACCTTTTGTTCGCCGTGCGCGAGGATCACACGACGGGTCGCCCGGAGGCGGTCAACTCCCTGGTGGCGCTGGACCAGGACGGCGGGGGCGAAGCGATGACTGTGGCGTCCGGCAACGATTTCTACTCTTCGCCCAAGCTCAGCCCCGACGGCAACCGGCTCGCCTGGACCACCTGGAACCATCCGAACATGCCGTGGGACGGCTGCGAACTCTGGATTGGCGAGCTCGATCGCGGCGGCCGCGTCACGTCGTCGCGCAAGATCGCCGGCGGCCTCGCCGAGTCGATCGTCCAACCGGAATGGTCGCCGTCCGGCGAGCTCTATTTCCTGTCCGATCGCAGTGGTTGGTGGAACCTCTACCGCGCGCGGGGCGAAGGCGCCGAGCCTATTTGCAGGCGCGCTGCCGAGTGTGCGGTGCCCCAGTGGGCTTTCGGGATGCGTTTCTACGACTTCAGCGGCGAGGATCAGATGGTCTTCCTTTCAATGAGCGAACACGGGACGAGGCTGGGGCGCCTCGACCTCGTGAGTGGAAAGGTCGACGAGATCGAGCTTCTCTACTCGGGGCTCAGCAGCGTGCGGGTGCAGGGGAGAACGGCGGCCATGTTCGCCAGTTCCGCAGCGCTCGCGGAGCGTTTGTTGGTGATCGACCTGGACACGCTGGCGCAGGAGGTGGTGAAGGTCGCCAACCCGGCGCACATCGACCCGGGCTACCTCAGCCTTCCGAAACCGATTGAATTTCCCACCGAGCACGGCCTCGGGGCGCATGCGCACTACTACGCCCCCAAGAACCGGGATTTCGAAGCGCCACCTGGCGAACTGCCGCCGCTCGTGGTCCACTGCCACGGCGGCCCGACATCTGCAGGCGGACCGACCTATCCCTTCGAGTTCCAGTACTGGACCAGTCGAGGATTCGCCATCGTCGACGTCGACTACGGCGGGTCCTCTGGTTATGGACGCGAGTACAGGCTGCGCCTGAACGGAAATTGGGGAGAGGTGGACGTCGACGATTGCATCAACGCCGCGCGCCACCTCGTAGAAGTCGGGATGGTCGATCCGGCCCGCATATCGATAACCGGCGGCTCGGCCGGTGGGTATACCGTCCTGCTCTCGTTGACGAAGCGCAAATTCTATGCCGCCGGTGCCAGTCGTTACGGCATCGGGGACCTGGTCTCATTCGTGAAAGAGACCCACAAGTTCGAGTCTCGTTATGTCGATACGCTAGTCGGCCCTTACCCGGAGCGTGCCGACGTATATCGCGAGCGTTCGGCCATCAACTACGCGACGGATATGAGCTGTCCGGTAATCCTGTTCCAGGGGCTCGAGGACAAGATCGTGCCACCCGGCCAGGCGGAGATGTTCGTTGACGCGTGCGCAAAGAAGAAGCTGCCGTACGCGTACGTTGCGTTCGAGGGCGAGCAACACGGGTTCCGCCAGGACAAGAACATCCGTCGGTCGCTGGAAGGCGAGCTTTATTTCCTATCGCGGATCTTCGGTTTCTCGACGGCGGACGTGATCGACCCGGTGAAGATCGAGAACTTCTAGCCAACCCCCGTGGCGCTCGCCTATCGTTTCGGTCGGCAAGTCGGCGTGGCGGAATGGCAGACGCGCCAGCCTTAGGAGCTGGTGCCCGAAAGGGCGTGGAGGTTCAAATCCTCTCGCCGACACCAAGCTGATTCGTGTTCCGGGTCTTGGGAAAGCGCCCACACACCGCGCGGCAGGACTATCCCGCTTCCGGCTCCCGGGCGCTCGATCTCGGCTCTGTGGCCTAAAGTTGAAGCTTCGTGGAGGAAGCCCCACACCAGAACGGCTCCCAACCCAAGGCTGCGAGCAACGGTCACCTGAGCGTCGGCGGCTACCGCGTGCTGCGCGAGCTCGGGGCGGACAGCCTCGGCAAGGTCTATGAGGCGGAGCATCCACACCTGCACCGCCGTGTCGCCGTGCGCGCCATCGACCCGGCGGTCGCGCGCGACGTGACCTTCTCGCGCCGCTTCCTGCTCGAGCTCCGCTCCTACACGGCGCTCGAACACGACGCGATCCCTCGATTGTTTGAGCTCGCATATGACGGCGAATCGCCGTACCTCGTGACCGAGATGATTCCGGGGCGCACCCTCGACGAGGTGTTCGAAGAAGGAGATCGTTATGAGGCCCAGGGCGTGATCGACCTGCTGCGGCCGATCGCCAGTGCCCTCGATTACGCGCATTCACGGGCGACCGTGCATCGCGACGTGAAGCCGGCCAACATCCTGCTCGCGGCAGACGGCCGCACCATGCTGACCGGCTTCGGTCTCGGCACCGTGGCGACGTTCAACACGGGGCCGGGGGCCAGCGGCCCCGTCGCGCCTGACTACGTGGCGCCCGAGCGACTGGTCGGCCGCGAGGTGGATGGCAGGGCGGACGTCTACTCGCTCGCGGCGGTCGTCTTCGAAGCTGTCACCGGCCACCCGCCCTTTTCTTCCAAGAGCTGGATCGAGACCCTGAGCCGCCGCCTTTACGAGCCGCCGCCAAGCGTGCGCGACGCCGTGCCCGACCTGCCGGCGCCTTTTGCCGTGGTGCTCCAGCAGGCGATGGACCGCGATCCGAACCGCCGGCCATCGACGGCGGGCGAGTTGCTCGACCAGCTCGATGCGGCGCTGAATGGGCCCCGAAGCGAGCACGACGGTGGCCACTGGCTGCAGCCCGCCATGCGCCGCGGCAGGGTCGGCCTCGGCGCACTGCTGGTGCTGGTCGTCGGCGTCGCAGAGGTCACATGGCTGCTCGAAGGCTCAGGCCTGACCCTCGTGATGGGATTCGCCCGACGCGTCCTCGGCCTTCACTAGAGGCCGTCAGCCCTAGGGCCCTACCCGGCCGTCGACCATCAGTATCGAGTTGCAGGTGAACAGCCGGTCGATGACGAACCCGGGGTTGACCGTGGAGGGGTCCTGGCCGATCGCCGAACCGATCTGCTGCACGATCTGCTGACCCGGGACGCTCAAGCCAAACACGGTCGCGCTGACCGCCATGATGTCGAGCAGCCCATTGCGGGGAATGAGCACCACGGTGCCCGACCAGCCGATCCCGTCGTAGGTGCCCGTTCCGGTCAGGATGGCGCCCCTCACCGAGTTGCTGTTGACGCTCAGCTTGAGGTTCGACAGTCCCGACACCTGCACAGCGGATGCAAGATCGCCGGCGGCGTATCCCCGATGCACCGCACCAAGCTGATCGACGTCGGCTCCGGCGCAGGCCTCGACCGAGGCTACCGCCACAAAGGGTGTCTCCCCGGCAGCGCCCAGGCCGCTCAGGCCGCTGACCACGATGCGATAGATGCCTCCGGGCGCGTTGTTGACGGGCTGGACGATCGGTGACGGGCCCGTCTTGGAGAATGACGAGTTGTCAGGCGCCTCCACGGTCAGCTTCATCGAACTTCCCGGGTAGCCGAGCGAAGCCATCACCAGCCCGCCCCCCGCGTAGCTGTAGGTGAACTCCTCCTGCTCGCCATCGTGGAGTGGCCGCCCGATGTAGTCCTGCTCGGTTCCGGGTGTCGTGCCCGCGGTGACGGCGTTGGACGCGGCCAGGTCGGGGCCGAACGGATCGTTGGGATCGGGCAGGATCGGACCCGGGGCGCCGATGTTGCCGTCGGGGTCGGCGGTCGCCTGCTCGCCGGCGGTCAGGTGGACGTGGTTCTTGCCGTGGAAGTCCACCGTGCCTTCGTAGAGCTTGACCGTCATCGAACCGTCCTTGGTGATGTAGACCTCGAACTTCGTGCCGCGCACGGTCGCACTCGCCGATTTGCCGGCGACCTGGAAGGTTGCTCCTGAGACGAGGTGCTGGACGTTCGTGAACGTCCGCCCGATCTGCTGAGAAAGCTTGCTGTCGTGCAGGCTCCCGCTCCTGGAGAAGTGGGACGAATCGAGCCTGATCGTGGTGCCCGTCGCCAGCCGGGTGAAGGTGCCGTCAGGAAGAGTGATGGCCGCGCGACCCTTGTCATCGGTCTGGACTGAGTCCCCTGCTCGCACGAGCGAGCCGGAGGTGGCCTGGGCGAAGGCGCCCCCCGAGCCGTGCTGGATCGACGTTGCGGGTAGGTAGACCGTAAGGACGGCCGAGGCGCTGACCGCCGCCTGTGCCGAGACGTTGACCCAGACCAGCACGCCCGCGACGACCAGGATCACCACCGCGAGGATGACCATGAGGCGGCGTCCGCCCGTGCGTCGGGAGGGCGTCCGGGCGGCTACGACTGACATGTTGCCCGGGAAAGATAGCTCACCGCTCCGCCAGCGCAGCAGGCTTAGCCCCGACCATGGCCGGTCTAGCGGTGGCCTTCGATCACCATCATGTCGTCGCCCGTCGCCGTGTTGCACGAGTACACGCGATCGACGGTGAACCCCGAGGGGATCGACGAGATCGAGTTGCCTCCGAAAGACGTGAGGCGCGAAATGACCTGTGTGGTCACGTTGATCCCTCGGACCGTGACCTGGGTGATCACGGCGCCGAGGTTGGGAGTGGCGGCGTAGAACGCGATGGTCCACGACAGCGGCAGCCCGCCCAGGTCGGAGTAGTAGACGATTCGGGCAGAGGTGGGGGAGGTGCCCTGCACCTGCAGCGTGACCCCGGCGGAGCCTGCTTGGGCCAGCGCACTGGCGATCTGCGAGTTGCTGAGCGTCTCGCGCACGGTGGTGCCGTTGTCCACGTTGCCCGGCGTGCACGCCGCATCGGTCGCGAACGCGATCGAATAGGGCTCGCCGGCCGCCGCGACGGAGAGCGCGGTCACCACGGCTTTGTACAGCCCCGGTGGCCCGTTGGGGATTGGGAGCCTGATCGGCGGCGGTCCCTGCCGCGAGTACACGATGCCGGCAGGATCGGTCACAACCACTTTCATGAGGCTGCCCGGGTAGCAGAAGACAAGCGTGAGGTTGCCGCCCGGCGAATAGTAGTCGCTCTCGGCCGACTGGCCGTTGGTGAGGCTGTCGCCGGTCGAAGTCTGCAGCGTGCCGCTAGTAGTGCCGGACGTCGCCGCGTTGGCGCACTCCGATGTCATCGGGAACGGGTCCTGGGTATCGAACTGGTTGGACCTGAGGTTGGACAGCTGGCCGTTCGCGTCAGCATCGATCTCATGTCCGGCTGTCAACTTCACGCTGGTCGTGCCCGACACCGTGACCGTGCCAACGAAGACCCAGATCCGGTTGGTGCCGTCGGGTCTGACCAGGACCTCGAACTGGGTGCCCCTGACCTGCGCGCTGACCGAGTGGCCGCCGACCTTGAACGACGCGCCGCCGACCAGGTGCTGCACGTCGGTGAAGGTGCGTCCGACCTTCTGCAGCACGCTTGCGCTCTGGAGATTTCCGTTCTTCTGGAGCTGCAGCGCCGTCAGGGCCACCGTGGTCCCCGGGAGCATGCGTACCAGCGACCCGTCGGGAAACTGGATGGCGGCGTGGCCGCCGGTCTGGGTCGCCACGGTGTTGCCCGCGCTCAGCGCCTGACCGGGGATGGCGGGGTTGCCGTCGACGGTCACCGGCTGATTGAAGACCACGAGGGCCGCCGAGGCGTTCACGGCGGCCGAGGCCTGTACAACGAAGAACCAATAGCCGCCGCCCGCCACCAGCAGCACGATCAGGACGACGATGAGCAGGAAGCTTCCGCAACCGCAGCCGCATCCGCGGCCGAAGCAGCCCGACTTCGGAGGCGCGGACGGCGGGGCCGCTTCCTGGACGGGAGGAGGCGGCGGTGGCTGGACGGCCATCGCCGTGGAAGGTTAGCTGGTCGGCGTCTGGAAATCGACGACTAAGCGAGCAGGGTCCGCCACCGTGAAGACGCGCATGCAGGCCGGACTGCTCAGACCGAGTCCCCACGACACGTAGCCCTCGAAGTCCTGTGTCTGGCGCGCCTCCTGGAGGATTTTGAACTCCGGGTGGACGATGTCGGTGGGGCCGGTGAAGGTCGCGGCGCCGGTGGCGGAGTGCACCTGCACCAGCACGCCTGCCGTGCCGACGAGGGCGATGGTCTGGCCGCTGGCCCCGGTGGAGAAGACCGGTTTGGCCTGGCGTTTGACGGTGAAGGTGGGAACGATCGAGTCCAGCTGCAGGACGAAGCGGTCGTAGCCCACTTGCTCGTCCATCCTCGCCGCGATGGCGTTGGCGACGCCCGTGGTGCCCCCGGAGGCGTCCGTGCATGCGAAAGCCGGCAGGTCGTTGCCCGGCGGCGTCGGCGGCGTGACGGGCGGGGCCGAGATCCGCGGACCGGACGCGATCGAGGTGGGTGTCGATCCAGGAGTGACTGCGACACTTGGAGAGATGGCGGGTCCGCAGCCGGCGAGGACCACGAGCAAAGCGAGGATCAGGGCGGGTCGCATCGGCCAATGGTATGGTCGTGGCTCGCCCGGAGAGCGCCGAGGTGGCGGAACAGGCAGACGCGTCGGTCTCAAAAACCGATGTCCGCAAGGACGTGCGGGTTCGACTCCCGCTCTCGGCACCACGCCA
>DATLUC010000029.1:0-14669 GCA_035533335.1 Candidatus Baltobacterales bacterium
CACAGCCTGGGCGAGATCGCCTCGCTCGCCGCCGCGGGATCGATCCCGTGGGAGACGGCCCTTTTGCTGGTCAAGGAGCGCGGCCGGATCATGGCCCTGGCGGCCCACGAGCAGCCGGGCGGCATGATCGCGATCGTGGGCCTCGAAGAAACCCAGGTCGAGTTGATCCGTGAACAGGCGTCCGCCAAAGGCAAGCTGTGGATCGCCAATCGCAACGCCGACGTCCAGTTCGTGCTGTCAGGCGAGGTCCCGGCGGTCGAGGAGGCCGAGAGGCTGGCCATCGCGGCCGGGGCGCGGCGAGCCCTCATCCTCACGATCCCGCTCGCGGCGCATACCCCGCTGATGGAGGCTGCCGCTGCCGCGTTCCGCAAAGTCGTCGACCGCCTGCCGATCAAGGCGCCGTCCATCCCGATCCTGGCCAACGCCTCGGGCGAGGCCCTCCGCACCGTCGCGGCGCTCCAGGACGAGCTCCGGCTCCAGATGCTGCGGCAGGTTGACTGGGCGCGGACTATGGTCTCGATGCGCGCGATGAAGATCAAGACCGTCGTCGAGCTCGGCCCCGGTCGCGTGCTCGCGAGCCTGGCCGCCAAGCACATACCGGGTGTCGACACCTGGAACGCCGAAGAGCTCTTCATCGACTTCGCCGGCTGAGGCGGCCGGGCTGATGGGAGATCTCGACGGTAAGACGGCTCTGGTCACCGGTGGCGGCAAGGGCATCGGCCGCGCGATCAGCCAGGCCCTGGCCGGGATGGGGGCGCGGGTGGTCGTCAACTACCGCGCCGACAAGTCCGCCGCCGAGGAGACGGCGGCGTCCCTGCCGAACGGCGTGGCCCACCAGGCCGATGTGGGCGACCCGGCGCAGGTCGAGGCGATGGTCAAGGCCATCGGCCGCGTGGACGTCCTCGTGAACAACGCCGGGGCGGTGCGGGACAAGCTGCTGATCCAGATGGCCCCGGCAGATTGGGAGGAGCTCATCCGCACCGACTTGATGTCCGCGTTCGCCACAACGCGCGCGGCGATCATGTCTGGCATGATGCGGGCCCGCTGGGGACGCATCGTCAACATCTCGAGCATCGTCGGCCTCACCGGCAACGCGGGGCAGTCCAACTACGCCGCCGCCAAGGCCGGCCTGATCGGATTCACGAAATCGGTCGCGCGCGAGTACGGCTCGCGCAGCATCACCTGCAACGCGGTTGCGCCCGGCTACGTCCGCACCGAGCTGACCTCCGGGTCGCTCACGGACGAAATGGTCGGCGAGCTCGTCAAGCTCACGCCCATCAAGCGCGAAGGCACCGCCGAGGACGTGGCCGCCGCGGTGGCGTTCCTGTGCTCGGAGCGGGCAGGCTTCATAACCGGCCAGGTCATCGCGGTGGACGGCGGCCTGTCGTTGTGATCGCCGACGGCCCGCGGCCGGTCGCCATCCAGGGCGGTCCGCTGCCAGAGATCCTTCTGCCGACCAACTGCCCTGGATGCGGTGTGGGCCTTCAGGTCGAGGAGCTGCGCGAGCACAACTACGTCTGCCCCGGGTGCGGCCACCATTTCCGCATCGCCGCCGAAGTCTGGATCCCCCTCATGGCCGATGGGGGATCCTGGAACGAGCGTTGGGCCGACGTGCGGTCGCACGACCTTTTGAACTGGAAAGTCCCCAAGCCTTACCAGGAGGTGGTTGAGCAGCTGCTCGAGGAGGGCCTGAACGAGGCGGTTCGCACCGGCACGTGCACCCTGGCTGGACATCCCATCTGGCTTGCCGCCTTCGACTTCGGGTTCGTCGGCGGGACGCTCTCGATCGTCGCGGGCGAAAGGCTGGCCCGCGGCATGGAGCAGGCCGCCGCATCGCACGTCCCCTACGTGCTGGTCACAGCCTCCGGGGGTGCTCGCATGCAGGAGGGTGTGCTCGCGCTGATGCAGATGGCCAAGGTCAATGCCGCCGTCGGGCGCCTTCACGCAGCCGGGGTGCCGTTCTTCTCGGTGCTTACGGACCCCACCTTCGGCGGTACCGCCGCCTCGCTCGCCTTGCTCGGCGACATCAACATCGCCGAGCCGGGCGCCGCGATCGGGTTCACCGGGCCGCGCGTCATCAAACAGGCGACCTACGCCGACTTGCCCCCCGGCTTCCAGAGCGCAGAGTTCCAGCTGGCCCACGGCCAGATCGACGTCGTCTTGCCGCGGACGGAGATCCGGCCGCTCCTCGCCCGCCTGCTGGAGATGCACGCATGAGCGCTCGAGAGGAGATGACCCCGAACCCGCTGAGCGTCTGGCAGGTCATCGAGCTCGCCCGGCACCAGGACCGGCCGTACTCTCTCGACTACTTCCGGCGTCTCGCGCCCGACTTCATCGAGCTGCACGGCGACCGGCTCTCGGCTGACGATCCTGCCCTGGTCGCGGGCGTCGGCACATTCCATAGCCGCACGACCGTGTTCCTCGGCCATCAGAAAGGGCGCAGCCTCAAAGAGAGGGTGGCGCGCAACTGGGGAATGATGCACCCGGAGGGCTATCGCAAAGCGATCCGCCTGGCGCATCACGCCGCCAAGTTCGGCTTTCCGATCATCTCCTTGATCGACACCCCCGGCGCCTATCCAGGAGCCGGCGCCGAGGAGCGGGGCATCGCCGCCGCGATCGCGCAGGCGATCATGGAGTGGTTCCGCATCCCCGTGCCGATAGTCGCCGCCGTGATCGGCGAGGGCGGCAGCGGCGGTGCCCTGGGGATGGGGGTGGCCGACCGCGTGATCATGCTCGAGAACGCGATCTATTCGGTGGCGTCTCCAGAGGCCGCGGCGTCGATCGTCTGGCGCGACAACTCTCGCAAGGTGGAGGCCGCCGAGCAGCTCCAGCTCACCTCGCGCGACCTCATCGCCATGGGAGTCGTCGAAGAGGTGGTTCCGGAGCCGGAAGGCAGTGCCAGCGCAGATTACGATGCCGCGGCGTGCGCGCTTGACGAGGCGCTGCAGCGGCACCTGGCGCCCTTGCTCTCGCAGTCCGTCGAGCAGCTCCTGCAGCACCGCTACGACAGATTCCGCTACATCGACTCGCTGATTCACGCCGAGCCGCACTTCGGCCCCAAAATCGATTAGATGCCTGGGGTGCAATCAGGCCGGGTTCATCCCGGCCGGCGCCAGGCGTCCACCTTCCACGCGAGCCCCAAGCGTCGCGTGGAGTTCTCAGGAGGGGGCCCTGCGGGAGAGGACCGCAGTCCTCACCCGCGCTTTTGAGAGTCGTCGCCCAGCGGGTGGCGTCAGGTTCGGTCGCATGGGACGACGACGGCCAGCGCCGCGGTGCAACCATCGGACCGGGATACGTGTTGTTGGTAGGTGCGGCGGCCGATGACGACGAGAACAACGTGCGCAGGCTCGCGGACAAGATCATCGACCTTCGCGTGTTCGCCGACGAGGCGGGAAGGATGAACTTGAGCCTCATCGACGTGCACGGGTCGGCCCTGATCGTGTCGCAGTTCACCCTCTTCGCGGACATGAACAGGGGACGGCGCCCGAGCTTGCTCAAGGCCGGCGACCCCGCCCGCGCCGAGCAGCTGTACGAGGTTTTCGTGCAGCGCTTCCGCGAACGCGGAATAGAGACCGGCACGGGCAGCTTTGGGGCCGACATGCGCGTGAGCATCGAGAACGACGGGCCGGTCACGCTCGTGCTGTCCTCCGACGAATGGGTGACGCGTGTCTGACCGGCGAGCCACGCTGCTCCCCTACCTGGCGATGGCCGGTCTGGCCCTGATCTGGGGCGTCTCGTTCCTGCTCATCAAGGTCGCGATCCGGGACATGAGCCCGACCGCCTTGCTCCTCTTTCGCGCGGCCTCGGGCTGCGTCACGCTCGCCGTCATCGTCCTGCTCATGGGCCGCCCGCTGTTGGGCGCAGGATGGCGGACACGCCTGGTCTCGTTCGCGATCATGGCCGTCACCAACGCGGTCGTGCCGTGGATCGCCATCGCCTGGGGTGAGGAGCACATCACGAGCGGGCTCGCGAGCATCCTGAACTCGACCACGACCCTGTGGACCGCAGTCCTGATCTACTGGGTCATGCCGACCGAGCGCCCCGGCCGCGTCAATTATCTGGGGGTGCTCATGGGACTTGCAGGCGTCGTCATCCTCGTGCTGCCGGACATCTTGGCGCACGGCCTGTCGGGGAGCTTCCTGGGCACAGTGGCGGTCCTGGTCGCTGCCCTTTCCTACGCGGTCAACGCCCTTTACCAGCGGAGGAAGATGCGCAACGTCAGCGTTTTCGAGGTCAGCCTCGGGCAGCTGGTCGCATCGGTGATCTTCGCGATCCCGATCGCAGCTCCGTCGATCCCCTACGTCCACTATGCGTGGGGGTCCATGTTGGCGGTGGTCGCGCTGGGCGCAGGCGGCACCGGGATCGCGTATCTGCTCTATTACTACGTCATGAACCAGCTCGGGGCGGTGCGCGCGGCCGGAGTCACGCTCCTGGTCCCCGTGACCGCCGTCTTCTGGGGCGTGCTTCTGCTGGGCGAGACGCTCAGCCTGCCCATCGTGATCGGCATGGTCGTGATCCTGGCAGGCATCGTGCTCACCAACCTCAAACGCTCCGCGGCCCCCGCGCCGGCGGTCAAGACCGACCCCGCAGCCGCTTGAGCGCGTTCATCGAGGAGCACGCCACCCAGGTCCGCCTGGCTGCCCAGCGAGTCAAACCGCACGTCCGCCGGACGCCGACGCTCACCACCGACCTCGACGCCGACCTGCGACTGAAGCCCGAGTGCTTCCAGGTCACCGGCTCGTTCAAGCCACGTGGAGCTTTCAACGCCGTGCTCTCGTTGCTCGAGCGCGGGCGGAGGCCGGAGGGTTTGATCGCGGTCAGCTCCGGCAACCACGCGCAGGCCGTTGCGCTGGCGGCGGCGACCACGGGGCTGCCCGCCCTGATCCTGATCCCGGAGGACGCCAACCCGGCCAAGGTCGCGGCCACCCGCGCCCTGGGCGCCGAGGTGATCCAGGAAGGGATCACCTTCGCCAACCGGGAGCAGCGCATGCGCGAGCTCATGGAGGAGCGCGGGCTCACGCTGGTCCACCCGTTCGACGACTGGGACGTCATCCACGGCCAGGGCACGGCCGCGGCCGAGCTCTTGCAGGATGTCGCGGACCTGCGCGTGGTCGCCGCGCCGGTCGGTGGCGGCGGCCTCCTTTCGGGCACGGCGATCTCGGCCAGGCACCACGATCCTTCGATAAAGGTCGTCGGCGTCGAGCCGGCGCAGGCGGACGACGCCTTCCGGACCTGGAAGTCCCACCGCATCCAGATCCTGCCGCACGCGCCCGTGACGATCGCCGACGGCGTCCGCACGGTGGCCGTCGGCGAGCGCAACTTCGAGGTGATGTTCGCCCAGGGTCTCGTGGACGAGATCGTGACTGTGACCGAGGACGAGATCGCCGATGCGGTGCGGGTGGCCTGGTTGCGGCTGCACCTGGCCCTGGAGCCGACCGGCGCGCTGCCGCTGGCGGCTTACCTGTCGGGCAAGCTGCCCGCCGGGCGCAAAGGCTTGATCCTCAGCGGCGGCAACGCCAACCTCGAGACGGTGGCTAAACTGCTCCAGCACTGATGATCCCCGTCAAAGAGGTGATGACGCGAAACGTGATCACCTTTCGCGAAGACACCCCTGTGGACGAGATCGCCAGCACGCTCCTGTCCAAGCACATCACCGGCGCACCGGTGGTCTCGGGTGAAGGGCATGTGGTCGGGATCGTGTCCGAGACGGATGTCTTCAGCAAGAAGGGCAAGACGGCCCGGGACATCATGAGCTCGCACGTCATCTCGGTGACCGAGGAGACCGGCATCGACGAGGCCGCGCGCCTTCTGATCGGCGAGCGCATACGCCGGGTGCCGGTGATCCGCGGCGGAAAGATGGTCGGTCTGCTGAGCCGTTCGGACGTGCTCGACTTCTTCGCCAAGACCCGCTGGACGTGCGAGGTGTGCGGCTGGTGGGAGCGGAGCCTGGAGAGGCCGCCGCGCTGCTACTCGTGCTCGAGCACCAAGATCCACCTGGAGCGTGCCGATCCGGGACATTAGCGGAGTCAGGCGCCTTTCGCTGAAGGCCGAGAGCTTCACCGAGTCGGTCATCCGCGAGATGACTCGGCTCAACCTGCAGCTCAACGGTCCTGAGCGCGCCGTCAACTTCGCGCAGGGGTTCCCCGACTTTGAGACCGACGCGAAGATCCTCGATGCGGCGGTGCGCGCCTTGAAGGACGGATACAACCAGTACGCGACGACCTGGGGGGCGCCGCAGCTGCGCTCAGCGATCGCCCGCAAGCAGTCGGACGCATGGAATCGACACGTCGACTCGGAGTCGGAGGTCACTGTTTCCTGCGGCGCGACCGAGGCGATGATCGCCGCGATGCTGGCCGCGGTCGATCCCGGGGACGAGGTCATCGTCTTCGAGCCGTTCTACGAGAACTATGGACCGGACTGCGTGATCAGCGGGGCCGTCCCGCGATACATCACCCTGCGCGCGCCGGATTGGTCTTTCGACCCTGACGAGCTCCGAAAGGCGTTCACCGAGAGGACGCGTGCCATCGTCATCAACACTCCCCACAACCCGACCGGCAAGGTCTACACGCAGGCTGAGCTGGAGCTGATCGCGGAGCTCTGCATCGAGCGCGACGTCATCGCGATCACGGACGAGATCTACGAGCACCTCGTGTATCGCGGGCGGCACATCAGCCTGGCGACCCTGCCCGGGATGGCCGAAAGGACGGTCACGATCAGCGGCGCAAGCAAGACTTACTCGGTGACGGGTTGGCGGATCGGCTGGTTGATCGCGCCCCGGTCGCTGACGGCCGGGATCCGCAAGGTGCACGACTTCCTCACCGTCGGCGCGGCCCACCCGCTGCAGGTCGCGATCGCTTCGGCGCTGGACCTTCCGCCCTCCTTCTATACCGGACTGCTGGGCGACTACGTGGAGCGCCGGGACGCCATCGTTACAGGGCTCACCGAGTGCGGGTTCGAGGCCAGCGCGCCCGACGGCGCGTACTACGTGATGGCCGGCATTGATTCATTCGGCTTTCAGGATGACGTCGCCTTTGCCCGCCATCTGATCGAGAAGGTTGCAGTCGCCACGGTGCCGGCCTCGAGCTTCTATCACGACCCCGAGCTCGGGCGGCGCTACATCCGTTTCAGCTTCCCCAAGAAGCTGGAAACGATCGAGCGGGGTTTGGTGGCGCTGCGCGCTCTGTCGAGGACGGGGTCTTAACAGGCACGGTTTCAACCTCGGGTGGCCACCGCGAACATGGGGGTCGTGCGCAGCCTGGCCCGCAAGCCTCTCCTCTGGATGGTCATCGCCGAGCTCGTGGTCGTGATCGCCCTCATCCTGGTCGCCTGGAACATGGTGGCCTCGGCGGCCACGCCGGCCGGGGCATTTGCCTCTCAGCCGCCCGACCGCGCACCTGCGACCGGCGATGCCGCATCGCCTCTGCCCGACCTGTCGGCCGGAGTCCAGCCGGCCGAGCGAGGTCCCGGCGCCGGCCTCAACGTCGACTCAGCCTTCTGGCGGTCGCGGCTGGACGCGCTGAATCACGACCAGGTGGGCTTCGAGGCGCTCGAGTGGCACCTCACGCGCAACGCACTGGATGCCGCCCAGCGCTATCTCGAAACGGTCGTGCTGCCTTCCATCCAGAGCGCTGAGCGGCCGGGAGGCTGAGTCAGGGGATCGGGACGGTGGCCCCTCAGCCTTTTTCCGACGACATGGTCACGTTTCCGTTGAGCGTGGCGCCGTCTTCGACGGTGAGGCGGGCAACCTTGACATCGCCGTTCAGGCGGCCCGACCCGCCGAGGGTCAAGCGCCGCTTCGCGGTCACGTTTCCGGTCACCTGGCCCCTGACGCTGACGTTCGACCCTTCGATCGAGGCCTGGATGGTCGCGGTCGAGTCGACGGTCACGTCGCCGGTCGCCTTGAGCTCGCCCTCCACGTTGCCCTGGATCTTGAGATCGCCCTGGATCTCAAGGCGTCCCTGCAGGACGTCGCGCGGGCCCAGGTTGACGACGTTGGTCCCGTTCTGGGCGGTCGCCTGCGCGTGAGTCGCGGATTTTTCGGCTTGGGCCATGGGATCCTCCACTGCTTTGATCGTGCTTTCCATACTCTGTGCTCAACTCTGCGAATCGAGCGGACTTGCGCTCTCTAACCAGGCAGACCCTGGACCTGAGCGAGCTAGCATCGTAACAGGCGTGCCGGCAGGCGGCGAGGAAGGCTAGAAAGGGCTCGGGCCCCAGCCAGGGATCCATGATTTGGAGCGCGTTTCAGTGACTATTCGTTCGAGGAACCAGGTAATCGCCGCTCCGAGTCATGGACAGGCGTCCGAAGCGGCACGCTCGTGATGGACCCGGATTCGTCAGATGAGATGGTCGACCACCTGGTCGACTTCTTCGACCGCGTTGCGGCCGACTACGACACCTGGGCCGGAGGGCAGCACGCCCGGGTGGCCGCCAGGCTGGTCGACCTTGCGGCCCCGACCAAGGGCGAGCATGCCCTGGACGTAGGGACTGGCACCGGCCTCGTCGCCCACCTGCTCGCTCCGCTGGTGAGCCCGGGCGCTGTGATCGGCATCGATCTCTCGGAGCGGATGATGTCGATCGCACGCTCCAGAAAGGGCGCCGACCGCAGGGCGGGGAGCGCCAAGAAGCTTCAGTTCCTCGGGATGGCTGCCGAGGACATGGTCTTCCGGCCCGCGTCCTTCGACCTGGTCACGATGGGCGAGGCGCTGGCTTACTTTGCCGATCCCACCGCCGCCCTCGCCGAAGCGGCCAGGGTCCTGCGGCAAGGCGGCCGCCTGGCGGTCTCATGCCAGAGGCGAAGCCTCAGCACCCGCGCCCAGGACCTCTTCTTCCAGGGCCTGGCGCCGCTCGCGAGACGCCACTACCTGAGCCTGCCTCGTTACAGCTCGGAACGCTCGCGTTTCGGTGAGCCGGACGTCCTGCCGCAGATCCTTGCGGCGGCGGGGTTCGAAGTTACTCGCATGACCGAGATGGTCACGGGCGGGCGCGCTCGCGACGCTCATGAATGGACCGACCTCATGGCCGGCGCGGGGCCACTTCCCTACACACTGATCAACTCGCTCGGCCCCCGTTACCGCAAAGAGCTCGAGGCAGAGGTCGAATCGGCCATGGACAGCCTAGGAGACCCCGACGAAGCATTCCGGTACCACCACTCCTATCTGATCGCCGTCGCCCGCAAGCGCTGAGGGCCCATCGTCAAAGCGATCGTCAGCGCGGCCACAAGGCAGATGCCGGCCGCGACCTGGAAGATCTCGCGGTACTCCTGAAGGAAGGCCGAGGCGACGAGCGCCTCCAGCTCGCGCACCTGGGAGTGAACGTCTGTGCCGTGGAGCACGGGCGTGCCGAGGATCTGGTGGAACCGGTACAGGCCGAACGCCGTCAGCGCCGACAGCCCGATGAGCATGCCCATCGTCCGGGCAAGTACCACAAGGCTCGTGGCGAGGCCATGGCTCTGCCGGCCGGTCCGCGAGAGGACCGCGGCCGTGACGGGCGCGATCACGAGCCCAAAACCCAGGCCGCAGGCGGCGAGCGCAACATCGGCCTGGCGCAGCGGACCGAGGTGAAGGTCGAGCTCGTTCGCGCTCCATCCGGACATCTGCAGGAACGACGCGGCCGCTACCACGACGCCGAAGATGGCGGTGAGCCGGGCGCCGAGCCGCCCCGCGAGGAGCCCTCCGAGGATCGCGCCGATCGGCACCCCGGCCAGGAACTGAGTTAGCAGCAGGCCGGAGCCGAGCTGGTCGAGGCTGAATACCAGCCGCCCCAGGATGGGCACGTCGACCAGCGCGACCATCAAGGCGGCGCCCACGAGGAGGTTGGCCACGGACGCCCCCGCAAATAGGCGGCTCCGCAGTAGCTCGCGCGGGATCAGCGGCTCCAGGCGCCGGAGCTGTCGCCAGCCATAGGCCGCAAGGCACAAGACGCTGGCGGCAAAAGCGGGGACGAAATAAGCGTTGACCGCCCGGTGGTTGGGATCGTCAGGGTAAAGGGCGAGGACCAGCAGGCCGAGGCCGACCCCGAGCAAGGCCGCGCCGGCCCAGTCGACGGACGAGCTCGCCTCTTCCTTCTGCGGTGTCGCGCGGCGCAACGCTGCCACCAGTCCAGCGCCGCAGATCACCGCCAGCGGCACGTTGACCCAGAACACGAATCGCCAGCCTCCGAGTCCGGCCGCGGCCGAAGCGAGCGTCGCTCCGTACAGCGGGCCGAAGACGCTGCCGGCCTCTTGCAGCGCGGCAATCGAACCGAGCGCGATGGTGCGTGGCCGCCCGCTGTAAAGGTCTGCGGCCAGGGCGAGCGACAGGGGGACCAGACCGCCGCCGCCGAGGCCCTGGATGAACCGGCCCGCGACCAGCCACGGCAAACCGGCGAAGCTCCACAGCCCTGCCGTGGCGGTGATGACCGACCCGGCCACGAACCCGGCCATGCAGGCCGCGTAGACCGGCGCGCGCCCCCGCATGTCGGAGTAGGCACCGAGCAGGGGCATGGCGATCACGTACCCGGCCAGGAATCCCGTCACGATGGGCGCGGCCTTATCGAGCTGGTCGATGCTCAGGCCGACGTCGCCAGTCATGGCGGGTAGAAGGGTCACGACGACGTACGCGTCGAGCGCCGCCACGAACAGGCCGGCGCCGGCCAGACCAAGCAGGGCGCTCTTGGACACGGGCCTTGCCTGGGCTAGGGCGACGGCGAGGTGATGCTGACCGCCGAGTTGAAGCCCCCGATGTCGACCTCGACGGAACTCTCTTTGCCGCCGTCGCCAAACGCGCCGTCGAGCGTCGCCTTGCGGATCAGGTGGTCGGTCGCGCCGACCCAGATGACGGCTTGCACGGCGCCGGCCGAGCTCAGCTGGGGAAGCATCGCGTGCACCTGATCCGCCGTGTAGGTCGCGCTGACCCGATAGGAGCTGACCCCGCCCGCCTGGTCGAGGCCCAGGTACTTGGGGGTCTGTCCGGCGGGGATGACGGCCGGCAGCCCGGTGGCCGGGTCGAAGAGCTTGGCCAGGTCGGGGATGGCCGCCGCGTCAGGGCCGGTGACCTCCTGAAAGGTAGAGAACGGAACGTGTACGAAGACGTGGCCTCCGGTGATCACGACCTCGATGCTCAGCGACAGGTCCTGCTGCTTGACCGTGTAGGTCGTGTCGCTCTCGCCCGGGAGCCGCACCGACGTTTTCGCCCCCGCCAGGGTGAAGCCCTGGAACGTGACCGCGCCCTTGGTGAACTTGAGTGTGGCGGTCACCGTGTTGAGCTTGGCCATCGCGGCAGCGCCGTCGCGCAGAGCTTGCGCCGGGTCTACCGCCTTCGGCTCCGGACCGCCGCCGCCACCGCAAGCGGACAGCGTCAGCGCCGCGACCAAAACGCCAAGAGCGCGCCTCATGGCGCGGTCCGGGCCGCGACTCCGCGATCGCCTCGCGCGCGGACGATCAGGCGGATCGGCCGGTTGTAGAACACGTAGTCCCAGGCCCAGTTGACCAGGACGAGAATGCGGCTTCGGAAGCTGATCACGTTCACCAGGTGCACTGCGAGCCACATCATCCAACCAAGGAACCCCGATAGTCGCACCGCGCCGAGCTGAGCGACCGCGGAGTTGCGTCCGATGGTCGCCATGATCCCTGGGTCCCGGTAGCGAAACTCGCTGGCGCCACCGGTTCGAACCATCTGGCCGATTGTCGCCGCCACGTGCCTTCCCTCCTGCATGGCGACCGGGATCAGCATTGGCAGAAGCGCTTCGCCCGCGGCAGCGCCGGCGAGGTCGCCGATCACGAACACGAAGGGGTGTCCGGGCAACTGGAGCGTGGCATCGACCGGCACGCGTCTCTGGCGACCCAGTGGCACGCCCAGGTTGGCGCCGAGGTCGGAGGCGCGAACGCCTGCGGTCCAGATCACCGTGCCGGCGACGATCTCCTGCCCGCCTTTCAGGCGGACGTCATCCCCGTCCACCGATTCGACCATGGCTCCGAGCATGACCTCGACGCCCTTCTTCTCCAGGGACCTTCGCGCGGCCTCGCGGAGCGCCGGCTCAAACGTGCCGAGCACGTGCGGCGCCGCCTCCAGGAGCAGCACGCGAACCTCTGCCAGGTCGAGCTTGGGGTAGTCCTTGCGCAGGACGAGGTGAATGAGCTCCGACAACGCACCGGCCATCTCGACGCCTGTTGGTCCTCCTCCGATCACCGCGAAGCTCAGTAGTGCGCGCCGCCCCGACGCGTCGGCGGTCCATTCAGCCGCCTCGAACTGCGACAGGATCCGGTTGCGTAGAGCCAGGCCGTCACCGAGGTCCTTGAGGCCATACGTGCGCTCGGACAGCGACTGGTTGCCGAAATAGTCGCTCTGGGCGCCGGTGGCCAGGACCAGGTAGTCATACGGGATGGTCCCGCTGTCGGTGGCGAGCAGCCGGAGGTCCATGTCGATGCCGGCCACCTCCGCCTGGCGGAACTCTAGGTTGGAGAATGGGCGGATCAGCTCACGCACGGGCCTCGCGATCTCGCCCGGATCGAGCAGCGCTGAGGCGACCTGGTACAGCAGCGGTGTGAACAGGTGGTAGTTGTTGCGGTCCACCAGGAGCACGCTCACAGGCGAGTGCTTGAGACCGCGGGCACAGGTGAGGCCGCCGAAGCCGGCGCCCGCGATGACGACTCGCGGTGTCATTGCGGCGGCGGCCGGCGGGACCGTCCTCCGCTGTGCCGCCGGTTGGCCATCTTGTCCAGCGCCGTCGCCCCGCCGGTCGCGTCGAGCAGGGACTTCGGAAGCTTCTGCTTCTTCTTGGTCACCGGCTCGAACAGGTCGCCCAGCTTGTCGACGCGCTTGAGGACCTGGTCGGAATCGAAGACCAGCAGGCTCGGGTCATTCGCCTTCAGGCATTTCTCCACCTCGCCCCACGTCACTGGCGTGGACACGGTGGGGCGCGCACGGGCGCGCAGCGAGTAGACGTTGACGGTCGTCTTGTACTGGTCGTTCTGGCTCCAATCGATCAGCACCCGACCCGTTCGCAGCTCCTTCAGCTGCTTGTGCACGGCGAGCTCCGGGTGCTTGTCCTCGAAGAGCTCGGCCAAACCCTTGGACACGACCTTGGTCTCGACGTACGTGACCTTCGTGTTCAGCGGCACGTACAGCTGAAGACCCTTCGAGCCCGACGTCTTGGCGAAGCACTCGAGCCCGTGCTCGGCGAACAGGTCGCGCAGCATGAGGCCGATGCGGCAGCACTCGACAATCGTCGCGGGCGGCCCGGGGTCGAGGTCGAAGACCATGGTGCGCGGCTCGGGTAGGTTCGAGGCGAGCGACAGGGAGGTGTGGAACTCGAGGGTTGCAATCTGGGCTAGCCAGACCAGCGTTGGCATGTCTTGGCAAAGGCAGTAGTACATGTCGCGGTTGTTGCCGCCGCTCCACACGGTCGCTGTCTGGACCCAGGGCGGCCGGTGCTTCGGACAGTTCTTCTCGTAGAAGAACTCGGCGTCCACCCCGTTCGGGTAGCGCTTGAGCGTCAGCGGGTGGTCGCGCGTGTGCGGAAGGATTGCCGGTGCGATGCGCGTGTAGTAGTCGATGACCTGCGCTTTGGTGAACCCGCTTTCGGGATAAAGGATCTTCTCCAGGTTCGTGAGCTTGAGGGTGCGGTCCTCGATCTGCACCTCGACCGAAGTCTCTTTAGCCACCTTCGCGAACCACGTCCTTGGCCGGCTTGTCGGCGCGAAGCCCCTTGAAGGCGGGCGCGCGCAGCTGCCCGGAGCGCGTCCACTCCACGAACTCGAACTCCGCGACGAGCTTCGGATTCACGAAATGCGCCGCGCGTGGAGGCGAGCCCGAGTCGAATGGACTCTTGTCCTGCGCCAGGGGTTTGAGCAGCCCCGTCAGCTTTTCGAGCATCGCATCGGTGAAGCCGGTGCCGACCTTGCCGGCATAGATCAACTTTCCATGGTCGTAATAGCCGAGCAGAAGCGCCCCCGGGAAGCCCCGGCGCTTGCCTTCGCCCTCGAGCCAGCCGGCAATCACGAGCTCCTGGCGGTTGCGGTTCTTGACCTTCACCCAGGCACCGCTGCGACGCCCCGGCTCGTATTTGGAATCGAGGCGCTTGGCCATCACGCCTTCGAGCCCCGCCTTGGCGCTGGCGTCGAGCATCGCCTGGCCGCCGCCCTTCTCGAATGGAGGCGTCTGCCACGACTCGCCCGCCAGCTTCAGCTTCTCCAGGGCGGCGCGCCGCTCGGTGTAGGGCTGCGCCATCAGCGAGTGGCCGTCCTGCCATAGAAGGTCGAAGACCATGTACGTCACTGGCACCAGTTTCATCTTTCGGCGGATGTCGGTCTCAGAGGTGAGGCCCATCCGCTGCTGGATCTCCTCGAAGCTCGGTCGCGCTTTCTCGTCGAGAGCGACCACCTCGCCGTCGAGGATGACCTCTTTGGAACCGAGCGCGCGACCCATGGCGTGGATCTCCGGGTAGCGCGGCGTGATCTCCTCACCGGTCCGGCTGATCAGCCTGACCCGGCCGCTTTCGACATAGGCCAGGGCGCGGATCCCATCCCACTTGAACTCAAAGCCCCAGGGAGCTTCGGGCTTGGGGATGGCCGAACCGAGCTTGGCCATCATCGGCGCGATCTTCTCGGGCATGGGCCCCCTCTCGGGGTCCTGCGGCGGGTCCATGCGGTGGATCATCCAGTTCTCGCCGTTGGTCTGGAAGAGCACGTA